>JBDKGS010000069.1:0-15966 GCA_039798065.1 Fibrobacterota bacterium | reverse complement strand
CCTTCTCGGACGGCGTCCCGACGCGGACGCCTCTGTCGAAGGACACCCCCGCCGCGGCGTCTGACTCCACCGGAACGGGATTTTTTCTCCGGAGTGGCTTTCTTCTCGCGGCGACAATTCTTGTCGTGTGCGGTTGCGCGGGCCAGCCTTACACGCCGCCCATGGAGCCGTTCAAGTCGGCACCCGACCCCGACCCACCGCGCAAACCGACCATCCTCACCCTGGAGTACGGCAACAAGTCTTCGAAGGCTTCGCTGCAGCTGGATCTGTCGGAAAACGACGTGCAGATCGAGATGAGCGGTTCGCGGACAAAAACCGACACGGCCTGGCGCAATGCCCCGGCGGGCTCGCCCTACGCACCGACTTCGCCGCAAGCGCAGAACAGCCCCACGGGCCAGCCGGTGGTGGTGAACGTGACATCCGGTGGCGCTTCTGGAAGGCAAGCCGCTGCACAGCCCGAGGATTCGGGCACAATGCGCGTGCGACGCATCGTCGATTCGACCGTGACCATCACCACCAACAAGACGCCCGACTCGACCTTGCGCAAGGTGGTGAGCCACATCCGCAAAGCGCAGGAGCTGTTCTACGCGGGTCGCTACGCGGAAGCCGAAGACAAGGCCCGTCGCGCCAATGAACTCAAGCCCACCGCCGAAGGCCTGGCGCTGGCCGGATCCATCGCCTGGGTACGCAAGGACAAGGAAGGCGCGATGCGCAGCTGGTCGCAAGCGCGCGAGCTCGATCCCGATTTCCCAGGGCTTTCGGCCATGCTCGATTCGGCGGTCGCACCCCGACAGGAGTTGTCACGATGATCTCGTTTTCGTCGTTGATCGGCATCGTGCTCAGCGTGGCGATCCTCGCCTTCAGCATCCACCACGAGACCGACGACTGGTCGGTGTACCTGAGCCTTCCCAGCTTCCTGATCGTGGTCGGCGGCTGCGTGACCGTGACGCTGATCGGGTACCGGACAAAATATGCCGCCGGGGCGCTGCTTGCCTTGCTCAAGATCTACATGCACCAGCCCATCACGCCGAAGTCGCTGCGCAACGACGTGAAGAACATGAGCGACTGGTCGCGCAAGGTGCAGGACGAAGGCAACACGGCCTTCGATTCCCTGTCCAAGGAAGCCAAGGACGGCTTCATGCAATACATCTTCCAGCTGGCGAGCACCGGCTACCAGCCCGACGATCTTCGCAACTTCGGAAGCACCAACATCGAGGAGCACTACTTCCGACGGCTGCAGGAATCGCACATCCTGAATTCGATGGGCTCCAACGCTCCCGCGCTGGGCCTGGTGGGGACGCTGCTGGGGCTCATCACCATGCTGGGCAAACTGTCCGATCCCTCGAAACTGGGCCCCGGCCTGGCCCTCGCGCTGACCGCCACGCTGTACGGCTTGCTGTTCGCGCGCTTCTTCTTCCTGCCGGGAGCGGCCAAGGCCAAACAGATTCTGTCCATCGAACGGTTCCGCCACTACCTGATCCTGGAAGGCGTGATCCTGTTGGTGGAGCGCCGCCCCGCCATGTACGTGCAGGACCGGTTGAATTCGTTCCTGGACCGCAAGAACCAGTACACGCCATCGGACAAATTCTGACATGGCGCTGAACCAGCACCACAACCGCTACCGCGTCCACGAGGGGAACGAGGGGCAGGGCGAAGAAGACTGGCTCATCAGCTACGCCGACATGGTGACCCTGCTGATGTGTTTTTTCCTGGCGATGGCGTCGATTTCCAAGGTGGACATGGGGCTGTTCGAGCAGATGAAGAAGGGCCTACGAGCCGATGTGGGAAAGCAAAAGGAAACACCCACGCCCATCGCCGAGATCAAGTACGATCTGGATTCGCTGTTATCGGAAGAGAAGAAGGCCGGCAACGTCTCGGTGGACCAGAACAGCGAAGGGATCGTGCTCGAGTTTTCGAGCTCGGCGTTCTACCAGGTGGGCAAGGCCGAGTTCAATCCCGACGCGGGGGCCATCCTGGACAAGGTCACCGGGGCCATCAAGGGGATCACCTACTACAACTTCCAGATCGACATCGAAGGGCACACCGACAACGTGCCCATCAAGTCGTTGCAATTTCCGTCGAACTGGGAACTGTCGGTGAACCGCGCCACCAACATCGTGAAGTACCTGATCGGCGAAGGCATCTCGGCCGACCGCCTCAAGGCCGCAGGCTACGCCGATACCAAGCCGAAGGTGCCCAACACGGACAGCTCGGGCGTGGGCATCCCCGACAACCAGGCCCGCAACCGACGGATCGTGCTGCGGATCCACTGATGTCAAAAACTGTCAAAGCGGACCCCACGGAGAAATCCGCGGGACAGCCCTTTGGACGCTTCGGCGCTTCAGGCTCCCGGAGATCGACTCAGAACGCCCAGCCGACCTTCAGGAATTCGACGTCTAAGATGAGCTGGTGGTCGTCGTTGTAGATGGCGTCGCCGCTGCGGAATTCGTCTTCCTTGCCGCTCAGGAAACGACCGATGGTCATTCCCGCGCCCCAGTACAGCCCGCGATGCGAGAAGATGCGGTAGCCAAGGCCCATGCCGATGCCGAATTTTGTCCGGGATATCTTCTGGGGGGCGATCGAATCCTGGTAGATCTCGGTGTAGGTCTGCGACTTGTATCCATCCAGATTGGACAGTTTCCCGAACGCCGAGAGGTAGAAGCCGTTCTGGGTGTGTCCCAGAAATTGCCGGTATTGGACATCGGCGGAAACGAGGGTGAAGTCGTCCTTGAGTTTGTAGAAAACCTCGTTCTTGCTGGTGACATGGCGGTAGAAAAGCGGAATGGCGATTTCAGCCGACCGCGACACGCTGAACAGAGACACCGTGCCGGCCAGCGAATAGCCGTCATCCATTCCAAAGGTCAGAAGTCGGAGCGGGCTGATTTCGATGCCAAAATTCTTCCCCGCGAGCGGCTCGTCTGCGACGCTGTTGATGATGCGCTGCTGGCCTACCATGAGCGAATCGAGCTTTTGGCTGTCGGTCATGGCCGATGCGACACCCGCGACGAACGGCGACAAGGACAAGGCGAGGAGAAGAATAGGGGATTTCATGGCTGTAAAGATCCTCTTTGGCGGGAACGTGGTGTGGTTCCCCTCAAAGATCTACACGAGATGCCAATAATGCTGTGCGATGGATCACACGACAGGAATCGCAACCATGCCATCAAAGGCCGAATTCAGACCTTGCGCGCTTGGATTCCTTGCTTTTCCAGCGCCTTCTGGATCTTTTCGCGATGGTCGCCCTGCACCTCGATCACGCCATCCTTGACCGTGCCACCCGTGCCGCAGGCCTGGCGCAGCGACTTGCCCAGATCCTCGAGCTTGTCGGCAGGAAGTGTCAAGCCGGTCACGATGGTCACGCCTTTGCCGTTGCGCCCCGAGGTTTCCAACGAGACGCAAGGCCCCTTCGGAAGATGCTTCCTGACGGGAGCTCCCGATTGGGGCCTGGAATCGGTGCGGGCGCGGGACGAGCCCATCGCGCCCTTCTGGGGGATCTTGCCTTGGAGAGACGGATCGGACGACCAGACAAGATCCGACATCAACGCCCGGCTTCGAGAGCGGCGATGCGCTTGTCGAGATCGGGGTGGGTCGAGAACAGAGCCATCCAGCCAGCCTTGCCGGAAATCTTCATGGTGGCGAGTTCCGCACCGCGAGGATCGATGGTTTCGTGGTAGGACTGCAACTTGCGCAACGCGGCGATCATCTTGTCGCGGCCAGCCAAACGCGCGGCTCCGGCGTCGGCGCGATACTCGCGGGTACGGCTGAACCAAGCGGTGATGGTGCTGGCCAGAATGCCGAAGACGATTTCGGCAGCGATGGTCACGCCCATCTGAGCAAGGTAGGCGCCCATGCCGGGGCCTTCCTCCTCGTTATCGCGATTGGACAGCGCTTGTCCCACCGCCCAGCCCACGATGCGGGCGAAGAACATCACGAAGGCGTTGACCACGCCTTGGATGAGCGTCATGGTGACCATGTCGCCATTCCCGATATGCGAAACTTCGTGTGCCAGCACGCCTTCGGTTTCGGCGCGGTTCATGGTGCGCAAAAGTCCGGTGGACACGGCCACCAGCGAACGGCTCTTGGAAGGACCGGTCGCGAAGGCGTTGACCTCGGGCGACTCGTAATACCCCACCTCGGGCATGGGCAGACCGGCTTCGCGCGAGAGGCGCGACACGGTGGCGTGCAGCCAATCCAAATCCGCGTTGCCCGTGTTGCCATCGACCAGTTCCACACCCATGCTGCGCTTGGCCATCCAGCGCGAGATCAGCAAGCTGACGAACGAACCCACCATGCCCCAAACCAGGCACATGGCGAACAGGGCTCCCAGCTGCAACTGGCCACCGTGGGAAATGCGACCGAATCCGGGAAAGAAGATGCCGATGATGGACATGACGATGGTGATGGCCACCATGACCAGGATATTGGTCACCAGAAACAGAAATATTCTCTTGCCCATTGTGGTACTCGCTTTCACTCTCGATGAACGGTCTCACCAGCATTTCTGCTTTGCATGGGCCGGAATTTCTTCGTGCTGACGGCCATGCATGCCGGCCAACGCGGCCGGCGGGTTACTCCCCGCAACCACTATGGATACTTGCCAAAAGGGTTCAAGTCAAGACATGGCCATTCTTGCGACGAATTTTTGACGTGTCCACCCCTGGCACTACATTGTGCCTCACCAATGCCCAAGACACCCATCTCCAAAGCCGGTTGGCAGGCCCTGCGCGCCGAACTCGAACAACTGATCGAGGTCGAGCGTCCGCGTGTGGTCGACGAGGTCGCCTTCGCCGCCGCCCAAGGCGATCGGTCGGAAAATGCCGAGTACATCTACGGCAAACGACGCCTGCGGGAAATCGACCGCCAATGGCGGTATTTGTCCAAGCGTCTGGAAAACGTGGTGGTGGTGGATGTCCAGCCCGACGATATCAGCGAAGTGCGTTTTGGAGCCACGGTGAAACTGGTATCGGGCCCCAAGTCCATGACCATCACCATCGTGGGGGAAGACGAGATCGATCCGGCCAAAGGACGCATCTCGCTCAAGAGTCCGCTGGCCAAGGCGTTGATCGGGAAAAAGAAAGGCGAGACGTCAGAAGTTGTCACGCCGCGGGGTGCGGTGGACTGGACCGTGGAAGACGTCGCCTACGGCTGAACCTCAAATGCCGGAGCTTATCCCCCGACGCGTCGGTAGCCACCCATCACCACGCCCGCCACGATGAGCGCAGCCCCGATCCAGGTGAGGATACCGATGGGCTCGGCGAACACCCACTTGGCCGCCAGCATGGGCAGCGCCGTGGCGACTCCCGTGGCGACCGCGTTCACCGAAGCTGCCCCTCCGCGGCGGAAGGCGGCTTGCAGGAACACGAAGCCAAGCACGTAGCTGGCACCGAAGATCATCCCGACCACCACGCCAGGAATTGTCGCGCCCATTTCGGCGATGCCCTTCCAGGCAACGGCCGAAACCGAATAGGTGCAACCGGCCCAGATCGAAAGCCGATCCGACGCGCGCGGCAACAGCAACGTCGCCAATCCTACGACGACCAGCACGCCCAGGAACACCAGGGCGCCCCACAGCTGCGGCGGCACCAGGACGGATTCCGTCGACTCGCCCACCAGTCCGGCCATCACGCCCAACGCCACCAAAGCGATACTCCCCGCGCGCAGCCCTTGGACGGCTTCCTTGCGAAGCCACGCCATGGCCATGGCCGTGAACACGATATGCAAGCTCGACAACGGCTGCACCAGCGACAACAGGCCGGTCCACAACGCCGCGTAGTAGGAAAGCGTCCCCACGGCTCCCGCCAGGATCCCCAGCCACCATCGCGGCTGGGCGGCGACCCTCCATGGCTCCGGGGTCATGCGTCCGTGGCACTCGTGCCCCAACCACTGGAGCACCGTGCCCAGAGAAAGAAACGCTGCCCCACCCAAGGCGAAAAGAATCGACCATGTGGGGTTCATTTCGACTCCGGGTAAAGAAGACGATAGGTCCAGTAGTTGGCCATGCATTTCTTCACGTAATCACGGGTTTCCCAATACGTGATTTCTTCGGCGGCCTGTTCGATCGGGAGCTTGAAGAAACCGTCCATCCATCGCATGGTGGGCGCCGGTCCGGCGTTGTAGTTGGCCAGGATCAGCGGAAGTTGGCCCTTCCACACCCGGGCCAAATCGCGCATGTACGCGACTCCCAACACCAAGTTGACGGAGGGATCGGTGAGTTGCTCGGTCCGAAAGCCTTTCATTCCCGACTTTTTTGCCATCGCCTTGGCCGTTGGGGGCATGAGTTGCAACAGGCCCATGGCGCCTGCGCCCGACTTCGCGAACCGATCGTATCCACTTTCCTGCCGCATCACGGCATGCACGAACGAGGCATCCAGGATCGTGTCGTTGGCGAGCAACGGCTTGGTTTCCGCCAAGTAAGGCATGGGGTAGAACAGTCTCATGATGGGCTTGGACAGCCTGGAAATTTCCTCCATGGACAACCGTCCCAAAAGCCTGCGGGAGCGAGGCGTCGCATCGCGTTCCATGCCCAGCGCTTTCATCCACAACACCAGCGCCAGTTCGCGGGCTCCGCTGGCTCCCACGCTCTGGTCCAACTGCTTGCCCAACTCCCTGACAAGCCAGTCCTCCCCGATCTCCTGGGCGCAAAGGAACCGGATGAATGCGACAGAATCCGACTTCAGCAGGGCGACCGGCTGCGCGCCCGGCCACACCAGCGCACCGGTGTCGGTCGTGAGCCGCATCGAATCGATGAACGCCGAATCGGTGCCCAATCTCCGGCGGGCGAGGTGCCCGTGGAAGCTCCAGGGAGCGACCTTGGCGAGAGCCGCGTACTCCCTGCGCGCCAGCGAATCCTTCCCCAGCGCATCGAGCGAAGCCGACTGGAAATACCACGCCGCATCGCGATTGCTGCCGGTGGCCTGGAGGCGTTCCTTGGCCAGGATCTTTTCCGCCTTGGCGAAATCGCCGATCCGAAACCAGCAGTACCCGTTGCGCAAGCGTGCCCAGTCGGCACGCTTGCCGCCGCCATCCTTCACCCGGTTGTACCAGAGCGACGCCTCGGCGCAATTGCCCTCGCGCTCGGCTTCCATGCCGCGCCCCCAAAGGACTTCCTGCGCCTTGGCCGACCGCGGCCAGCGCCGGGCGAATTCCAACTGCGCTTCCTGTGCGTCGGCGAGCCGCCCCACGCGTTCCAGTCCGCGCGCAAGCCAAAGGAACGCCTGTTCCTCGCGAGGATCTTCCACTGCCTTGCGAAACGCCGCGATGGCCTCGGGGGCCTTGCCCAGGTCGAGCAGGATCCTGCCCAGCAGCACCCATTCGGGAGAGGTCAGATTCCGTCGTGCAGCGAGGGAATCGAGCAGGATCCGGGCCGTGTCGGAGCGGTCGATGCCGAACATGGCGCGGGCCAGCGCGAACCGGAGCGTTTCGGAGGATAACCGAGCGGTATCGGGCGCGAGGAGGGCCAACCCTTCGCGCACGTCCTTGAGGGAGACGGTTTCCGTCAAGCGGATCTGGAAGAGGCTGTCGACCTGGTCGTAGCGGCCAGCGAGCGCAAAATCGGCCATGAGACGGCGGCGCAGACGGATGCGGGCAGGCGAGCGGAGCTCCTTGGAAAGCAACTCGCCCAATGCGACGATTTCCGTCGTGTCGGGATTCCTTGACCCCAGGTAGCGCAGCTCGGAGGCGGCCTCGCGCGCCAAGACGGCGACAGGATTTGTCAGACCCGACAGGCTGTCGTAGAGCCGCATGGCTTGGGCGGGATCGGTGACCTGCATGGCGGCGGCCTGGCCGAACAGCGAAAGATCGGACAGCTCGGGATACTTCGCGGCCACGGCACGCAGTTCCGACTGGGCGGATTTGGGTGCGCCACGAATCTTCTTCCAGGCCTTTGCGAAGGCGTCGACGGGAGCCAGTGGGACAGCGGCCGCCGGGACACTTCCCAGCAACAAGATTCCGACGATCCCCGCCCGAAATTTCGGGCGGTGCGAGATCAGAGGATATCCTCCCCCGATTCGCCTGTGCGAATGCGCCAGGCCTGTTCGACGGGAACGACCATGATCTTGCCGTCTCCGATCTTGCCGGTGCGCGCGGCTTCCATGATGGCCTTCACCACCTTTTCGACCATCTGTTCGGGAACAGCGACCTCGAGCTTGATCTTGGGGATGAAGTCGATGTGGTATTCGGCCCCGCGATAGAGCTCGGTGTGGCCCTTTTGGCGCCCGAATCCTTTGACCTCGGTGAGGGTCATTCCCTGGACGCCCACCTTCAAAAGGGCTTCCTGGACATCGGAAATCTTGAACGGCTTGATGTATGCCTCAACGCGCTTCATGGAACGTCCCTCGCTCGGATCTGGACAACTTCTGATCGATCAATGTCGGAAAGATCATAAAACTCCCGCGCCTCCGAGGGTTACCACCCCCGAACTAGCCGCAGAAGAGAACGCTCCGGAAGTCGGCAAGGTGCGATGTATTTTCGAACGATGCCTCCAGAAACAACCTCGCAGAAACCGTCAAACCTCAAAGCCCGGCTGCTGGTCGCCTTGGCCATCGTCGCTTTCGGATCGGCCTTGTTCGTGCCGTTCCTGCTTTCGGGACCCAACATCCTGATCATGGCGCAAGACCAGATCCGCGGCATTCCGTCGTGGCAGGTGTACGCCGACTACCTGAAGAAGGGCATCCTGCCGGTCTGGTGGGGAAGCGAGCTGTGCGGCCACCCCGTCTACGAGACACTTCCTGGCGAAGGCGTCTACCCCTTCTCGGTGCTCATGATGTTCATCGTGTCGGGCATCAAGCGCGTGGGTTACAGCTTCTGGATCCACACCCTGCTCTCGGGCTTTGCGGCCTACCAGCTTTGCCGCCGACAATTTTCGTTGGACCGCCAGGCTTCGACAACTCTTGCCACGTTCTGGATGCTGGCGCCGTCCACGCTCTCGTTGGTCATGGGCGGACACATCGGCAAGTACTGGATCCTCGCCATCCTGCCGTTCATGCTGCTTGGCTTTTTGCGGTTCATGGACACCGGCAAGATCCGCTGGGCCCTCCTGATCTCGGCATCGTTGGGCTGGATGCTCTTCTCCACCCATATCCAGCTGGTCTATTTCATTCTCTGGGGCGTGTTCCTGCTCTGGCTGGGCGGACTCTGGGCGCTGCGCAACCAGCGCAAGGCGCTTGTGGGGAGATTGGTCGGATTCTGGCTTGCCATCGGCCTGGGCCTTGGGATCGGATCGCCCATTCTGCTTCCCGCCATGGGCTACGTCGAGAAATCGACCACCCGCGGCGACGGCGGCGACAAGACCTCGCTGGAGCACGCAACTTCGTGGTCGTTGCATTGGGAAGACATCCCGTCGCTGGTCGTGCCGGAATTTGTCGGCGTCGAAGAAACCTACTGGGGCGAAAACCCCTTCAAGATGAACACCGAGGCTCCCGGCGCGGTCCTGCTCACGCTGGGCCTGGCGGGCTTGTTTTTCGCGCGCAGCATCCGGTCGCGCACCTTGCTGATCATCGGCGTCCTGTCCATCATCTTTGGATTGGGCGTGCACACGCCGCTGTTCGAACTGTTCTACAACGTCATCCCCGGCGTGAAGCGTTTCCGCGCCCCGTCCATGATCTTGTTCTGGTTGGCCGCTGCATCGCTTCTGTCGGCGGGCGCGCTGTTCGCCGCGCTGGACTCGCTTGAAGGCAAGGCCAGCGAAAAGACCAAGAAGATCCTGTTGCGCACGACCATGGGGGTCGGCATCGCCGCGGTGCTGTTCGCCTTGATTCCATCGCTTCCCTACGGCATCTGGACAGGCCTGTTCTCGGGCCCTCTGTCGGGACGCAACTGGGCCGCCAACCCTGCCGCCCAAGAGGCCTTCCGCTTTGGGATACTGCGCACCGGCGTGGTCGTGGCAGGCTCGTTGTGGGTGCTGCGCGCCGTGCTGTCGGGCGACCTCAAGCGCGAAGCCGCATTGGCAATTTGGCTTGTGCTGGGACTGGTCGACGTGTATGCCGTGGGCAATCGCTACGTGAAGACGGTCTCCATCGATCAGGTGGCCCCGCCGTCGCAGGCCGCCGAAGCCGTCGCGCAACTTCCCGGCAAGTTCCGCATCATGGACGTGCCCCCCGGCGCCTACCAGCAGAACTTCCACGACTTCTACCACCTCGAAAACGCCAACGGCTTTTCCGACATCGAACTGCGATGGATCGCCCAGTTCCGCACCGGGGGCGTGTTCAACGGCCTCATGCAGGGACCGACCGGTGTATCGGGTAGCAAACTGCTGGACATCATGAACGTCCAGTACCTGCTCTACAAGGACTCGCTGGGACGCGAAGGAGTTCTGCCCAACCTCTCCGTCCTGCCGCGCGTCTGGATCGCTCCGGGCTGGTTGTTCACGCCCGAAAGCTTGTCACTGGCGACCATTCTGGATCCAAATTTCGACCACCGCCGGCGCGTTACCCTGCTGGACGAAGATCGCTCCAAGGTCGGATTCACTCCTTCCACCGACACGGCGCTCACCGCCCTTCCCGCCGAAATCGTGGAGTACACTCCCGGCAAGGTGACGCTCAAGGCGAACGCCAGCGCCCCCTCCATCCTGTTCTTGTCCGACGCCTGGTACTCGGCTTGGCAGGCCACCGTGGATGGAAAACCAGCTCCGGTCCTGCGGGCAAACCTGGCCTTCCGCGGCGTGCCGATTCCCGCCGGCAGCCACGAGGTCGTCTTCCGCTACAGCAATCCTTCCCTGGTGCAGGCCTGGATGCTGGGCGGAATCTGTCTGTTGCTCACCGCATTGCTTGGCGGATTGGCCATCTGGCGCAAGTGGTGATGGTCTAGCCCCGACAAAATCCGACAACCGACGGAATCGAACCCGCAGGCCAACCTTCCCGGTTGGCCTTTTTCGTCGCCATCCGCCGATGATGCCTGGATGCGTATCCGATCGATCCGCCCAACAGGTCCGGTCAAAAACCGTCAATACCTACCCACCGAACGATTTCCGCTGCTTGGCCTGCGCCCACATCTTCTTGCGGTGGGCTTTCTCCAATCGCAGCTCGGAAAACTCCCACACCGTGAGCAGAGCGCTTGCGATGAACAGGACCAGTGTCCAGATCCACCATGAATTCCCCGCGTCACCGGTGAATTCGTAGCGGCGGAAAAAGACGTAGTACGGCTCGATGCTGCCGCAGTCGGGCAACACCAAGTTGGCACCGGCGTAGATCAACAACGCAGCCACGAACAAGATCGCGTGGGCGACGCCAAAATCCGGCAGGTTCAGGAATTTCCAGTTCACCCTGGCGACCACCAGGAAATAGGGAAGCAGGACGAATCCGAACCATATCCTCAGGATTCCCAGATTGAAGAGATTGGCAGCCACCACCAGAGCCATGGTCGCGATCCACGCGAACTTCCGCAAACCCAAAGACATGAAATTCCTTCCGATCGAACCATGAACCGTCCCAGGACCTGGCTGTAGGCATCGCTTGTCGACGCGGCCTCGGTCCAGGTCAAGGGCGCGGTGGAAGCCGGGGAATTACGCATGATCCAAAGGTACCCTGAAAGCCCGACTTTCCGATCGGATATCAAACCCATCGTGCGCTCTTGGTATCTTGGCGTTCCTATGGCCATCGCATTCGACACGATCCGTGAACTGTCCCAGGACCAGGCTTTGGCTCGCGCCAAGGCAGCCCGCGCCGCGCTCGGCGACCGCGTGACCATTCTGGGCCACCACTACCAGGCCGACGAGATCGTGAAGATGGCCGACATCACAGGCGATTCGCTGGAGCTTTCGCGCAAGGCGGCGAAAGTGACGTCGGAATTTGTCGTGTTCTGCGGCGTGCATTTCATGGCCGAATCGGCCGACATGCTCACGTCCGACCACCAGAAAGTGATCCTCCCGGACCTGGCCGCGGGCTGTTCCATGGCCGACATGGCCACCCACGAGGAACTGGAAGCCGCCATCGAATACTTGGAAGGCGAATGCGGCCTGTCCATTCTGCCCATCACCTACGTGAATTCGTCGGCGGCGGTGAAGAAGGTGGTGGGTGCCAAAGGCGGCGTGGTCTGCACCAGCACCAACGCGCCAAAAATCGTCACCTGGGCGCTGGCCCAACCGGGCAGGACCATCCTGTTCGTGCCCGACCAGCACCTGGGCCGCAACACGTCGTACAAGCTTGGCGTGCCTCTGGACAAGATGCCGGTCTGGGATCCCAAGACCTACGACGGCGGCGCCACCGAAGCCGAATACAAGGGCGCCCGCGTGATCCTTTGGAAGGGCCATTGCTCGGTGCACACGCGCATGAACAAATCCGACATCGACCACTGGCGCATGACGGATCCTGACCGACAGATTCTGGTACATCCCGAGTGCACCTTCGAGGTGACGCAGAACGCCGACCTGGCCGGATCGACATCCTTCATCCTGGACGTTCTGCGCGATGCGCCTGTGGGCTCGAAATGGGCCGTGGGGACCGAGGTCAACTTGGTGAAACGCGTGGCGGCCATGCATCCCGACAAGGACATCCAGCCCTTGTCCAAGATCCAATGCCTGTGCAGCACCATGTTCCGCATCGACCCTTGGCACCTGTGCTGGGTGCTGGAGAACCTGTTGGAAGGCACCGTGGTGAACCAGATCAAGGTCGACGACGAAACCCGTCGTCTGGCCACCGAGGCGCTGGACCGCATGCTGGAACTTTCGAAGTGAAGCTCCCGACAGGAATTGTCCTAGCCCTCGCGGCTCTGGGATGGTCGGCTCCGCCCGCGACCGACACCGAGATCGATCGGCTCCTGCAATCACTGAAGACATCGGGATGCAAGTTCGAGCGCAACGGCACCTGGTACGAAGGGGCGAAGGCGGTGGAACATCTTGGCGGCAAGCGCGACTACTTCCGCAAGAAGGACAAAATCCGTACATCGGAGGATTTCATCCGGCTGGCGGCCACGCAAAGTTCCATGAGCGGCAAGCCCTACCACGTGGCCTGCCCCGACAAGCCGGTGGTGGAAAGCAAAGCCTGGCTGACCGCCGAGCTGAGCCGGATCCGCGGACAGCAACCCGCGCGCCCCCAACGACCTTAGCCCCCCAGCCGCTCCCATGCCTTGCGGTAGCGCTCAAGCCTGCTCGTGTCGGCGGTGGTCACCTGCGCGAGGCGACGCACGTCGAGATTGCTCAACAGATCGGAGCGTTTGACCTTGGTGGCCAGGACATTTTTTGACACGCGTTCGATGCAGTCCTCGTAGGCTTCGCCTTCGCGACGCGTGAGGGCGTCCACCGCATCGACCACGGCTTGGGGGAATCCCTGTTCCTTGAGGTCGCGCAAGGTGAGCGCGGAATCCTCGACCACGTCGTGCAGGGCGGCGACCGTGGAAGCCATGAGGTCGTCGCCGCAGCCACCCACCACTTGCAGCACGTGCAGCAGGTAGGGCTTGCCAGCCCGGTCCACATGCCCCGCATGGGCGTGGACCGCCAAGCGCATGGCCTTGTCGAAAAGGTGTTCGGAGTTGGACTCGGACAATTGGATGCGACGGGTATCTGAGTGCACGGGAGGGCAATGTAGACCATCCACTCCAAGCAATCGCACTTTTCCGTAGAGGATCATCCACTATTCGTTGCATTCCCACTTGACATTCGGAATTTTGACCGGTAAGTTATTCCTACCAAACCGATCTGGTCTCTCTGAATTAAACCTGAAGGTGCTCCATGCCGATCTATGAAGACAACAGCCTGGCCATCGGCCGCACTCCCCTGGTCCGCCTGCACCGCGTGGTTCCCGCCAACGGCGCGCGCGTTCTCGCCAAGATCGAGGGTCGCAACCCCGCCTACTCGGTGAAGTGCCGCATCGGAGCCAACCTGATCTGGGACGCCGAGCAGCGCGGCGCGCTCAAGGCAGGCATGGAGATCATCGAGCCCACTTCAGGCAACACAGGCATCGCGCTCGCGTTCGTGGCGGCCTCGCGCGGCTATCCCATCACCATCGTGATGCCCGAAACCATGAGCATCGAACGCCGCAAGGTGCTCAAGGCATTGGGCGCGCGCATCATCTTGACCGAAGGCCCCAAAGGCATGAAGGGCGCCATCGCCAAGGCCGAAGAAATCGCCAATAGCGACAAAGGCCGCTACTTCATTCCCCAGCAGTTCGAAAATCCCGCCAATCCGGAAATCCACGTGAAGACCACCGGCCCCGAAATCTGGGACGACACCGACGGAAACGTGGACATCCTGGTCTCGGGCGTGGGAACGGGCGGGACGATTTCCGGCATCTCCAAGTACTTCAAGCAGGTCAAGGGAAGACAGATTCTGTCGGTCGCCGTGGAGCCCGCCGAAAGCCCCGTGATCTCGCAGACGCTGGCCGGCCAGGAGATCAAGCCCGGACCCCACAAGATCCAAGGCATCGGCGCCGGTTTCGTGCCCAAGACCCTGGACTTGTCCGTGGTGGACAAGGTCGAATTGGTGACCTCGACCGAAGCCATCGAGTTCTCGCGCCGCCTCACCGCCGAAGAAGGGATCCTCTCCGGCATCTCGTGCGGCGCCGCCGCCTTCGTGGCCGCCAAGCTGGCCGCCCTTCCCGAAAACGCGGGGAAGACAATCGTTGTCATCCTCCCCGACTCGGGCGAGCGCTACCTCAGCGGAGCGCTCTTCGAAGGCGCGTTCGAAGGCATCGAGACCGCCGGAGCCGGCGCGATCCTGTAGGAATCGACTCGAATCGCGAAGATCGCAGCTCCTCTCGGCGGCAACGCCGGGGGGAGTTTTCGTTTTGCCCCCAAGTTGCGATCCGGCCCAGGAAGAAGGAGAATGTCGAATTGGCCGCAAGTCGACCTTCCGCCCTACTCGCCGAACGATCCCAATGACGACACGATTCGACAAATCCCGTCTGGAAGGTCCATCCCGGAACCTGGCGACAGGAATTGTCTTCGCAGCGGGCCTGTTCCTTTCCTGGCTGGCATTCCAATCCTACCGAGCCGATCAGATCGAGCAGGAGGACCGCGAATTCGAATTCGCCGCCAACGAAATCCAGAAGAACATCGAAGGCCGCATCGCGGCCAACATCCAGGTGCTGCAAAGCGGAGCCGCCCTCTTCTACGCCTCCGAGTCCGTCTCGCGCAGGGACTGGGCCACCTACGTCCACAACCTCAAGATCGACTCCTTCCTGCCGGGTACCCAAGGAATCGGGTTCGCGCGCAGTTTCGATTCGCTAGGCCGCAAAGCCTACGAAGACGGCGTGCACAAGGAAGGCTTTCCCGATTTCCAGGTTCGCCCAGCGGGAGTGCGATCGCAGTATGGCGTGATCCACTACCTGGAACCGTTCACAGGTCGGAACCTGCGAGCCTTCGGGTTCGACATGTATTCGGAAGCCACGCGCCGCAGCGCCATGAGTCTGGCCCGCGACCTCAATCGCACGGTGCTCAGCGGCAAGGTCGTGCTGGTGCAGGAAACCAACAAGGATGTCCAGGCTGGAACCCTCATCTACATCCCCATCTACCGCAAAGGCGCACGGGTCGCGACAGTGGAACAACGCCGTTCGGCATTGATCGGATGGGTCTACAGCCCCTACCGCATGACCGATCTGATGGCCGGCACCCTTCGCCATTGGGACTTCCGTCGCAAGGGGCACCCCATCACCCTGGAAGTCTACGACGGCGATTCGATCAAGCCATCGAATCTCCTGTTCAACAGCAGAAGCGACACAACCCCAATCCACCTCGCGCGCAGCACCACCACCAAACTCCACCTTGCCGAACACGATTGGACCTTGCGGATCAGCCAGGAAGGCCACACGATCACCCACGAGCAGATTCGCAACTCCTGGTTCGTGCTTTTCGGCGGGTTTTCCATCAGCCTCCTGCTTGCCGGCTTGTTGCACTCCTTGATGAGCACCAGGATCCAGGCGCGAAAGATCGCCGAAACCCTCACCCGCGAATTGCGGGAAAGCGAAGAAACGTACCGCAACCAGTTCGCGACGAATTCGTCGGTCATGCTCCTGATCGACCCCGAAACCGGAGCGATCC
>JBDKGS010000068.1:0-16133 GCA_039798065.1 Fibrobacterota bacterium | reverse complement strand
CGGGCATGTCGGCTCGTGCGCCGAGTCCGTAGACGGTCTCGGTTGGAAACGCCACCAAGCGTCCGCGCTTGAGCAAATCCACGGCTAGGTCCAATGGTTCCATGAAGGGCGGGAAATCTAAGCGCAATCCATCGGGATGGGTGGGATTGGTAGCTTTGGGGCCAAAATCAGGGAAACCTTGTGAACTTGAATTCCATCGACAACGCCTCGGCAGGATCTTCGTTCACCCTCAACGAGACCGGTGAGATCTGTCCCATCACGGGCAGGAAGTTCATGTCCCATCCGGAGTGGAGGGTGGACGCGTTGCGGTACGGCACGCGGGTGGAAATCCTGTCCGAGCAGATCGTCATCGAACGAGCGCGGGGGACCTACCGGGGCGACGAGGTCCAGGTCTGCATGGGGATCATCGACAAGGTGATGGATCGGATGCCGGGACCTGTCGTCCTCGTGGAAGACTTCACCAACGTGGTGGGTGTCGACCACCGAGCCCGGCGCTTGTACGAACAGGGCGTCCTTGCGCGCGCCGATCGCCTCAGAGGAGTGGTCTTCGTCGGCCTGAAGCCCATGTTCCGGTTGTTTCTCCGCTTGGCTCGACGGATGAACTCGATCCCTTTTCCGATCTACCTGGCCAA
Organism: Fibrobacterota bacterium; assembly: GCA_039798065.1. Classification (GTDB taxonomy): domain Bacteria; phylum Fibrobacterota; class Fibrobacteria; order UBA5070; family UBA5070; genus UBA5070. Next base: position 15,501 of record JBDKGS010000068.1, on the reverse strand, counting down.
GAACTGGCAGGACGCCTTGGAAGCCTCGATGGCGATGCTGGAAGGAAAGGGGCAGACGGTTCTTGACACCTTGCCCGCACCGGTGTCGCGGGCGCGACGGATTCCGCTTCCGGGCTTCCTTCTGCGAGGCTACGCCAAGGAGTTGCGCGACCTGGTTTCCGAAATGCCATGGGATTCGGCCAAGGAGGCCGTGAATCCCCTTGCAGCCAACCATCCGTTCCACGAGGTGGTCGAGGCCTGGGTGGCTGTCAAACGGGATCTGGACTGGCTTGACAATTTGCGTCAAGAGAGGGAGCGCGACCTGCGGGCCACGGCCAAGACCCTCGCCGAATCGGAAGGGCGATACCGGGCCGTGTTCGAGGCCTCGGGGACCGCGCTGCTGCTCTATGGCGCGGACAGGCGCATCCGCATGGCCAACCGCGCCGCGGAACGCATGGCGAAGCTTCCACGGCAGGAGCTGGAAGGCAAGTTCGAATGGACCCACTTCTCCCATCCTGAGGATGCTCCCGGGCTCGTGGCGCGGCACAACGCGCGCCAGTTCGATCCCGACTTCGATCAAGGGCGCATCGAGAGTCGGTTCATCGATGCGGACGGCCAGTTGCACTGGGCCGACATCACGGTGGAATCGATTCCAGGCACCGACCTTCGGGTCGCTTCGCTGGAGGACCGCACCGAATACCGGGCGGCCCATCTGGCGTTGGAGGAGAGCGAGAGGCGTTTTCGACAGATCGTGGAGGTTTCCCAGGAAGGCATCTGGACTTCCGATCTTGCCGGTCGGACCACCTGGTCGAACCATTGCATGGCGCAACTGCTGGGGTGCGCCCCGGCCGAGCTCCAGGAATTGTCGTTTCTCGAGTTGCTGCCGACGGATTCCGACCAACGTCTGGATGTTCTGCGCAGCCTGCTGGAAGGACATTCCGTGGTGTTCGAGGGGCGGCTTCCGCATCGGGAGGGCAAGGTCGCCTGGGCGATCGTCTCGGCGAGTCCCATCCTGGGGGCCGACGGCGCACCCAGCGGGTTCTTCGCCATGTGCACCGACATCACGAGGCGTCGCGAGGCCGAGACGGCGCTTCGCGATTTGAATCGCGATCTGGAGGATCGGGTCCGGGAGCGCACCGCCGAACTGGAGAACGCGAACACCGAGCTCGCCCGGGCGTTGCGGGCGCGGGAGGATTTCCTCGCTTCGATCAGCCACGAACTGCGCACCCCGCTGGCCTCCATCCTAGGCGCCATCGAGACCCTGCACGACGTCGACGACCCTGCGCGCCGGGGGTATCTGCTGGAACTGGCCGACCGCAACGGGAGACAACTTCTGTCGTTGATCGAGGACGTCCTCGATTTCGCGAGGGGGCGGGCGGGCAGGCTGTCGTTCCAGCCGACTCCTGTCGACGGGCTCGAGGCGGTCAGGGCGGCCGCGCAGACGCTCGAAATCCAGGCCGATCGTGACAGAATCCGTCTAACCGCCGGATCCGAGGGGCGGTTGGCTCCCGTGTTCGCCGACCCGGTGAGACTCCGACAGATTCTGACCAATTTCGCCAACAACGCGCTTCGCTACGCGGCAAGCGGTGGCGAAGTCGAAATTTCCGCCTGCCACGACCCCAGGGGCGTCCGATTCGAGGTTCGCGATCGAGGTGCCGGGGTGCCGGTTTCGGATCGATCGAAGCTCTTCCAGCCGTTCGTCCAATTGGATCCTTCCGCGCGCAAGGGGGGTGCGGGTTTGGGGCTCGCTCTCAGTCGGCAGCTCGCCCAAGCCATGGGGGGCGAAGTCGGATACGAAGATCGGCCTGGGGGCGGTTCGGTTTTTTGGCTGCGACTCCCACCTGCCACGACGGCTCCCGCCGAAACCACTCCTGCCTTGCCAAACCAAAGGGCCAAGGCCCACCCGACTGGCAAGGTCCTGCTGGTGGAGGACGAAAAGGACCTTCGTGAAATCCTCTGCGAGCATCTGACTGCCAATGGATGGGACGTCCACTCCGCCCACGATGCCGATGCGGCGATCGTTTCGTTCGAAGCGACGCGGCCCTTGGTGGCGGTGGTCGATCTGGGGCTTCCTGGCAGGAGTGGACTCGAATTGATCGGGATTCTCCGGAAATTGTCCAAAGGATCGCCGTTGGGCGTGGTGGCTTTGACCGGCCAAGCCTTCCCCGAAGACGCCGAGCGTTGCATGCAGGCGGGCGCGGACAGGTTTCTCACCAAGCCGACGACGCTGCGCAAGACGGAATCGGTGCTGCGCGAACTGCATGCGCTGATGATCGGATCCGAATCGGGAGATGGTGAACGAGTCGACGGGGCGATGGCACCTCAGTAGAGTATCTTGTCGGCACGATGCCACGTCTTCCGGCTCCGTGCCAAGCTTTTGCCCTCCTCGCTTCCGTCTCTGCCTTCGCGCTCGAGTCGGTGAGCAATGTCAACGATGCGGCATCGCTTCCCGTAGGAGCAAGGTCCGCGGGTATGGCCTCGGTTTCCCTCGGAATGCAAGGCGATCCATCCCATCTTGCCTTGTCGCCCGCTGGTCTGGCCGACATCAAGCGCTCCGAGGTCGTCTTCCACCACGCGAGCCTCTACGAGGATCTGTCGCTTACGCAGACCGAAGTCTACATGGCCACTCCGCTTTCGTACGGAGCTCTGGGGCTGGGGCTTTCGCGCGTAGGGGCCGATGGAATCCTGCGTTCCTTGCGCGGCGAATCCCCTGATTTCTCCAATCCCTCGACATTTTCTGCCACCGACTGGGTCGCCAGCGCCGCGTTCGCCCGCACCTGGTGGGATCGGCGTCTGAGGGCCGGTGCTGCCTTGCGGTTGTTGGGTCGCGACATCGACGGATATTTCGGCGGTGGAGCCCAGCTCGACGCGTCGCTCGTTTGGCTGCAGGACGGATTCCGCGGGGGGCTCCGACTGGATCGGGGCATTGGGGGGCTTGCCGTTTGGCGCAGCGGGTATTCCGAATATTCACCCGCCGACCTCGTCCTTGGATTGGGCTACGAGCGCCGATTGGGGTATTTCTACGGTGCGGGGGCGTTGGCTTGGGAATCATCAGGGCTCCTTCAACAACAGGCTTCCAGTTCGTTTTCACAGAATGATGCCCGGCCATGGGTCGATCCTTGGCTTTTCCTGAGATCGTCCCGCTTGGCTGGCGAGTTCCGGTTCGACATGGGCCTGGTCTTGCGGGGTGGGTGCGAAATCCAAGCCTTGACCCGTGTTTTCGACTTTCTGCAAGGTCAGGATCAACAAGGGCAATTCGGAGAGTCGCGGGGTTCCGTCTCGGTCGGTGCGGGATACCTGTGGGCCGATCGTGTCCGCGTGGACTACGCCCTGGTCGCGCACCCTGATCTCGGAACCAGCCAACGCGTTACCCTTGGCCTGGTGTTCGGCAGTGCGGCCCCCAAGCCTGGGCCGCCCTCGGACGGGGCGATTCCGCTACCCAACGATTTCGACGAGGACGCTCCCAGGGACAACGGACCCGCGGTTTTGACGGATTCCGTCACCGCGTCGCCGGATTCCACCGGGGGCTCGGATTCCGTGGCGCCACCCGTCCCGGAACCGGCTCCGACTGCGCCTCAACCGACAAAAAACGTCCCCGCTTCCCCCGAACCGGAACGGAAGGCTTTGCCTCCCGACGAATGGGACGCACCGGAGCAGGCTGCGCCCTGACCGCGATCCGCATTTCCATGAATCTCCCGGACGCAGCTGTTAGACTACGTTTATTCGCCATAACCGTTCAAAGGAATCCTTAGATGATCGTTGCCAAGGACACCGTCGTCCACATTTCCTACGTCCTTCGCGATTCCAAAGGCGAAATCCTGGACGAATCCTCGGCCGATGAAACCTTCGAATACCTCCAGGGGCATCAGAACGTGGTTCCTGGCCTCGAGAAGGCGCTGGAAGGCAAGTCCACCGGCGAGAAGATCAAGGTTTCCCTGACGCCCGACGAGGGCTACGGCGACTACGATCCAGCCTTGCTGCGTCGAATTCCCAAGTCGGAATTTCCTGCGAAGATGCGCAATCCCAAGGTCGGGGAGATGCTCCAGATCCAGGAAGACGACGTCTGGCGTGTCTGGACGGTCGACAAGGTCGAAGCCGACGTCATCGTCATCAACGGCAACCACGAGTTGGCTGGACAAGATCTGCATTTCGAAGTCGAGATCCACGGTGTGCGCACAGCGACCGCCGAGGAGATCGAGCACGGTCACGCCCACAGCCCCGGACATCACCACCACTAAGTGCCAAAACGCGGAGTTCCCATGCGCCGTCTGCTGCTTCTCGCCCTGCCCCTGATCGCCCTGGTCTCTTGCAAGAACGTGCCGGAATCCGTCCAGCACGCCCAAGCCTTCTACTCCAAGATCGATTCGTCCAAGTTCGACGAAGCCTACGACATGCTCGTCGACGAGGAAAAGGCCTTGCTCGGCAAGGCCGATTTCATCGCTTTGCTGACGGACTCGTCCCGTGTGCCTGGCTTCGATTCCACCGACGAATGGAAGGTCGGCGAAGCCAAGGGCAACGAAACCCTGGTCCGCGCCATTCGCCGCACCCCCAATTGGGAAGCGATCGACGGCATCAAGACCAAACGGTCGCGCAAGGACCTTTTGGTCAGCTTGTCCGAGGGCGGCAACATTCCCATGAAGAGCGACACCACCCGTGCGCTGCTCGTGGTCACGACTTCCGCAGGGCCGCGTTTCAAGGTGGGCTTGGCTCGCATGGTCGCTTTTGCCAACGCACGCGATTCCATCAAGGGGTCGTTGGCCTCGAAGGTATCGGTGGTCCTGAAGGCCGGTGTTGTCGAGAACAATTTCCAGGCGTTCTTCCACGTGTCGGGAACTGTCAAGAACGGCTCGGACATCGATTTGAAGCCGGTCGTGTTCAAGGTCTACATCCGTGGCAAGTTCTCGGGTACAACCACGGTGAACGACGTGATCTCGGCCAAGGGCAGCCACTCCGGCGAAATGACAGCGGTCTACGTCGATGGCCTCACGCCGCAAAAGTTCGGGACCAGTTTCGATCGCGGTGCCGTGAACATCGGCGGGCTCACCGCCACCATGGTTTCGGCTGCGCCCGCCGAACGCAAGGAGCTCGAACGCCTGGCCCTTCGCGCCATCGGCGGCACTGCTCCCGCTCCGCTGTTCTGACATGATCCTACGCGGCTGGGAAACGGAACTCGCCCGTCGATATCTGGGCGCCCAGCGGCGGAGTCGTTTCTCCTCCCTGATCGGCATCTTCTCCGTCCTCGGTGTCTTCATCGGGACGGCTTCGCTCGTGGTTGCCACCTCGCTGATGAACGGATTCGAAGAACAGGTCCGCGATCGATTGATCGGTCGCGATTCCCATCTCGATATCGTTTCGTCCGACGGGGCCGGGCTTCCCGACACAGACTCGCTGCTCAAGGTCGTCGAGAGCGCCGATCCCCGGGTGACCGGCGCCACTCCGTTCATTTCCGGAAAAGCGGGCGTATCCTCCGGGAACGCCGCCGATGGAATCGTGGTGATGGGGATCGATCAGATTTTGTCAAAGAAGGTGATCGACGTCGAGAAGTTCATCACGGCTGGAGCCATGGACCTCAAATCCTTCCAGCTGGACTCGGGACGCATCGAACACGGTATCGTGCTGGGGGATTGGTTGGCGAGGCGCCTTGGCGTGATCCCCGGCGACAAGATCACTCTGCTCTCGTTGTCGTCGCCGGAAGTGCTTACCGGAGGCGCCGCACCCATGTTCCATCGAGCGCGGGTCACGGGTCTTTTCCACAGCGGCATGTACGAGTTCGACGCCAACCTTGCATATGTCTCCATCAAGACCGCGCAGAGGCTCTACCAGTCGCCCGGCCGGATCTCCGGCATTCAGATCCGGACCACCGACATGTGGCAAGCCCGCGACGTGGGCCGGACCCTGCAACGGGCCATGGGTGACGGAATCCGTCCGATGGATTGGTTCGAGAAGAACGAGAATCTCATGAAGTGGATGAGCCTGGAGAAGGTCGTCGTCGTGTTGGTCCTTTGTCTGATCGTGATCGTGGCAGCGTTCAACATCGCGAGCTCGCTGATCATGGGTGTTCTGGAGCGGACCCGGGAGATCGGCATCCTGCGCGCCATGGGTGCGAGCGCCGCGTCGGTGCGTCGGGTGTTCCTTGTGCAAGGGCTTCTGGCCGGATTGCTGGGAGCCGTGGGTGGGGTGGTCTTCGGGCTTGGTATCTGTTGGATCCAAGACACGTTCAGGCTCATCAAGCTGCCAGGCGACGTCTATTTCATCGAGTACCTGCCGGTTTCCGTCCATACATCGGATGTCGTGCTCATCTTCTGCGTGGCCGTCGCCATCTGCGCCGCCGCCGCCTTCTTCCCGGCTTGGAAAGCCGCCCAACTCGATCCGGTGGAGGCCGTCCGCCATGAGTGAACCGCATCGGGACGCAGCCACCGAACCTGGCATTCAAAACCGCGGAACACCGGTGTTGTCGGCCAGGGGACTGACCAGGGTCTTCCGCGAAAACGGACAGGAATTGTCCATCCTGGGCGGCGTCGATTTCGACATCCATCCGGGAGAGGTCGTGGCCATCCTGGGCGTGTCGGGATCGGGAAAGAGCACGCTGCTTTCCATCTTGGGCACCCTGGACAAGCCAGATTCCGGCACTTTGCGGATCGCGGGCGAGGACCCCTCCAAGCTTGGCGACACGGCGCTCTCGCGGTTGCGATCGCGCAACCTCGGCTTCATGTTCCAGTTCCACCATCTTTTGCCCGACCTCGATGCGCTCGAGAACGTGGCTTTGGCCGCCCGCATCGCCGGGGTGTCCAACGCCGAGGCGAAGGATCGCGCTCGGGAACTTCTCGACGCCGCGGGACTCGGTGAACGTCTGCATCACCGTCCCGGCCAGCTGTCGGGCGGCGAACGCCAGCGCGCGGCACTCGCTCGCGCCTTGGCCAACAGGCCCAACGTGGTGCTCGCCGACGAACCCACCGGGAACCTCGATCCGGTCAACGCGCACAAGCTTCTGGACACGCTACAGGAATTGTCGTCGCGATTTTCGCAGGCCTTCGTGTTGGCCACCCACGATCCGGAACTCGCCAAGGGCGCGCATCGTCGCCAGCGTTTGTTCCAAGGCGAACTCACGGAGCTTCCGTGAGCGGAATCTGTCCAGACTGCGGCAGGACCTGGGAAGACGCCCGTCGCAGCGGACGCCTGGGATGCCCCGCCTGCTGGGACGCCTTCCGTCAGGAATTGACCGAGGTGGTGGAAGGCCTGCACGGCTCCGACCGGCAACCGGTGGACGCCGATCTCGATGTGCAGGTGAAGGATCGCAAACGACGCACGCTCGAGGACGAATTGCGGCAGGCCTTGGCGCAGGAGGACTACGCCAAGGCGAGCCAGCTTCGCGACAGGATGCGGACCGAGGACGCCGAGCCATGAAAAGCCCCGCGTGGATTTCGCGATGCGGCATGACGGATCCTGTCCTGTCGGCTCGTGTCCGGCTGGCGCGCAACTTCACGGGAATCCCGTTTCGAGGAACCATCTCTCCGCAGGAAGGTCGCCGCTTCTGCGAGCGCGTGTTGGATTCGGTCCGAGGACTGCATCCCGCTTTCGCGCCGCTGGCCGATGAAACCAGCGAAGAAGCCGGCGAGCTTGTCGAGCGGATGCGCATTCCATCCAACCTGACGGACCCATCCGATCCAGGGCCATGGCTTGCCATGGAGGACTCCGGTCGCGGTTTGCTGGTGTTGGATGGCGACCACCTGCGATTGTGGGCGACCCGTCCAGGCAATTCGTTGTTGGAAGCGCTGGAAGAAGCCTCGCGTCTGGAAAGCTCGATCCGCGACCGACTACCGCTTTCGCGCGACCCCGAGTGGGGGTGGCGCACAGCCTCACCTGGCGACGTGGGGTCCGGGCTGAGAGCGAGCTTGTTGCTGCAACTTCCCGCCCTTTGGATCACCGGCAGAATGGCTGGCGTGGTGGATGCCATGGAAACCCTCGAACATCCGTTGCGCGGCCCGTGGGGTCCGGTCGGCGACGACGATGGGGGAATGGTGATCATCACCCATGTGCGCACCATGGGCGCCTTGGAAGTCGAGATCGCATCCAATCTCGCCGAGATGGCCGCCAAGTTGGTTCGTGAAGAGGAAAAGGCCATGCAAGCCTTGCTCCTTCATTGGGGTAGCCAGATGCAGGACGCCGTGGCGCGCAGCGTGGCGGTTCTGGGTGCGGCGCGACTTCTCTCTCGACGGGAATTGTCATCACGGCTGCGTTGGATCTGTCTGGGCGCCAGGCTTGGCTGGATTCCGCAGGTCACAGCCACGGCCGCTATGGACGCGTTCCTATCCACGGGCAACCGAAGGCTCGAGCGCCTGGCAGGCAGTGCCGCGTCGGAATTCGAGGGAAGTCTGGACGAATGGCGGGCCCGCGAAACCGTCCGGATTCTGTCCGAAGCGGGTTCCGAAGCTTGACGGCGTTCGCGGATTCCGCAAAATCCGTCAAAACGGATCGAGCCATCGTCGTTCCGGCCTACCAGGCCCAGTCCACGATCGGAGACGTCGTTGGTCGTCTCCGCAGGCTTCATCCCGACACTGTCGTGCTGGTGGTCGACGACGGATCCGAAGACGCCACGTCGCGAACCGCTCTGGCGGCGGGTGGGCGAGTGCATCGATTGGAGCGCAACGCAGGCAAGGGAACCGCGCTGGCAGCCGGCTTGCGCCTGCTGGCCGATGACGGATTCCGGTGGGTGCTCGCCATGGATTCCGATGGACAGCATCTGCCCGAGGAAGCTGGTCGGTTCCTGTCAGCGACATTTTCCGACAGCGTCGGGCTGGTGGTCGGCGCCAGGCGATTGCACCCCGATTGCATGCCCTTTCCCCGGGTCTGCAGCAACCGACTCACGACGTTCCTTCTGGAGCTCCAAGCCCGAAAGCGGCTTTGGGACAGCCAGTGCGGCTACCGGATGTACAACCTGGATGCTGTCCGTCTTGCGCAGATTCCGTCGAATGGACGTTTCGAGTGGGAGTCGGAAGCGATGGTGCGGATCGCCCGGGCAGGATTTGACGTGGCGAAAGTGGATATCTCCACGGTCTATGGCGACGCTGGTTCCCATATCCGCCCCTGGCGGGATACCACGAGGTTCGTGAAGCTCTGGTTTCGGCTGTGGGGAGTACGGCCAAAGGACGCACGGAAGGCCTGACCCAAATTCTGGGGCAATTTGTCCACTGCCCGAACGGCTCGACCGTTGCTAACTTGACTTCCCTTTCCGTGCCTGGAGGTTGTCTGATGCGCGTCCTCGAAGGATCGTTTGTTTCGCCTACAAAACCTGTCGCCCTGGTGGCTTCGCGATTCAATTCGCTGGTCGTCGATCGTCTCGTCGACGGGGCCTGCGATGGATTGGTCCGCCACGGCCTCAAGGACGAGGACATCGTCCTCATGAAAGTCCCCGGTGCATGGGAAATCGGTGCCGTCGCACGTCGCTGCGTCGACTCCATGAAGTACTCGGCGGTGATCGCCCTTGGTTGCGTCATCCGCGGCGACACTCCCCATTTTGAACAAGTCGTCTCCGGAGTCACTCGCTCCCTTGGACAACTTTCGTACGAAGCCAACATCCCCGTCGTCTTCGCCGTGCTCACCACCGAAGACCTGGAGCAGGCCGAACAGCGTTCCGGCGGCAAGGCCGGCAACAAGGGCTGGGAAGCCGCCCTCTCCGCATTGGAAATGTCCGATTTGTACAGCAAGATCGAGTCCGCATGAGCGGCCAACGCGGCGGACGGGAATTGGCGCTCCATCTGTTGTACCAGATGGAAGTGCGCTCCGAAACCCTCGACCAGATCCTTCCCGAGGCCATCGAGTTTTTCACGCCATCTCCCGACGACCGCGCCTTCGCGGTGCGCCTGGTGGAGTACGCGCTGGAGGGCAAGGACGCCACCGACGATCTGCTCAAGCAAAACGCCACGAACTGGGATCCGACCCGGTTCGCCCTCATCGATTTCTGCATTCTTCGACTGGCCGTCGCGGAACTCACGCGCGTGCCCGAATCTCCCACGACCAAGGTCTTGAACGAAGCCATCGAGCTCGCCAAGTCCTACTCCACCCCCAAGTCGGGTGGTTTCGTGAACGGTCTTCTTGATCCCATCGCCCGCATCGTCCGGGGCGACGTCCGCCCCAAAAAAGGAGAGTCAGCGTGACCGAGCGCAAAATGAAATGGATCGGAGCAGGGGCCACCACCCTGTTCGCTCTGTTGGTCTACACACTGACCATGGCCCCCACCGTCAGTTTCTGGGACTGTGGCGAGTACATCTCGGCCGCACGCACCTTCGCGGTGCCGCATCCTCCCGGAGCGGCCGCCCACCACCTCATCGGTCGTCTGGCCATCATGCTCTTCGGTTGGTTCACCGATCTTGGTGCGCGCACCAACTGGCTCTCGGCCATCTTCAGCGCCTTGACCGCCGGCATCGGCTTCCTCATGGTGTTCCGCGGCATCCAGATGTTCCAGAAGAAGGAAGAGCGTTCCACCTATCTGTGGGTGGCTGGACTGGGCGGCGCCCTGGCCGGAACCCTCATCACCTTCGGTGACACTTTCTGGTATTCCGCCGTCGAGACGGAAGTCTACAACTTCGCCATGTTCTTCACATTGCTTGGCGTGTGGCTCATGATGGAGTGGACCGATCTGCGCTCCACCCCGTGGGGCGACCGCATCCTCGTGCTGGTGGTCTACCTCAGTTTCTTCTCGACCAACTTCACGCTGTTCACCGTCATGTTCCTGCCCATCATCTCGATCTGGATGGTGCTGGTCGATTCGCGTCTGCGTTCGTTCTGGGCGCTGTACATCGTCGGACCCTTGGTGATGTCCATCCTGTACATGGCCGGCGACTTCCCGCTCATCACCTTGGTCACCATCGGCGTTTCGGCTGTGTTGTGGCTGATCTTCCGCTTCGTCGACCGCGGCTCGGCCAACCATCACGGATGGAAGCTCGGCACCATGATCGGCTTGGCCGCCTTCGTGGGCTGGTCCATCTTCTTCTACATCCCCATCCGTTCCACGCTCGACCCCATCATCGACGAAGGCGATCCGGAAATCCGCAAGCCTCTCGTCGTCGGCGACCCGTCCACCTACGACAATCTCAAGCGCACGCCCACCTTCATCGAGGCGTTCGACCTGGACAATTGGGGCGAGGTCAAGGAGTACATCGAGCGCAAGCAGTACGGATCCGAAAATCCGCTCACACGCGCCATGACTCGGCGCGCGCATCCGCTCAACCAGTTGTTCGTCCACGAAAACATGGGCTACGGCGGCTACATGTTCGGACAATTTCTGCCTTTCAAGGTTGGACGCGACGAAAGCCTCTTCGGGATTCGCATCCCGTCCCAGATCGCGGCGGTCGGCGTGTCGGCGGTCAAGGACGATACGGGCAAGTACGTGGATGCTCCCAACTCGACCATGAAGCGATTGGCCCAGTTCGCGATGTTCCTGCTGGCCCACATGCCCTTGTGGTGGCTGGTCCGTTGGGGATGGAAGCGCGACAAGCTGCTTGCCGGATTCCTGGCGGCCCTTTACCTGTTCGCCAGCTTCGGCATTCTCTGGTACGTGAACTTCGCCGACGGCACACGTCCCGAACTCTCCGACCTTCGCTACTACATGGAGGCCAAGGCCCAAGGACAAGACGCGGAATATCCGGGACCTGTGCACATGGAAGTCCGCGAGCGTGATTACTTCTACACGCCGGCTTTTGTCATGTTGTCCTTGCTGTACGGCATGGCCTTCGCCCTGTATCTGCAGGTATTCCGGCAGCGCTCCGAGAGCACGCCTTGGAAGAAGAGCCCCAAGTTCATCGCCTTGTTGACCTTGGCGCTGATGTCGCCGGTCGTGGCTGGATTCTCCAACTGGCACGAACACAACCGTTCCAAGAACTGGGTGCCCTACGACTACGCCTTCAACTTGCTGAATTCGTGCGCACCCAACGGCATTCTGTTCACCAACGGCGACAACGACACGTTCCCGTTGTGGGCGCTGCAAGAGGTCTACGACATCCGCAAGGACGTGCGTCTGGTCAACTTGTCCCTGATCAACACCGACTGGTACATCCGCCAGATGCGCGACATCGAACCCAAGGTGCCCATCACCATGTCCGATGCCATGATCCGGCAGCTCCAGCCCGAGCGCAACACCATTCCTCCCGGAGCCGCCATCCAGGTGGGACCGCGCGTGGTGGCCTTCCCGTCCGGCAACGAGCTTCCCTACATCAAGATCCAGGATCGAATGATCATGCACATCGTGATGGAGAACGACAAGATGGGGGCAAAGCGCAAGCCCATCCACTTCGCAGCCACCGTGGGCGAAGAGAACATGCTCGGTCTCGCTCCGTATTGCCGCATGGAAGGCATGGTCTTCACCCTGCAGGATTCGGTGCAGAACGATCCGGTCGACATCGAGAAGACCACGGCGTTGTTCTCCAAGACCTACAAGTACCGCGGCATGGCGGGAGACGAATTCAGCACCGGCTATCTGGACGACGACACCCGTCGCCTGGAGTCCAACTACTCGTCGATCGCCATCCAGGCGGCGATGGGATCGGGTGACGGAATCCGTCGTTTGCTCGATTCGGCGGCTCTGCCCGGCGTGCCGGATTCTGTCAAGCAGTCGCTCAAGGCTCGCGCCGACCAGCGCACCGCGCAGGTCACGGCCCTTCTGCGTCAAGCCGACAAGCTCGTGCCCACCGAATGGCGCACCGCCTACTTCGGCGCCCAGCTGTTCGCCCAGCTTGGCATGGTGAAGTCGGCCGACTCGGTTCTGGAGAGCGCCCGCAAGCGTCTTCCCAACGAACCCATGCTTCTGCGCGCGCAGGCCGAAGTCTACCAGCGCACTGGACGCATGGACCAGTCCGCGAAGGTGCTGGAGCAGGCGGCCAAGGCCAATCCCAACGACGCGCAGGTCGTCCTGGATGCCGCCATGATGTTGGCCCAAACCGGAAAGCTTGCCGAAGCGGCCGTCTACGTCGAGAAGGCCCTCAAATTGAATCCAGCCGACCAGCGCGCACAGGCGTTGGCACAGCAGATTCAGGCTCAGATGCAGCAGCAGGCGCAAAAGCCCGTGGCCCCCACCGTCGCACCGGTTCCGACCTTGGCACCTCCCGCTCCGGCGCCGAAAACACCTGATTCGGCGAAGAAATAAATGAGCGGTCGCCGGGTACTTTGGATCAATTGGCGGGATCTCCGCAACCCCCTTGCGGGTGGGGCGGAGGTGCATGCCGACGAGGTCATGAAGCGCTTGGCGAAGAAGGGTTGGGAAATCGTCCTGGTTTCCCATGCCGTGCCCGGTCTCGCTTCTCGCGAAGCCGAGAACGGCTATGTGGTGAGGCGCGAGGGTGGGCAGTCCACGTTCAACTTCACCGTGTACTCCCGATTGAAGCGTTGGATCCGGGAAGAAAAACCAGATCTTGTCGTCGACGATTCGAACAAGATCGCCTTCGCGGCGCCATGGCTCACCAAGGTGCCTTGCGTCGCTCTCATCCACCACCTGTTCGGCAAGGCCATCTTCCGGGAAGCCTCCCTTCCCGCGGCGTTGTATGTGCGCTTGTCCGAATCCCTCGTGCCGAGCATCTACCGAACCGTGACGGTCATGACGGGCAGCCCATCGGCGCAAGCCGAACTTCGCGGACTGGGAATTCGCGACGTGGTGGATGTCGGCGAAGGTGTCGATTTGGATGGCTACGGGCCCCCGGCAGAGGGCGAGCGGGATCCCAACTTGTTGCTCTACCTTGGCCGCGTGAAGAAATACAAGGGACTCGATGTCCTCATCCAGACAGTGGCCCTGTTGAAGGATCGGTTTCCCGGCGTGCGCCTGGAAGTCGCCGGCTCCGGAGACGATGTTCCGCGTTTGTCGGAAATTGCCGTTTCGTTGGGAGTCGCCGACCGGGTCAAATTCCTGGGGCGGGTCTCGGAAGCGGACAAGATTGCTCTCTACAGGCGTTCCATGGTGGCGCTCAACAGCTCGCTCAAAGAGGGGTGGGGGTTGACCTCCATCGAAGCCAATGGATGCGGGACACCGGTAGTCGCAAGCGATGTCCCGGGATTGTGCGATTCCGTCCAGGATGGCAAGACCGGTTTCCTGGTGCCGTTCGGTGATGCGCAGGTCATGGCCGATCGTGTTGGACAAATTTTGGGTGATCCGGAATTGGCCCACCGCCTGCAACAAGCCAGCTTGGAATGGGCGCGTTTCCATACATGGGACAATGTCGCCTCTCGCACCGAAGAGGTGCTGCTCAAGGCTTTGGGCGGCAAATGATCCGTAACCGGAAGGCCTCCCCCGATTCTGCAAGCACCGAGCTCATCTCGCCCAGCGCGCGGAAGATCCTCGGTCCCATCCTGCAATCGGTCGCCACCGTCGTGCTCGTGGCCTGGATCCTGTGGCGCAACGACGCAGGCGCCGTCGTGGGCAAGCTCCAGCATCTGGATCTGACCTGGCTCGTTGTCGGAATCTGTCTGCTCGTGGTGTCCGTTGGGATTGGCGCCCTGCAGTGGGAACGGCTGCTTTTCGCCCAAGGACTTTCCATCCCCGGACCAAGGCTGCTGCGCGCCTACTCTCTGGGGATGTTCCTGAACTTCGTGCTGCCTTCCGGGGTGGGCGGCGACGTGGTGCGAGCGGTGCAGGTGCATCGGGACACCAAAGGGGGAGCCAAAGGCGTTGCGGCCACCTTGCTCGATCGCTTCGCGGGTCTGTTCACCTTGGCGCTCTTCGCCGCGTTGGCTTCTGCACTCCTGGCGATGCACCATGCCGATCCCTTGTTCCGCAAGCTGGCTGTGATGACAGGAATTGTCGCGTTCTCGTTCTGCGTCACCTCCGTGGTGCTTTTCTCGCGGAGGGTCATCGGCTGGATCGCGCCGGTTTCAAGATTGTTCGGAGAAGGGCCGTTGCTCGACAACGCCCGCAATCTCAGAGCGGCGTTTCTCGAATACCGCGGACATCCGGGACTCGTCGCGCAGGTCGTGGCGCTTTCCGTGGTCACCCAATTCCTGCGCATCCTGGTGCACTACTTTTGCGCCAAGGCCATGGGATTGCCCCTCGATCTGGCTTGGATCCTGCTTTTCGTCCCCATCGTCGCGCTGATCTCCGTGTTGCCGATTTCTGTCGGTGGTTGGGGGCTGCGCGAAGGGACCCAGAAGACCTTCTTTTCGCTGCCGGGAGTGATGCCCGGATTGTCGGCCCATGACGCGGCCTCCGGAGCGTTGGCTCTGGCTGTATCCACCAGTCTTCTTGGCATGCTCGTACCCGCTGTGGTGAGCGTTCTCGTCAGCTTTTTCTTTGCACCCGATGCCGCTTCCGCCGCGGCCAGGAGGGATTCGTGAATCTCAGTGTGGTCGTTCCCGCTTGGAACGAAGCCGACAGCCTGTCGGATCTTTTTGCCGAAATCCGCGCCGCCTTGTCCGACTGGGACGGCCAGTGGGAAGTCATCGTCGTCGACGACGGATCCACCGACGGCACCTTCGATGTGGTGCGTTCCGAACACGCCAAGGATTCCCGGATCCGCGGTGTCAAATTCCGTCGCAACGCGGGGA
>JBDKGS010000067.1:0-16237 GCA_039798065.1 Fibrobacterota bacterium | reverse complement strand
TCTTCGCCCGTCCCAAACTGGCGTGGACCTACACCGAACAAGGCACCATCGCCCCCACCCGCCGCGACAGCACCCAAACGCATTCGGTTCGCTTGGAATACGACTTCTCGCCCGCGGCGCCTCCGCAACTCAAGCCCTTCGGCAAGTCGACCAGCAAATGGGTTCCCAGCCTTCTCCAGGGACTCACCGTGCAGCCTTGGCCCAACAGCATCACGGCGACCCTTGGCGATCTCGATTACCTGGACGGCACGCATTCGATTCTGGCCAACGACAAGGACAGCTTGATGAACCGGACTTCGGAACGTCGAGCCGGACTGACCCACAGTTTGAACACCGATTGGCAGCTTCTCGATTTTCTGCGCATGAGCTCGAACGTGAAATCGACGCGCGGTTGGAACCAGACCCAAGAGGCGAAGTTCTTCGACCCCACCACCGGCTTGGCCGAAGCTTGGCCTCTGATCTTTGATTGGGACACCACCCGCATGCGGACTCCAGGTGGCGATCCGGGCGAAACCATGCTGCAGAATTTTGGACTGCTGCGCAACGAGAATGGCCGGCAGGTGGGGTTCAGCATGGACCTCTCGCCCCGAATCCTCCCTTGGCTGACGACCTCGGGCGGCTACCAGGCCACGGGCAGCATCAATCGCGAAGATCCGACCATGAAGGTCACTGGCGCGGTGGGGAGCCAGGACACCATCTACCAGCAGTTCTGGCGGCACGACCACACCGACAATTTCCGGGCAAGCGTGCGGTTGGATGCGCCTCAGGTCTTCCGGACCTTGCAGAACTACAGCCCGGGCCTGTTGAAAAAACCGTTGGAGTCGGTGAGCAAACTGTTCGACAAGTGGCGCTGGACCGGTGTAGGGGTGGAGTATTCGGTCGACAACCGGACATCGGGTGTGCGACAGACCTTGGATTATTCGGGCAACAGCGAAGTGCTGGACGCGATGGGGCTTTGGCGCTGGGAAACCGGCCTTGGCGATGCCCGTGGGTTCCGCAGTCCATTGGATATGGTCACCGGCAATCGGGCCAAGTCGGGGTTCGGCCAATACGATCCGTCGCGCTTGAGCGACCCCAGCCGCTACCCGTTCGTCTACGACACTCTCCCCTCCGAGTCGGGTGCCGACCGTGCCAACCAACTGAATACCCGTTCCTACCGCGTGACGGGTTCGACCGAGCTCACGGTGCCCACGGTGCAGATTCGCCTGGAGCCCAGCGTGTCGTACCAGATTTCGTGGGACGAGCGCTGGAAAGAGCCTTGGAGCGTGGACACCACCAAGACCTGGCCGCAGATCGCCGTGAACACCTCGGTGCCCAATTTCGCGAACCGCGTGCCGTTGATCAAAGGGTGGTTCGAGAGCATGACGGCCAACAACACCACCAGTTGGGAAGAAACCCGCAAGATCTATCCGTACCGGCTCACGTCCAATTCGTCCAACAACACCTGGCGATTCGCGCCTCTGCTGGGCCTCCAGGCCAAGCTCAAGGGGAATTGGACCTTCGACAACCGGGTGAATGCCTCCATCACACACTCCACGCTCACCAACAAGAGGGCGATTTCCCTCACAGGTGCTTGCCCGGATGGATTGGGGCTCCCCAGCTTCTATACCGATACCGTCCGGGTGCTGATCCCGCGCTGCTTCGTGGCGGCGGGAACCAGTCAGGATCGCAGTTACGACTATGGCGACGAGGGCACCGCCACCTACCGGATCCAGACCAAAAAGGGCATCCAGCTGTTGAAGTGGTTCGTGAAACTGGACAACGACCTGGTGATCACTTTCCGGGGCGGCTGGACCCACGCACGGAAAAATCGGACCGAACGGACGATCGCCGAGAATGGACTTGCCGACACCGCGACGTCCACCCCGATGGAAGACGTTACTACAGTTTATGCTGGGTCCAACGCCACCTATAACTTTACCTCGAAGCTGGTCGCTCAATTCGATGCGAAATACCAGCAAACGGGAAGAATGGTGCAGAACGGTCCGCAGAGCGAGAGCACTCATAACATCTCGTTCCTATCATCACTTCAATACAGATTTTGAGGAATCATCCTTTGCGCAGAGACATCTTCATCAACGTATCCCCCTTCGAAAAGCGAATCGCGCTTCTTGAGGACGGTCGCCTGACAGAATTGGTCGTCGACAAGCCAGACAACCAACGTATCGTGGGCAATGTGTACAAAGGACGGGTCGTTTCCGTTCTTCCCGGCATGCAGGCTGCTTTCGTCGACATCGGCCTTGAAAAGGCCGCGTTCCTTCATGCCGCCGACGTGGTGGTGCCCGAAGACGTCTCGTCCGACGACGACGATTCGGACGACGACTTCGATCCGCGCCGCCGCGACCGCGCCGAAAAGCCCATCGACCAGCTCTTGCGCGAAGGCCAAGAGATTCTGGTGCAGGTGGTCAAGGAGCCCATCTCCACCAAGGGCGCCAAGATCACCGGATATCTGTCCATCGCCGGACGATTCCTGGTTTGCATGCCCGCCACGTCGTTCATCGGCGTGTCCAAGAAGAGCCGCGACCACAGCTCGCGCCGCAAGCTCAAGCGCCTGGTGCAGGAACTGCGCCGTTTCCCGGACGTGGGATACATCGTTCGCACCAACGGCCTGAACGAATCCGAAGAAGAATTCCGCATCGAAATGGGAATCCTCGAGGAGAAGTGGGCCTACATCAAGTCGGTGGCCAGCGAATGCGAAGCGCCTCGTCTGGTGCTGGAAGAGAACGAAGCCGCCGTGGGGATCCTGCGCGACTACTTCTCCGAGAAGGTCGACAAGGTCGTGGTCGACGACAAGGACTTCTTCCAGAAGACCAAGGCGTACATCCGCCAGTTGTCGCCGGATCTGGTCAGCCGCGTGCACTTGTACGACGAAAAGACCCCGCTGTTCGACGAATTCCAGATCGAACCGGAAGTCGAAAAGGTCTACGGAGAAAAGGTCTGGATCCGCAAGGGTTCGCACCTGGTCATCCAGACCACCGAGGCCATGACCACGATCGACGTCAATACCGGACGCAACGTGGGCAAGGACGACCAGGCCGCGACAATTCTTGACACCAACATCACGGCCGCCAAGGAGATCGCCAAGCAGCTTCGCTTGCGCGACCTGGGTGGCATCATCGTGGTCGACTTCATCGACATGGAGTCGGAAGACGATCGCGAACGCCTGGTGAAGGAATTCAAGAAGGCCTTGCGCGGCGACCGCGCGCCCATCACCGTGGCGCACAACATCTCGCAGTTCGGCTTGTTGGAAATGACCCGCAAGCGCGTGCGCGAAGCGCTGGTCAAGACCGTCTCCGAGCCCTGCAGCCACTGCGAAGGTTCGGGCAACGTGTTGTTGCCGAGTTCCGTCGTGGCCGCGTTGGAACGTTGGATCCGCCGCAGCCAGAGCCGCAGCGGACCCAAGGAAATCTCCATGGTGCTGCACTCGCGCATCATCGACTACCTGCTGGAAGAGCGCGCCTCGGCGTTCCATCGCCTGGAAAGCTTCGGCGTCACGCTGGATCTGATCGAAGATCCGGACGCGGCCGCCAACAGCTTCCGCATCTTCCACAGCAAGTCCATGGAAGAACTGACCCCGCAGCACAACCTGGCGTAATCGTAGGGTTGCGAGTGAATTCGGCCCCGTTCGCCCACACGAGTCGCCGTCCACGGACGGCCTCACCGGGCGAGCGGGGTTTTTTCGTTGAACGACAGATTTTGAAAACCAAGGACAGGAAATGACTCCGGAACAGATCCGCGAAAACGATGCCCGATGGGTGCTGGGAACCTATTCGCGCCAACCGTTGCACATCTCGCACGGAGACGGAGCCTGGATCTGGGATCTGGACGGCAAGCGCTACCTGGATCTCACCTCGGGGATCGCGGTGAACGCGCTGGGTCACGCCGACCCGCTGGTGGTGGCCGCCATCCACGAACAGGCCTCGCGGATCGCACACGCTTCCAATCTGTACTTCACGGAACTGCACGGCCGCATGGCGCGGATTCTGTGCGAACGTTCGGGCATGGACAAGGCGTTCTTCTGCAACTCGGGGACCGAGGCCAACGAAGGCGCGATCAAGTTCGTGCGCAAATACTGGTTCGAAAAGGGTTCGGTTTGGCGCCATGAAATCGTGTCGTTCACCAATTCGTTCCACGGCCGCACCTTCGGCGCCTTGGCGGCCACCGGCCAGGACAAGCTGCAGACAGGTTTTGGCCCCATGCTGCCAGGATTTGTCCGCGCCGAACTGACACCCGAATCGCTGCTGGAGAATATCGGCGCCCACACCGCGGGCGTGATCCTGGAGCCCATCCTGGCCGAAGGCGGCGTGATCGCGCCGTCTGCCGAATTTGTCAAGACGCTCCTGGAGCTCAAGGCCAAGCACGGATTCCTTCTGATCTGCGACGAAATCCAGACCGGCCTTGGTCGCACGGGCGACTGGTTCGCCTTCGCCGCGGCAGGTTTGGCTCCCGACATCATCACGCTCGCCAAGCCCTTGGGGGGTGGACTGCCGCTGGGTGCGGTGCTTCTGAAGCAGGATGTGGCCGATTGCCTGAAGCCGGGCGACCACGGAACCACCTTTGGCGGCAATCCGGTGGCCGTGGCGGCGGGATTGGCCGTGTTGGATCGGCTGGGTCGACCTGGCTTCTTGGAGGGCGTTGGCGAGGTCGCCATGCGGCTGCGCAATGGGCTGGCGACCTTGGTCGGCAATGGACCCTTCGGCGAGCTGCGCGGTCGGGGGATGCTGATCGGCATGCAGGTGAGCTGCGATCCGAGCAAGCTCATCGAGGCGGCGCGCGCCGAAGGGCTCATCGTGTACCGGGCAGGGGCCGACGTGCTGCGGCTGTTGCCGCCGCTGGTGCTCACACCCGAGCAAGCCGACATGGCCGTGGAAGGTTTGCGCAGGGCGGCCGAAAAGGTCTAAATCATCGGCACAGGGGACGACTCCCCGAGACATGGGTGCGGTGGGGAATTTGGTCTCCGCAGTGTCGGGTGAATCCATTCCAAGCTTGGGTTGTCCGACACTTCGCACGGCTTGTTTGATATGATTGAGCGGTATGATCTTCCCTTCCCTGCTCAGCTTCGTGTTCTCCGTGTCGGGTGCCGACATGCCTCCTCCCGTCGACCCCGATGCGGAGCCGATCGTCCGCAAGCCCGTGGCCGCCCGAATGGCCGCGACAAAATCCGGCAACGCGCCGATCGTCGGGACGCGGCGTTACCTGGTCGTTCCCGTGCGCTTCCCCGATCGCGACACGACATTTTCTGTCGATTCGTTGTCGAGGGCGTTCGATGGGCCGGGTCCGGCGCTGACGGTGCGTCGGTACTTCAATGAATTGTCGAAGGGCAAGCTGGACGTGGAGTTCGAGTTCCTGCCTTGGATGACCGCCAGCTTCTCCAGGGATTCGCTCGGGTCCGGAGCCGTGAACGAGGACTCGTACCAGGACTCGCTTTTGAAGGCCGTGGGTTTGTACGCACAAGCCAAAGGCGTGGATCTGACCCGGTTCGACAACGACGCAACGGGCTACGCCGACGGTTTGATCGTGGTCCACACCGGGACATCGAGTCAGATGACCGGCGACCCAAAGGATCCGATCACCCTCTATGCGAGCTGCAGCGTCGCTCGGCTGGCAGGCGGAGTGATGAGCCGGCATTACATCCAGGTACCTGAAATCGCCAAAGGCTTGATTTCCGACCCGGGCTCGATCGCACACGAAATCGGGCACTCGATGGGATTGCCCGACTTGTACGACACCTACTCCGGTGCGGGAACCTGTGGCGGGGTGGGCTCGTGGGATTTGATGTCGGACGGAAATCGCGGCATGGGTTGGCGATCGGGCAGCTATTCCACCAGCGGTGGATGGGCTCCCACAGGCTTGAGCGCCTACAACCGCGAGTTGTTGGGGTGGGCCGCCCCCATGGAGATCCAATCCAGGCAGCAGGTACGATTGGGGCCGGGGGAATCCGCCAGGCTCTGGACGGACAGTCTGCGTTCGCGCGAATACCTGATGCTCGAAAATCGCGAATTGTTCAGCCTCGACAGCATCCTTCCGGGGCCGGGATTGCAGGTGATGAGGGTTCGTCCTCCAAAGATCCTGCCCACCGATTCCAGGGTCGCCAAAGCCGTCAACGGCGATTCCAGCTTCATGGGGGTCGAGGTCCTGGAGGCATCCGGCTTGCAGCGCATCAGCCAAAAGCGCTCCTACCAACCGGTGCGGGATGACCTGTTTGGTATCGCCAGCGACAGCCTCACCGACGCCGGGCCGGTGCCGCTGAGATCCCGCACCGGAGAAGCCAGCGGAGCGTGGTTGCGCAACATCCGGGTGGATGGGCGCGACGTGGTTTTCGAGGCGAATCCCTCCAGGCAGATCGGATACGGGGTCGGGTACACCGGTCGCAACCAGACCTACCTGAACATCAGCCAGACCCAGGAGACCGCGCTGCTGACTCCGTTGAAGATTCCTTCGTCGGGGAAGATCGTGGGCTTGGAGTCGGTGGTGCACCAGTACAGCTACAAGGCTTGTGTCGGCATCTGGAAATCGAGGCCTGCCGCGAAGGATGATCCTCCGTTGGTGTCGTTTTGCGACCTGGGCAGCAATCCGGTCTGGCTGACGCAATTCCACCACGAACTTGCCGAGCCAATTTCCGTCGTCGCGGGTCAGGTGGTCTGGGTTGGACAGATCATGACGCGCGATCCCGCCAAGTCCGTCATCTACTGCGTCGGGGAAAAGATCGAGCCTTCGGTGGACACCGTATGGCGCTACAACGCGACCGGAACGCCGTACCTGTATTCGTATCGTCCGCCGGTGGGCCTCTTGATCAAGAGCGATACCGGCACGGCTTCGGTTCCCGGCAACGGCTCGGCCTCGGGTCTGCGGATCGAGACCTTTGGCGATCGAGTGCTGGTGGTCGGAGCCACGCCGGGCGAATCGATCGAGGTCGCGGTGCGCGGCCTGGATGGACGGATTTTGTCGTCACGTTCCTTGGTGTGCGACGCCCGCGGCGAAGCGGGCTGGACTCGAGGATCCCACGCCGAAGGCTTGGTGGTGGTGGATGTCCAAACGAGTTCGTCGCGCCGCATCCGCCTTCTGACCAGGCCCTAGACGAGCACGAGCCAACTCGCCGGGCAGGAGCCTCGCCGAAGCGAGGCCGCACAACGACCTCAGTGCGCGATGGCCACCGGGATGGCCTGGGTCCCGGCGGCGGCGATCACCTGCACCAGCGCGACACCCGCCAACGGGGCGCGCAGGTTCAATTCCTTTTGTCCCGACAAGAAGTGTCGCGCGACCGTGCGGCCATGGAGATCGCGGACCAGGACTTCCGATGCCTGGTCCGGCAAGGCGATGTGCAGATTTCCGGCGATGGATCGGGCCGAGAATCCCGCAAGTTTGGTTTGGCGCAACGCCACACCGGAGAATTCGTAGGACGTCACTTCGCGGATCTTGGAGCGCACGTAGATGCCGGCGGGCGACAGGTTGGCGTCGGTCCAGCTGCCGTTGCCGGGGGCTCCGGGCTTGAGCGCCGCCGAGGATTCGTCCTTGTCGGCCAACGACCAGTTGGCCCAGCTGATCTTGTTGTCCTTGGCCCAGGCGAGCCAGGTGTCGGATTCTGTCGTCCAAACCTTGTTGTCGTTCGCGATGGATGTTCCGGTCCCGGTGGTGCCGCCATTGGCCACCGAGGTGCCCCATTCGGTGATGAACAGCGCGGCGCCAAGGCTGCGGGCCGTGTTCGCCTTGGTGCGCAGCGAGGCGCCGTGGCTGCCCGCGTAGAAGTGCAGGGTGTAGGCGATGTTCTGGTAACCGGTGATGGGCGCCCTGGCAGCCACGTCCACATCCTGCGACCAGTTGGAGGTGCCCACCACGATCAGGTTCTGGCTGTATTTGCGGATCACGGGAATGATCTGTTCGGCGTAGGGTTTGATGTCCTTGGTCCAATCGTCCTTGCCATTGGTGCCCGATCCGCTGGTGCCGTCGGGTTCGTTCCAGATTTCCCAGATCACGTTGGGAGTGTCCTTGTACTGCTGGGCCATCTCCTCGAAGAACGCCTTCGCCTCGTTGACGTGCAGATTGGCGTTGTGGTCGTGCCAGTCGATGATCACGTACACGCCCTTGGCGATGGCCGCATCGACGACCGTTTTCACCATGGTCTTGTTGTTGGCCGGAGCCAGCAGGTACATGCCAGTGCCTTCGATTCCCATCGCGGCACGGACCAGTCCGCAGTTCCAATCGGCGACCATGGTGTTCACCACCTGCGCGTTCCAGTATTTGCTCATCCAGGCCGACCAGAAAAAGCTCATGCCGGCGACTTGGAAGGCGACGCCATCCTTGTTCACGATCTGGTTTCCGGAGACCTTCATGGCCCCGTGCTTCTCGACGACGGTGGCGCTATGGGCTGTCGTGCCCAATAGGGCGGCGAGCCCGAGGCTGATGGCTGTCGCACGTTTCATGGCGTGTCTCCGAAGGCTTGAATGCTCATTGGTTGGTCTGAGATTGCCGTTCGGGGTTGGAGCCGGCGATTGGTGGTCAGTGATGGGTAGGATTCTTTCGGCGCCGGGTTCAGTCGCCTGTAGGCCACCAGGCCTCATTCAGGGGCCGCCAACCGCCTCGCGCGGGAGAATACGGCCCTGCAGATCGGTCACCGATGATTTGCGTGCGCCTTGCGGGTAATCGACTCTCCAGCCATGGATGCTCGGGCCAACACGAAGCCCCTGTTTGGCCGGCGCTTTGGAGAGGCCTGCCGTTCCAGACGTCACTTCCAGCCAGTTCAGGTTCACGGCTCCGGTCCACTGGACCTGAAGCTTGGCCACGCCGGTGGTGTTGAGCTGGATCTGGGTTTCCTTGGTCTGCCAAGACTGCCATCCGCCGGTGGTGCCCACGGCGAGCGTGCCGATCTGGTTGTTGTTCAGCTTGAAGGTGATGGTTCCCGATTCGGCCGTGGCGACCCTGGCGAGAAGGGTGTGGGTGCCGCTTCTTGCGATCCGGATGGTGTATTCGGCCGAGCCGTTGGACGTGTAGCCCAATGCCGAGCCGCCTCCGTTGTCGGTGGTGGATTCGATCTGGATGCCGGAGGAAAGCGTGGACGCCTTTTCCGCTTCGATTCTTCCGGGAACCGCGAGGGTGTCGGCCTTGGCGGGAGGGTTCGGGTCGGTGGGGGTGATGGACCCAAGGGCCTTCGCGACCTCGGCGATCTTGCCCTTCACGTAGCTGCCAGATTGTGTCAGGTTGCCGTCGTTCCATCCGCCGTTGGCAGACGTTCCGGGCTTGAGGGATGCCGACGATTCGTTTTGCGCCGACAGCGACCAGTTCGCCCAGCTGATTCCTTTTTCCTTAGCCAGCGAGAGCCATGCGTCGGCTTCGGAAGTACACACGCTACCGCCGCCAGATGCTTCGGTGGTGCCCCACTCGGTGAGCACCATGGCGATCTTGCTCGAGGCGTTGGCCACTTTGGTGCGGTAGCTGGCGCCGTGGGTACAGGCGTAGAAATGGAACGAGTAGGCGATGTTGTCGCCGGGAACCGGATTGTTCGCAGCCTGATCGACCGCCTTGGACCAATCGGGAGAGCCCACGATGACCACGTTGTTGCTGTACTTGCGAATTTCCGTGACGAGATCGATCGCGTAACTGCGAACCTCGCTCCAGGATGCCTTATTCGGTTCGTTCCAGATTTCGAACAGCACGTGAGGCTGTTTCCCGTAGGTCTTGGCCATGTCTGCGAAGAACGCGATGGCCTTGTCTTTCTGGGGCGCGTCCTGTTCCACGTGCCAGTCGATGATCACGTAGACGTCGTTGGCGATCGCGGCGTCGATCGCTGCCTTGATGGGCGCCGTGTTGCCGGTGTAGAGGCTGCCGGAGCCGTTACCGACGGCCATCGGGACGCGAATCAAGCTCGAGCCCCAATCCTTCACCGCTGAAGTCACCGCGCCGCTGTTGAAGAATTTCTCGCCACCCCACAAAGGCCAGTACAGGCTCATGCCGGCGAGTTGGATCGGAGTGCCAGATGCGTTCGAGAGCTTGGCGTTGACGACTTTCAGGGCGCCGTGATTGGTCACCACACCAGCCTGGGAGAGCCCGGAAACGAGAAACGACAGAAAGAATCCGGTGCGGATGGCACGGAACATGGATGCACTCCTCGTGCACGATCTCGGACGATGGGTGAGTCCATCGCAGGAGAGGTGTCTTTGGAATGTGTCGCCAATTGCTGCGGAAAGGTTGGCGATTTCAGATCGGTTTCTCCGCGATTGCGGATTTTCAGGGCGAAGCGGGAGCGGACAGCGTCTCGCAGCAACGGAATCCGACGGCCTCGTAGCGGTTCTGCTTGAAGAAGCTGCGTGTGGTGCGACCGCATTTGTCTTCGGGGCCGCCGGTGTAGGTGCCGCCAACCGCCAGGTAGGTGCGCCCCGACGGGGTGGAGGACCATTCCCACGCGTTGCCCACCAGGTTGTAGGCGCCCCACCAGGAACGGCAAGCGGGCTTGGCCACACCGCGCGCCAAAGAGCCATCCACGTCCTGGCAGTGGCCCGAAACGTACCGCTCTCCGTACGGATAGGCCCAATCGTGTTCGCCTTTGCAAACCGCGGCGAGTTCGTCGACCGAGCACAGACGTTTTCCGTCCTTGGCGCACAAGGCGGTTGCTTCTTCCCAATTCACGGAGGTCCTTGGGGGAAGCGACGGATTGTTGGGGTACTCGTAGGCGTCCACGCAAAGCGCCGAGCCGTCCGGTGAAGGCACCAGGGCGCGTCGGGGACCGCAGCGCGACGAGTTGGGGTCGATCACGTACTCAAGGCGTTCGGGACGCGAACGGTTGCCTGCAGTATCGGTTGCCGAGATCCACACGACCAACCGATCGGTCACCCGAATCAAGTTGCGGCACTCCTTGAGCTGGAGCGTATCGGGGCCGCACAACGGGATGGCCGAGCCCTCTTCGGAGAGCACCGCCAGGTCGATTGGTGCCGGATGCACGCCGGGAGCGGGATCGGCGAAGACGTGCGGAGGAACGGTGTCCATGCGCGATCGGCGCCATCTGGCCAACGAATCGGCACGCAGGGAATCTGCCAGACGGCGTGCCCGGGCGAGCGAGTCGGACAAAAACTGGCTTCGGCTCGAGCGCCACTTGTGGCGGCGCAGCGAATCGAGACGGCCCAGGCTGTCGAGTCTGCGCAGGGAATCCTCCATGGCGCGCCGGAGGGCGTCCAGGCTGTCGGCCGAGCGGGCCAGACGCAAACTGTCGAGCCGCAACAGCGAGTCGGCGCGACGAAGCGAGTCCTGCAGGCTTTGGGTGCGGGCGCGATCGTCGTTTCCTTGCGCTTGCCGGCACTGGAACACCACCAGCGCCAGAAGCACCAGCAGGAACAATGCGACGGCGATCCGTTTCCACTTCGGGCGGTCGTCGGATTTTCCGTTGGACGGCATCGGCTTGACGGATTCCGTCATGAGGCGGGTCCGCCAAGGGCGCGGTAGGCGCTCCACGCTTCCCGGGTGGCGGCCACATCGTGGACTCGGACGATGTCGCAGCCAAGCGAAATCGCAGCCAGGGCGCCTCCCAGCGAGCCCGCCAGTCGATCGGAGTCGGTGCGCGCCTCGGGAAGCCGCGCGATCCACGATTTGCGCGAAAGCCCCAGGTACCAAGGGTGGAGGGGAAAACGGCGGCGGAACGCGGGGGTGGCCGCGACCAAGGCGTGGTTGTGGGCGGGCAGTTTGCCGAACCCGATGCCGGGATCCAGAGACAACGATTCCGGTGGGAGTCCGGCATCGCTCCAGCGCGCGGACGCGTTAGACAGAAATTGACCGACATCGGCGACCACGTCGACGTAGTCGGGGGTGTCCTGCATTCGGGAAGGGGTGCCGCGCATGTGCATGGCGCAGGCTCCCGTCTGGAATCGTGCGCAAAGCTCCAGCATGGCCGGGTCCTGCAGACCCGAAACGTCGTTGACAGCGTGCGCTCCGGCGAGCAGCGCCGCTTCGGCGACCTCGGGGCGTCGGGTGTCGATGGACACGATCGCTCCATCGGCAACCAGCGCGCGCACGACGGATTCTGTCCGACGGATTTCTTCGCGCGCTTCCACCGGATCGGAACCGGGTCGAGTGGACTCGCCGCCCACGTCCAGGATGTCGGCGCCTTCGGCCAACAATTTCCGTCCGTGGTCCAGCGCGGTCTCCAGGGTGGAATGGCGCCCGCCGTCGTAGAACGAATCGGGGGTGACGTTCACGATGCCCACCACCAGCGGGAAACCGTCCTTGGGCTTCACAACACGGTCGCGAAGACGCCAAGGACGGAACACGTCAGGCCTGGGTAGGTTCGGCCGGAGCGTCGGAGACGACGTCGGTGGATACCGGAGCGGGAACTTCGACCGGGGTCTTGGACGGTTTGGCGCGCGAGATTTCGCCGGTCTCGAAAAGCTCCTTCACATCGGAAGCTTCGAGCGATTCGTATTCCAGCAACGCGGCGGCCAAAAGCTCCATCTCGCGTTTCTTGTCGGTGAGGAGCTTGCGCGCCTTCTCGTAGTTCTCTTCCACGATGCGACGGATTTCGGCATCGATGGTGCGGGCGGTGTCTTCCGAGGTTTCGCGTTGGTTGCCGATGTCGCGACCCAGGAACAGCTGCTGCTGGTTGTCGCCGTAGTGGATGGGGCCCAGGTTGCTCATTCCGTACTCGCACACCATCTTGCGGGCCACGGCGCTGGCGCGCATGATGTCGTTGGATGCGCCGGTGCTGATGTGGCCCACGTAGATCTCTTCGGCCAACCGTCCGCCCATGAGGATGGCGATCTCGCCTTCCAGGTATTCCTTGTTGGTGAGATAGCGGTCGGCTTCCGGCAACTGCCAGGTGAGGCCCAAGGCGCGGCCGCGCGGCACGATCGTGATCTTGTGGAGAGGGTCCGAGCCTTCGGTGAACAGGCCCACGATCGCATGTCCCGCTTCGTGGTAGGCGATGATCTTCTTGTCAGCTTCTGTCATGCTGCGCGAGCGGCGCTCGGGGCCCATGAAGACCTTGTCCTTGGCGGCTTCGAAGTCGGACATGGACACGTTTTCCTTGCCCGCGCGCGCCGCGGCAAGAGCTGCTTCGTTGCAGAGATTCGCGAGGTCGGCGCCCGAAAAGCCTGGTGTGCCGCGCGCGATGACGTCCAGATCGACATCTTTCGACAGCGGAATCTTGGTGCCGGTGTGGACCTTGAGGATTTCGGCGCGGCCCTTCACGTCGGGGGCGTCCACCACCACGCGGCGGTCGAAACGACCGGGGCGAAGCAAGGCTGGATCCAGAATATCGGGGCGGTTGGTGGCCGCCACGATGATGACGCCGTCGTTGCCGGAAAAGCCGTCCATCTCGATGAGCAACTGGTTGAGGGTCTGCTCGCGTTCGTCGTGTCCGCCGCCCAGGCCTGCACCGCGCTGGCGTCCCACCGCGTCGATTTCGTCGATGAAAATGAGGCAAGGCGCGGTCTTCTTGGCTTGTTCGAAGAGGTCGCGCACGCGGCTTGCGCCAACGCCCACGAACATTTCCACGAACGAGGCGCCCGACATGCTGAAGAACGGAACCTTGGCTTCGCCGGCGACAGCTTTTGCCAACAAGGTCTTGCCGGTGCCGGGAGGGCCCATGAGAAGCACGCCGCGCGGGATTTTTCCGCCCAGCCGATCGAAGCGACCTGGATCCTTGAGGAATTCGATGATTTCGACCAGTTCGTTTTTTGCCTCGTCGCAACCGGCCACGTCGTCGAACGTCACGCGGGGCACGTCCTTGCCCGACACGCGCGCCTTCGACTTGCCAAAACTGAACAACCCCTTGGGGCCGTTCTGACCTTGACGCATCATGAGCACCCACAACACCACGAACACCAATGCTGGCGACAGGTACAGCAGGTAGCCCATCCAATCGCTGCCGTGTTCGGCCACGCGGATCTCGATCTTGCGTTGGGCCGCCCAGTTGCGGAGCGTGGAGTCTTCCACGTTCAGAAGTCGGACTAGGAATTCGCGGTGCTCGGGCCGGTGCATCCAGGAAGGACGGGCCTCGGCGGCTTCCTTTTCCTTTGGGGTGAGCTCGCGTTTGCCGCGCAGTTCCACGCCGTCGGGGCTCTGCAGGATGGACAGGCTCTTCACCTTGTAGCCGGAGTCCTGCATCAACGACAGGAACTGGTTGTACGACAGGTCGCTCGATGGGTCGCCTTGTGGCGACAGGATCTGCATGGCGAGGAAACCCAGCAGAAGCAGGAGAATGATCAATCCGCCGCCACGAGGGAAGCGGAAAAAGGAACGTTCGGAATCCCGGTCGGGTCCCTTGTTGTCGTCGCGTTGTTCAGCCATCGGGGTTCAAAGTAGCCAATCCTAACCGGTTCGACCCACCCACCTTTCCTACACTTGCTTGTCTATGAGTCAAAGTCCTTGGAGCCAGCTCGATCCCACCGAAATCCGTCGCTTGTTCGGAACCACCACCGTTCACGAAAAACCGCTGGCCTTCCGGGCCGGCGATGGCGAGCACATGGTGGTGCTCCGGGGCGAGCTGGACGAAGCCGGCAACGAAAACCTTTGGTGGAGTCTATCCAAGGTGGAATCGGGCGAGATCGTGGAGCTGGCCCGCAACTACGGCGTGGAAGAAGTCGACGGCGACGTGGTGGAAGTCTCGTGGGACGGCTTGTTCCCCAGCGAGTGGGTGGACCACTACGCCTCGGGCAAGCTGGACTGGATCAAGATTTCGGTGACCGAGATTTTGGAGAAGTTCGGCGACACGGTGGAGTTCGAACAGCCCCAGGCCTGGCGGCACCGCGATGGCGAGTTCTACCTGGTTCTGGTGGGCGAATCGGACGAAGAGACCGAGGAAGAGGAATACGCCTGGAGCCTGGTGCGCGAGCAGTGCGGCGAGTACGTGGAAGTGGCCACCTGCCACCCCGACAACGAATTCGGTGCCGAGGAGTTGCGTGCCCTCATCGACGAAGATGCCGCCGAGCATGCGGGCGCGCCCTCGGTCCATGCCGAGGTCACGACGGAATCTGTCGCGGCCGAGGAAGGCCATCCGGTGATGTTGCCGCCTCCCGACAGCATCCTGGAGGATGGCGACGAAGAAGCGCTGTTCGATGGCTGGTGGGAGCTGCCGCCCTACGACTGGGGCGACCGAATGGTCAAGGCGCTGTCGGTGGTTTGACCACTTACCCGGCCGAACCCGCCGAAGGGTCGCCCAGGTTGAACTGTTCCATCAGGTTGGTCTTGCCGCTTTGTTCCACGCGGCTGACCAGACCTTGTCCGCACGATCCGCAGAAATGGAACGTGGGTGGATTGGACTTTCCGCAGCGCGGGCAGTTCACCTTTTCCGACGACGAATCCGACGACGAATCGAGCACCGTGAGGCGGCGCTTGAATTCGGCGGCTGACGGAATCCGTCGATCGGGATGTTCTTCCAGCGCCATCAAAAGAGTTTGGCGCAGTTCCACCGGGATGCGTTCGGGATAGAGGTGGCGCGGGCGTTCGCCGGTGATCATCTGGTAGGCGGTGGCGGCAAGGCCGAACACGTCGGCGCGACCGTCCACGTTGGTGGCCGACACGCGTTGTTCTGGCGCCATGAAGTCCACCGTGCCCAGAACCGATCCCACAGCGGTGCTGTCGGATTCCGGCTCGTGGGCCAGGCCGAAGTCGACAAGTTTTGGCACGCCGCCGGTTGTGAGCAGGATGTTGGCCGGCTTGATGTCGCGGTGGATGATGCCGCGCTCGTGCGCCAACGACAACGCGTCGCAGATCTGGCTCAAGATCGGGACGATTTCCGCCACGGAGTACGGACCCTTCTGGCGCAAATGCTCCAGAACGCTTTGTCCGTCCACGAACTCCATCACGATGTAGATGCCGGTTTCGTCCTGCTCCAGCTCGTAGATCTGCACGATGTTGTAGTGCGAAAGCTGGGCGATGGAACGGGCTTCGCGCAAAAAGCGGTGAAGCACCGTAGAGCTCTTCATGTACTTGGCCAGGATTCGCTTGATGGCCACCTTGCGGTTCAATCGGCTGTCGCGGGCCGACCAGACCTCGCCCATGCCGCCTTTGCCGATCATGACCAGTTCCTTGTAACGGTCGGCGTTTCGCGGTTTGGGAGGGACCGGAGGAAGCTCGGTCGGTGCGCGCGGTTCGGAGTTCGCCAATTGCTGGAGCGAGCCCGCCACGCGTTCGCCGCAGAACATGCAGTAGGTGGAGTCGCCATCGATGCGGCGATGACAGAAGGGGCAGACCATCTTCATATCGCCGACTCCCGGTTGGCAGGTTTGCGCTGGAAGACGCTTTGCGCGCGTGCGAC
>JBDKGS010000066.1:0-16456 GCA_039798065.1 Fibrobacterota bacterium | reverse complement strand
TGGAGGCCATGGCGGCGGGATTGCCCGTGGTGGCGTCACGTTGGGATGGGTACAAGGATCTGGTGGACGACGGTGTCACGGGATTCCTGGTTCCGGTGCGATGGGCGCCTGTGCCGGACTTCGTGACTGCCTTGCGCGCGGTGCTGGAGCCGGACATCGCGCAGCTGGCCGCGAGCCAAGGTGTCTCGGTGGATCCGGGAGCCTTGCGTTCGGCGCTGGAGCGGCTCCTGGACGATCAGAATTTGTCAGCACGGATGGGCGCCGCCGGGCGCGACGTCGCATTCGCCAAGTTCGCATGGAAGGCGGTCGTGGAACGACTCGTCGGAATCTGGTCGGATCTTCGTCGCGAGGCCGACGGCATGGAGGTTCCGGGCAAAGGGGCGGGAACCGATCCGGACATCGTCGATCCCGCCATCGCCTTCGGGCATTACGCCGATCCGGTGGAATCGACGGATCCTGTCGTGCGGATCTCCGAACTGGGCGCAGGAATCCTTGCGGGAAGGATTCCCATGCCTCCCACCTTCGGGGACATGATGCCGATTTCCGATGGACGGCTTCTGACCTCGCTGGTCCTGGAGTTGCGAACGGGTGGACGGAAATTGTCGAGTCATGCCGCACAGTGCGCTTCCCGCACGGGAACCTCGGTCGAGCAGGCGACCTGGCTTGCGCATTGGCTCTTGAAATACGGGGTGTTGGAGGCGATCGGGACGGACGAACGGGTGGATCCGGCCTAGGCGTCTTCCACGAGTCCGGAGATTCCCGGAAGATCGGCGTCGCGGGTCGCCGCGCCTTTGGCGAACCGTCGCACCGCATCCTCGTGTCCGGCTTCCAGCAGCGACTCCAGGATGTCGGCAAGCGCCGAGCGCAGCGAGCCTTGGTGCAGGAAAGGATCGGGGCGCCAGGGAGCAAGGGTCGACATGGCGAGAAAGCAGTGGATGGCGGCCGATTCGACGTCGAACGGGGGCAAGTCGAACGCCGGAGTCTTTCCGTCGAGCCAAGCGCGCATCCACAAGCGGCAATCCGCCATCCGACCCGAGTCGGAGGGGATCCGGGCGGATTGTTCCAGCAGCAGGTCGGACGTGGAACGGTCGCCCTGCGAGCGAGCAGCTTCCGATGCGACCAGCAACACAGAAGGATGGCGCGCGTCGGAACGCAGCAGCAGATCGAGCTCCTTCCAACCTTCGGCGAGTTTTTCGGAGATCTTCCAGGCGGCCTGCAGGCATCGGCCTTCCAGGGACCCCAGCTCCACGGCGCGTTCGAGGTGGGCCAGGAACGCGGTGCGATCGCGCGATGCCTGGGCCGCTCGGGCGGCGATCCATTCCAGTTCGGCTTCTTCCTTGCCGCCCAGGGCGACAAATCCTGTCTGTTGCCGGATTTCGACAAGCGCCGCGGCGCAGTGCGTCCTGCACGGGCCCGCGAATCCGGCCCGGAGGTGGATTTCGGCGAGGGCGGTCCTAGCGAAGGGGTGCGCGATCGGATCGGAAGCGATGGACGTGTTGGCGATCTCCACGGCGCGCGACAGGAATCCGCGCCGCGCGAGATCCATGCAAAGGGACTGCACCAGTCGATCCCACCAAGGCCATTGCGCCCGGGTTCCGGAGCTGGCTTCCATCCCCATTTTCCACGCCGATTCGAGCGCGGCGGTTCGTTCGCCGGCGCGATCCCAGGTGGGAAGCGTGGTTGCGAGCTTGTAGAGGTCGTAGGCGTCGACGTTGCCGCGATCGCGGGCGGCGCGCAGGATGGACAGATTCCGTTCGAACTTGCCGCGGCTTTCCACCATTTGGGGCTGGTAGCCGTGGTGGACAAGCTTGAGTTCGCACGCGACCGGCGAAGGCAGATCCGCGTCGGCCAGGGAATCGAGGACCGATTCGTGCACCGGGCGTCGATAACGGATCTTGTCGTCGCGCCGAAAGAGCCGCGGCAGTTTCACCGTGCCGGGCATGGTGGTGCCGTCGAGGAGCAGGACATCGACCAGGCGGCATGGCGGGCCCGATTCGAGGTCCTCGCGCAGTCGGGTAACGCTGTCGCGGTCGATCTCCTCGTCGGCGTCGATCTGCAGGATCCAGTCGCCGGTGGCGAGCTCCAGGCCCGCGTTGCGCGCGGCCGAAAAATCCTGGTCCCATGGACGGAATCCGACCACGGCCCCGAAGGATCGGGCGATCTCGACCGTCCGGTCCTTCGAGCCGGTGTCGAGCAGACAAATTTCGTCCACGACCCCGGAGAGGGACGACAGGCAGCGAGGGAGCGTTCCCTCCTCGTCGCGGGTGATGAGGCAGGCCGATAGGCGCATGGACACAAAGAAACAAAAGACCGCCCCCGGTGCGGGGCGGTCTTGTCGGGAATCTCTCTTCCTGCGGAGTGAGAGCTAGCGCAGCAGGCTCAACACGGCCGATGGGAGCTGGTTGGCCTGGCTCAACATGCTCTGGGCGGATTGTGTCAAGATCTGGTTTCGAGTGAACTGCATGGTCTCCTTCGCGAAGTCGGTATCGCGGATTCGACTTTCGGCGTCCGTCAGGTTGGTCACCATGTCGCCAAGGTTGGAGACGGTGGTGGTCAGCCGGTTCATCGTCGAACCCACGTTCGAACGAAGCGACAGGACCGAAGACAGGATGGAATCGATCTGGGAGATGGCAACCTGCGCGGTCGACTGCGTGGAAACGCCGCCGAAGGACAGGCCCGTGGAGAGATCGGTGGGGGTGAAGCTGATGGTGGAGCTGGCGCCGGTGGATGCGGCGCTGATCTGGAACGAGAATGCCGTCGTTGTCGACAGCAGTTGGATGCCATTGTATGTCGTGGCGTTGGCGATACGCGTGATTTCCGACGCGAGCGCATTGTATTCCTGGTCGATGTACCCGCGGTCCGTGTTCGTGTACGTGCCGTTCGACGATTGGACCGCCAACTCGCGCATTCGCTGGAGCGAATCCGTGATTTGTTGGGTACCCGATTCCGCGATCTGCAGCATTGCCAGACCGTCGTTGGCGTTTCGCTGTGCCATGTTGGATCCGCGGATCTGCGAACGCAGACCTTCGGACACAGACAAGCCAGCCGCGTCGTCCG
This sequence comes from Fibrobacterota bacterium, assembly GCA_039798065.1. Taxonomy (GTDB): domain Bacteria; phylum Fibrobacterota; class Fibrobacteria; order UBA5070; family UBA5070; genus UBA5070. The sequence continues at coordinate 13,399 of JBDKGS010000066.1, read as the reverse complement.
CGGCGCGATTGATCCGGAGTCCCGAAGACAATTTCTCGAGGGACTTCGTCATGTTCCCCTGGGTGGTGCCCAAGGTGTTCTGAATGTTGACGCTGTTGACGTTGTTATAGATACGCATGACACATCCTCCTTGCGTGGTTCCCGACTAGGGCAGCGTCCTTGCCGCCCCGTTTCCGAAGTTCCCGGGATCTTTCGGAGGTATGCCCCGCCGTTCGATCCCGTTCGCTCGTACATCCTCTATCGGAAATCCCGGCTCCGATCTTGAGCATCTCCGACTGTTTTCGTCGGGGCGGGGACGCGTATGACGGAATGTGTCAATCGCGCATCATCGGCAAGGACGAGGCGCCGCTTTAGCGAATTCGTCGACCGGGCCGCAATTGACAGAAACTGTCGCAAGTTCGGGCCGCGACTTTTCGGCTTCCGCGCTTGGGAACCTGAGCGGAATTTTCGCGGAGAACGCATCGGATGTTTTGGCGATCGTTGTTCAACGAGAAATCATTCGCCTCGGGAGGGAGAAAGGGGGATTTCTCGGAATTCGTCGGTGGGGTGCTTTATCGGTCGGGGCGTCCACCGACTTGAGCGGAATCGACAACAAAAAAGCCCTCGCGACACTTGCGTGTCGGAGGGCTTGGTTTCCAAAGGCGTTGTGCGCCTCGGGAGGTATTACTTCTTCTTGGCGGCCTTGGCGGCCTTGGCCTTGTTGAACTCGTCCTTCAAAGCCTTGCCGGCCTTGAAGCCGACGGTCTTGGAGGCCGCGATCTTGATCTTTTCGCCGGTGGCGGGATTCACGCCGGTACGAGCCTTGCGCTCCTTGACGTCGAAGGTGCCGAAGCCGACGAGGGCGACGGTGCCGTCGGCCTTGAGGCCTGCGGTGAGGGCTTCCAGAACGGCGCTGACAGCGCGTTCGGCGGCAGCCTTGCTTTCGAGTTCGGCGAGTTCCTGGACCTTGGCGACGAGATCGGTCTTGTTCATGGGGCTCCCTATTGGATGGTGTGGAGGATTGGTTCGCGTCGAGCGCGAAATGCGCGACAACAGGAACATATCACCGAACCAAATGGCTTGCAATGGGCTTTTGCGGGTTTTGTGAAACCTTGAGGGCCCATTCCAGGCGGGTTTGGAGGCGTCGGGGCGTTCCAAGTGTTGGAAAATCAACGTTTTGGACGTTCTCCAGCCAGTTTCGCAAGGAAGGATGTCAGAAAACGGAGTTCTTCGCGGGTAGGGCGCATGCGGCGCAGAAGTGCCGCCAAATGCCGTCTGCCAGCCTCCCGACGGGCCGGGTGGAGCATCGCTTCCGCATTGGCCATGATGTCTTTGACCCATGACTCGCGAAGCGAAGCCAGCGCGGTGCCTCTTGACGGATCTTGTACAGTGCGCGCCGGGATGGCGTGGAATCCGGCCAACGCCACGGCCACGGCTTGTCCCAGATTCAGCGATCCGGTGGTGTGGACGGTGGGAATGTTGCAGGCGATGTCGCAGGCCATCACTTCGTCGGAAGTGAGTCCGATCGATTCGCGGCCAAAGACCAATGCCCAAGGCGTTTCCAGCCCTGCGGTGGTGGACGCGAGATGAGGGAGGGCGACCAGGCCTTTCTGGTGCGGGCGTCGAGTGAAGGCCACCGTGGTGCGGGCGTCACCGAAAGCCGAGACAAGATTTGTATGAACGGTGCAGGAATCCAGGATCTCCTTGCCCATGGTGGCCGTGCGGTAGGCGGCCGATTCCCGATCGGGCCGATTCCCGACGATGGCAAGATCCGTCCATCCAAAACACGCCATGGCTCGCACGACGAATCCGACATTTTCCGGGATTTCCGGTTCCACGAGAACGACCCGGTTGGGACTTGTTGCGTCTGGCATGGAAAGAAAGGTACAGTGAAGCGCTGACTGGTTAAGGGTGGAGCCGAGTCCGCGAGCCGACCATGACAAGAAGTGGCTTCCTTCGGACGGAGCCATGAACAAGTTCCGTCCGAAGTGCCGCAGTGATTATCTTCCCCTCTTTCCTCTGTCCGTGTAATCCGGGGCGTCATGAATCTCCAGAAAGACCTCATCGATCTACTGCCGTTGGGCGAACAAGCCGTCCACGAATTGCTGGACGACGCCGCCACGCAGAAGGCGCGCCTGCGCCAGCACGGACCGGATACGGAATTCGCCGGACGCACCGCGGCGCTCTACTTCGAGAAGCCGTCGCTGCGCACGCGCGTGACCTTCGAAGTCGCCATGAACCAGAAGGGCGGCCAAGCTCTCCAGCTCGATGCCGGAACCATCGCCATCGGCAAGCGCGAAAGTCTGGCCGACGTGGCGCGCAACCTCGAGCGCTGGTTGGACGTGCTGGTCTGCCGAACCTTCTCGCACGAGTTGGTTGAGAATCTCGCCAAGCTTGCGAAGATTCCTGTCGTCAACGCCCTCACCGACGTCTCGCATCCATGCCAGGCGCTCGCCTTTGGCCAGACAGCTCGCGAGCATCGCGGCAGCCTGGAAGGCCTCACGGTGGTGTTCGTGGGCGACGGCAACAACGTGGCGCGGTCGCTCGCCGAATTGGCCGGGCTTTGCGGCATGAATTTCGTGCTTTCCTGCCCGGAAGGGTTCGAACTGCCCGAAACCTTTTCGCGTCAGGTTCTGTCCGAGTTCAAGAAGCGCGGGACCCGGTTCGAGACCGTCCACGACCCCAAGGCCGCCGTACGCGGCGCCGATTTCCTGTACTCCGACGTTTGGGTGTCCATGGGCCAGGAAGGCCAGAAGGACGCCAAGACCGGACATTTCCTGCCTTATCAGATCAATTCCGAACTCCTCGACGCCGCGGGCTCGCAAGCCCTCGTCAGCCACTGTCTTCCCGCCCACCGCGGGGAGGAAATCACCGATGTTGTGATGGATGGTGAAAAAGCGGTATGCTTCGACGAGGCGGAAAACCGATTGCATGCCCAGAAGGCTGTGATTCGTCGATTGTTTCGAGCCACCGGGAGGCTGTGATGCCGTTGACCAGGATCGCCACGGGTATCGAAGGATTGGACCGCATGATCGGAGGGGGATTTGTCGAGCGTTCGGCAAATCTTGTCGAAGGTGCGCCGGGCACGGGCAAGACCACGCTCGGACTCCAGTTTCTGATCAAGGGGATCGAGGAGCGCGGCGAAGCCGGGCTCTACGTGACCTTCGAGGAATTTCCGGCCCAATTGTACAACGACGCGGCCCGCATGGGTTGGGATCTGCGCAAGTACGAGGCCGAAGGCCAGCTGCGCATCCGCTTCACCACGCCCATGGAACTCATCCAGAGCTTGGAGGAGGTCGACGGCGACTTGGAGCGCGAGATCGAGGAATTTTGCATCAAGCGCGTCGTGATCGACAGCTTGAGCCATTTCGAGTTCCTCACCGACGATTCGTTCCAATTGCGCGACATCGAGTTCCGCTTGGTGTCGGCTTTCAAGCGCGAAGGTTGCACGACCATCTTCCTGCGCGAAAACGGGAATCTGCTCGGTGACACCAATTCCATCAGCCGTTCGCCGTTCGTCGTCGATTCGTTCATCGTGTTGCGTTACGTGGAATTGGAGAGCGCGGTCTCGAAGGCCATGCTCGTGCTCAAGATGCGAGGCACCTACCACGCCAACGACATCCGTCGCTACCGCATCGCGCAAGGCGGAATCGTGATCGAGGACAAGTTCGACGGCCAGGAAGGAATCCTGGGTGGCGCTCCTCGCAAGAGCAAGGCCCAGGCCTTCGTGGAGGCGTTCGGACGCAAACGATGAACACGATACTGGCCATAACCGCATCCGCGTCGCTTGCCGCGCTGGCCCTGGTGGGTCTAGCCATCGGCGTGTTCTACCAGCGCAAGTTCGGCGAAGGCACGCAGGGTTGGTTGCTGGCGGTGGGTGCTGGCCTAGGGTTCTTGGGGCAGATTCTGTCCCATCTTCCGGGACTTCATCCGCTGGTGGGCGACATGTCGAGCCTGGCGGGCGCCGTGTTCCTGGCGGTCGGAACGTTCTGGCTTTGGTTCGTGATGATGGGGCCTCGCCAATGATCCCTTACGGAAACTTCCTCTGGCATCTGGCGCTGAGCATCCTGCTCGTCATCGTATGGCGGCTTTCCGTCCGGTTGGGCCGCGCCATGCGCGACGACGTCGGGCCGATCGTGCTCTTTCCCGTGGCATCGGGGTTCGTCCTGGTTGGCGGAATCTGTCAGATCGTCGGATCCATGGCCGCGTTGCCCCAATGGATTCCCGCAGCGGCCGACCTGGTCGGAGCGGGTCTGGGTTGGTACGCCGCGCGCCATTCGTGGGGCTGGCTGGCGACCGAACTGCGGCAGAAATCTTCGACTGGGGGTTAAAAGTGGCTAGGATCCTTGTGGTGGACGACGAAGAGGACATGGCCAACGTGATCCGGCTGGTGCTTGAAGCCGACAACCACGAAGTGCGCGTGGAGCTGGCTCCCGAGATGGCCGTGGAAGCGGCCAAGGAATTCCTGCCGGAACTGGTTTTGACGGATCTTGTCATGCCGGGAATGGATGGACACCAGGTATTCCGCGCCTTGCGCGAGGTGCCGTCGCTGGAGAAGGTTCCGTTCGTGTTCCTGACCAGCCGCAACAAGCCCATCGACCTGATGGTGGGTTTGCACGTGATGGGTGCCGCCGATTACATCACCAAGCCGTTCGATCGGCCTGATCTGGTCCGCCGGGTGCGCAAGCTCCTGGAAGCGAAGGGCTGAACGGGACGTTTCGGGGAATGCATCGATGGAGCTGAAGGGCGTCCGCACCCATAATCTGCGTTCGGTGGACGCCGAGTTCCGGATCGGGGAGTGGACGTCCGTCTGCGGGGTTTCTGGATCGGGGAAGACAAGTCTTGTCTTCGATACCCTGCACGCCGAGGCGGAACGGAGGTGGCTGTCCACTTTGCCGGGTTGGCGTCGCGGATTGTCCGATGCGCTACCCAGACCTCCCATGGACTCCGCCACGGGCCTGGTGCCCACGGCCGCACTCAGACAGGAAACGTCCGATGCCGGGCCATGGTCCACCTTGGCCGCGCTTTCGGGTCTGCACGAACCCTTGGTGGCCGTCTGGGCGGCGGCATCCACTCCTGTGTCTCCGGCGACCGGCGATGCCATGGTGGGGATGTCCGCTCCGCTGGCGGCCGAACGATTCGTGCGGGAGCACCCGGGCGAGAAGGTGCAAGTCCTGTTCAGGCCCGACGACCCGGCTCCCGGCACCTGGATCCGGCGCGGATTCGTGCGCGGCGTGGTTGGGACGGATTCCGTCGAACTGGAAAGTCTGGAACCTGGAACGCCGGTGGATGGCTTGCGCATCGTGGTCGACCGGTTGAAGCTGGAAGAACGCCACCAACTGCGCCTTTCCGAAGCGATCCTTTCCGCATTCCGGCTGGGCGGCGACCTGTGCTCGCTGGAGATCGGCGATGCGCTGGGCGGCTTGACGGTTTCCGTCTCGGCGCGTCCGCGTTGCCTGGCCACCGGCCGCATGGCGCCGAAGGCCTCGCCCGCGTTGTTTTCGCGGCGCAGCGCCCAAGGGGCCTGCCCGGTTTGCAAGGGAGCGGGGAGGCCGGATGGCGCCGATTGCCCGGCCTGCGAAGGATCCGGGCTGCGCGAGGAGGCTGGATGGTTCCGCATCGGAGGAATCTCCCTTCCCGGGCTGTGGAAGCTGGAGGTCTCGGACGCGCTGGTGGTCGTGAATGACGGAATCTGGCATACGATGGCATCGGGGCCTTGCGGCGAACTGGTCGACGAAATCCGTCGACGATTGGAAACGCTGCGAGATCTGGGGCTTGGCTACCTGCCGCTGGGGAGGACCGCCGCGACATTGTCGCAGGGCGAAGAGCGCCGCGCCCGTTTGGCGGCGTTGGTGGGCGCGCCGCTTTCGGGATTGGCCTACGTGCTCGACGAACCGACCACGGGGTTGCATCCGCTCGATCTGCCGCCGGTCCACGCCTTGCTCGCCCGGTTGCGCGACCAGGGCGCCACGCTGGTGGTGGTGGAACACGACTTGAGATCGCTGGAGAGAAGCGATCGGGTGGTCGAGACCGGGCCGGGTCCGGGCCAAGCGGGCGGACAAATTTTGTACTCGGGTGCCGCGTCGGGACTGGCGGGAGCCGACACTCCTTGCGGGCGCTGGTTGTCGGGAAGATCGCGGCCGGCGTCCCGGCTGGAGTTGCCGACGCGGGGGCGCATCCTGCTTTGCGGCGCGCGCGGCCGCAATCTGCGCGACGTGGATTTGGAGATCCCGCTCGGTGCCTTGACCATGGTGACCGGGGTGTCGGGGGCGGGCAAGAGTTCTCTTGTGCTGGACACTCTCGCGCCGGCGTTGAGTCAGAAATTGTCGGGTCGAGGGGCGCCCTTGGAGTTCGGCTCGGTTGCCCTGGAGGGCGAGCTCCACGAGGTATCGGTGGTGGAGCCGGGAGGCGATTGGATCCGTTCGGTCCGGTCCACGGTCGCGACGCTTTCCGGCATGCTCGACGATCTGCGTTCGCTCTACGCGTCGCTTCCCGACTCGAAGCTGCGCGGATGGACCGCGGCGAGGTTTTCCCCCAACGTTCGCGGCGGACGATGCGAGACCTGCGACGGGATCGGCGAGGAAAAGGTGGAGTTGCACCTGCTGCCCGACGCCTGGGTTCCGTGTTCGCGTTGCGACGGGGCGCGATTCGATGCCCAGACGCTTACCGTCCGCTGGAAGGGATTGTCGATGGCCGACGTCCTGGCGGCTCCGCTGGAGCAGCTGCAGACGCTTTTTGTCAATCATCCATCGCTTGGGGCCTTGTGCAGGAGGCTTTGCGAGGCGGGGTTGGGCCACTTGTCGCCAGGGCGCCGCTCCGACTCGCTTTCGGGCGGCGAGGCGCTGCGGCTGCGGCTGGCCTCATCGGTGGGCGGCAACGCGCGCAAGCGCACTCTGTGGGTCCTGGACGAGCCTTCGAGAGGACTCCATCCGTTGGACACGGTACGGCTGGGGAAGATCTTCGATGGGCTGGCCGCCGCGGGCGGCACCGTGGTGGCCATCACCCACGACCCGGTGCTCATGGCGCGCTGCGACCACCTGGTGGAACTGGGGCCGGGCGCGGGCCGGGATGGAGGACAGATCCTGTTTTCCGGATCGCCCGTCGAGCTGGCGCGACAGAATCTGCCTTCGTCGGAATCCGTCCGCCGGGAGCTGGAAGCCTAGCCGGGGTCAGTCGGTCCGGGATCCGGAGTCGTCGGTGGTGGAGCCCGGATGCGACTCCAGCTGCGCACCGGTGACGGAATCCGGCAATCGAAGGAGTCTCAGGCGGCTGATCCGGTTGCCGTCGAGTTCCAGCACGGTCATTTCCCACCAGCCCACGATCACGGTCGCCCCGGGCTCGGGAAGCCTACCGGCCAAGGCCAGGAACAGGCCAGCCAAGGTGTCGGCTTCGACTCCGTCGGGAGGCGAAGGCAACGGTGGCGCATCGCGACCGAGGTAGTCTTCGATTTGCGTGATGCGGGCGTGTCCCGCGGCAAGGTAGGCACCGCCGCCGATGGACTTCAGCAAAGGCTCTTCTTCGTCGGTTTCGTCGCGGATCTCGCCCACGATTTCTTCCAGAGCGTCCTCCATGGTGACAATTCCCGACATCGCGCCGTGTTCGTCGATCACGACCGCCAGGTGGGACTGGCGGGAACGGAGGGTGCGAAGCAGGTCGGGGACCAGCTGCGATTCCGGCACGTGGACCACGGGGCGCATCAGAGCGGCCAGTTCCCATTCCGACGCGGACAATCCGACCAGATCCTTGGCATGGAGGATGCCCACCACATGGTCGAGATCGGCAGCGTACACGGGGATCCGGGAATATTTCGATTTCCGCAGCGTGTTGGCGATCTCCGCCTTGTCGAGATCGCTGGCGATGGCCACGACCTGAAGTCGCGGCGTGAGGATTTCACGCACGCGGGTTTCGCCCAGGTCCAGCGCGGCGCGGATGATCCGGTGCTCCACCGCCGAGGGGTCGACGACATTTTCCGCCTTGGCTTCCGCGACCTTGGCGCGCTCTTCGTCGTTGAGGAATTCGAACCGGCCATCCCAGCCCAACAACTTTTCCAGAAGCTTGCGCATCCTCACCACCGGCAAGGAGAACGGAGAGAAGAACGGCGCAAGAAGCCCCTGCAGGCGCAGCGAATGCACGAGCAGGCGCTCCGCGCGAAGGCGTGCAAGTAGGCGCGGGAAGAAATCGCCCAACAGGTAGAGAAGCAGGAGCAGCGCCAGGGCGGCGAGTGTCGCCTGCAGCAATGCCGGTTGTTCGTGCTCGAACAAGGTGTTCCAGCCGCCCAGTACGAACATGAGAGTGCCCAGGGAGCGGCCCAGGCTCACGGTGACAGGAAACGACGGATCCTCCAGACGAAGGCGGGTGCGGCGTTCCAGATTCTGCCAACCCTCGGGAGGGATGTAGCCGGGACGCTGGAACAGACCGAGTACCGTGCGCACCGTGGAGAAATGCGCGGAAAAAACGAGTCCAGCGATGGATGTGCACAGAGGGAGGATCACTTGCTCTCCGGTGGATCGTACTTGCGTTCCAGAGCGCGCATCTTCATGCGTTCACTGGTGGTATGATGGTCGTGGCCACATAGATGCAAACATCCATGCGTCACGAGTCGGCGCAGTTCGCGATGGAGGTCGTGCTTGTACCGTACCGCCTGTTCTGCGGCCAGCACGGGATCGATGTAGAGCTCGCCGAAGAGTTCCGGTTCGCCGTAGGGGAAGGACAGGACGTCCGTGGTGCGGTCCAGTCCACGCCACTGGAGGTTCAAGGCGCGCTGCTCGGCGGGCGATTGGAAGACGATGTCGACAGGACCTGTCGCCCCTTCGGATCGAAGGACTTTGAGGGCGACCTTGCGCAGATCGGGGAGGTTCCCGATCTTCCAGGCGCGATTTCCGTGGAAGGCGATGCGGATGTCCATGTCATGGAAAAGCTACGTTCCCCAACCATTGTGATCACCTTGCTACGAATTCTGCCCAGAGTATTCCTGTCACGCCTCTTCGGTCGCATCACGCGCATCGAACGGCCTCGCTGTTTCGCCCGAGCCTCGATCAGGGCGTTCCATGCGGGTTTCCCGAAGATCGACCTGTCCGAAGCCAGGCGTACGCTCCGCGGGGATTACGCAAGTCTCCAGGATTTCTTCACGCGAGAAATCCGTCCCGAAACCCGGCCTTTGGCCGATACGCCACTGGTCGCACCCAGCGACGGTGCTTTCGGGCAATGGGGCGGGATTTGTCAGGGCACCGTCCTGCAGGCCAAGGGAATCCCCTACGATGTGGCCGATTTCCTGCAGGACCCGGCGTTGGCGAAGTCCCTGGAGGGTGGGGCGTTTTGCACCATCTACCTGGCTCCGTGGAATTACCACCGCGTGCATCATGCGGTGGGTGGCGAGCTGGTGGGTGCACGGCACATCCCCGGCGACTTGTGGCCGGTCAACAAGGGTGCCGTGCAGGGGATTCCCGGCGTGTTCGTGAAAAACGAACGCTCGTCGGTTTCTGTCCGCACTCCGCAAGGCATGGCCGTTGCCGTGATGGTGGGTGCGTACAACGTGGGGAGCATCCGCCTGACCTGCAACCGCGAACTGGGCTTTTCCCAGACGGGAGCCTGGACTCCCCACGACGGTCCTGTCGCGGTCGCCAAGGGCGATGAACTCGGGGTTTTCGAGTTGGGTTCGACAGTGGTCCTGCTGCTCGACAAGCAGCTTGCCGAGGCTTGCGCAGGCGCGACGGTTCCTGTCACCGACGAGCCGGTCCGCATGGGCCGGGCGCTTTCGCTGCCGGCGTGACCCCGGGGCGCAGCTCGCTGGATTCCGGTCTGGAAGGACTGTGTCGCGTCTTCGGCGCCGTTCGCGATCCCCGACTTGCCGTGCTCGACGCGTTGCCGGATTCCGTCAAACCGTCGGCGGCCCTGCTGGCCACCGTGTTGGGGCAGGATATCGGGGTGGGGGCCCTGGCCAAGCTGTTGCGGGAATTGTCGCACAGGCTGGGCGATCGGCTCCTCTCCTTGGGTTCCCAGGATTGGACCGAACTGGAGCGCGCCTGCAAAATGGGCTTCCTGGCGGAATGGCCGCACAAGGACGCGTTGGCCGGATGGGTGCTCTCGGTTTCCGACTTCCTGCGCGCGCACGGACAAATTCCGTCATGGCAGACGGGATTTGTCGGGCCGACGGAGCTGGTCGACGCCATGGCGCGCGAGTTGCCGTGGATGGGCTCGAGATCGCCGTCCAAGGTGAAGGGCTGGAGACTGGCGCGATGGGTGGTGCGTGGCGAGCTTGGAAACATGGGCTGGAGCGAAACGGCCAGGGAAGCCCTGGTGTTGCCGGTGGCCGCGGTCGAACGGCCGCTGCGAAGCCTGGGATGGCTGCCAGGGGGCTGGTCCGACCTGTCGGTGGGGAAAAAGCAGGAGTGGTTCGAGGCTCGTTCGAGTGTAGCTTTCGAACGCGATCCTGCATCGTTGTGGGTGCCGTTGGAAACCGTGTTGGCGCGGGGGCGTTTTGGACCTGCCTGCCAAGAGCATATCGGGAGCTGCAAAGGGTGCCCGGTGCGATCCGACTGTCCTTGCCCAGGCAGGAGCTGAAGACTGGCTTGGATCCGATGGGAACGGTAGAATGCTCCCATGACGATTTTTTTTCTGGCGGCCGCGATCCTGCTGGCTGTGGCCTTGGTTGTGGTGGGTTTGCGGTACCGTCGTTGCCTCGCGATCGTGGAAGGCCTTCGTCAGGAATTCGACGGCAACGAGAACGCCTTGCAAAGGGCGCTGGAAACCGCAAAGGAATACGCTCACCACGTCGGGCAGCAAAAATTCGCGCTCGACCAGCACGCCATCGTGGTGGTTTGCGATCCCGACGGATGCATCACGTACAGCAATGACAAATTCCGGACGTTGTTGGGATACGACGACGACCCGGTCGGGTTGCCATTGGAGATCATAGGTCGTTCGTCGAGAAGCGAAGAACCCTTCCGATCGATCTGGGAGCGCCTGGCGCAGCGCGAAGTCTGGCACGGCGAAATCGAGGGTAAGGACAAGCACGATGTCGGATTCTGTCTAGAGACGACCGTGGTCCCCATGTTGACCCCGATGGGCGATCTGGAGGCGGTGGTTGCCGTGAACCAGAACGTCACCCGTCGCAAGGACACGGAAGCGGAATTGCGCGAAGGCAAGGAGCAGTTCGCGATGCTTTTTCGGGCGATGGCCCAGGGCGTGGTCATCTACGAACAGGGCAAGGGCGCGGTCCAGGCGAATCCGGCGGCGGAAATGATCCTGGGGACGACACTGGAGCAGATGGCTGGAAACGATTTGGCCCATGCGCATTGGCGGCCGATCCGGGAAGACGGCGAGGATCTTCCCGAGGCAGAACACCCCGCTCAGCAAGTATTGCGTTACGGCGCACCGGTGATGGGCGAAATCATGGGAGTGATGGGCCATGGGGGCGCCGAAACCAGATGGCTCAAGGTCGATGCCTATCCACGTTTCCAGGAGGGGAACGATCTACCCATCCAGGCGGTGACGGTTTTCACCGACATCACCGAGGAACGTGTCGCACGGGGCGAGTTGTCCCGAATGAACGAGGAATTGGCCGAGACCAGCGCGCAGGCGAGGTTCCTTGCCGAAGAAGCCGAGCGGGCCAATCTGGCGAAGAGCGAATTCCTGGCGAACATGAGCCACGAGATCCGAACACCCATGAACGGGGTGATCGGGATGACTGCGCTGTTGCTGGAAACGAATCTGGATCGGGACCAGCGACGCATCGCGCAGACGGTGCGATTCAGCGCCGAGTCGCTTCTTTCGATCATCAACGACGTTCTCGATTTTTCAAAGATCGAAGCTCGCAAGATGGAATTGGAATCGATTCCCTTCAGCCTGCGGGAGGTTGTCGAGGGGGTGGCCGGCCTGCTGTGGACGCAATCCGCCAAGAAGGGCGTGGAGTTGGTGGCGGTGGTCGATGACGATCTTCCCGACAACTTGATCGGCGACCCCGGGAGGCTCAGACAGATTCTGTTGAACCTGGCGGGGAACGCGATCAAATTCACCCGCACCGGGGATGTCCGCATCCATGTGGGATCGTCGTGGAGGCGCGAAGGAACCTTGCACGCGCGGTTCGAGGTCGCCGACACCGGTATCGGAATCCCTGCCGAAAAACGAGATGCGCTGTTCCACGCATTCAGCCAGGTCGACGTGTCGACGACGCGCAAGTTCGGTGGAACAGGACTTGGCTTGGCGATCTCGAAGGAGCTTGTGAGTCTGCACAATGGCGAAATCGGATTCGATTCCGAGGAAGGGGTGGGTTCCACATTCTGGTTCACGGCCCTGTTCGATGTGCAGACGGAATCTGTCAAGGAGATCGCGTGGCCGGAAGGTGGATCGCCGCGGGGGCGTCGCATCCTGCTCGCCTCGTCCAGCGCGGCCATTAGAGATCAGGTGGGAAGATTCCTGCGCGCCTGGAATGCGGTTGTCGTGGAAGCCCAAGGCCCACAGGATGCCGCCGAGAAGCTGGCTCGGGCCGAAACCGATGGGGTGGGGTATCGGCTGATGATCCTCGATGTCGAGCCGCTGGGGGAAGATCAGCCGCGCGGAGGAGATCTTCTGGACGTTTTCCTGAAGGCTCCGGCCTGCCCGGTGGTCCTGATCGCCGGGCCGGCGATCCAATCGGGAATGGAGGAGCGTTGTTGGAAGAACGTCGGTTGGCTTTCCAAGCCGGTCCACGAAGGCGAGTTGGTCGCCTTAATGGGAGCGTTGCTTTCCGGGATTCCGCTTGTGAACCGTGGTCCGGTGGCATCCAAGCACAAAGCCGCATCCATCGTGCGTTCCGAGCGGATCCTGATCGTGGAAGACAACGAAGTCAACCAGGCCGTTGCGCAAGGAATCCTGCAGAACATGGGATTCTCTTCCGAGACGGTTTCAGACGGGAAAGAAGCGTTGGAACGCTTGGAGCGAGGTGGAATCGACATGGTTCTCATGGATTGCCAGATGCCGGTCTTGAACGGCTACGATGCCACCCGGCGATTGCGCGAGCGGGAGGCGCAGATGCATCGCAAGCGGCTGCCCGTGATCGCGTTGACCGCGCATGCGACCCGGGACGACCGGCTGAAGTGCATCGATGCCGGAATGGACGAATACATCTCCAAGCCGGTGGTTCCCGAGGCGCTGGCGGCGGCGATGGGACGATTCCTGGATGCACCGGACGTGCAGGCATCGGTGACGGAAACTGTCGATGCGCATGTGTTCGAACAGCCGGTTTTCGATCGCGAAGATCTGTTGCGGCGCCTGCAGGGAAACTCTGGATTGCTGGATCGGATCCTGAAGGTGTTCCTGAAGACCATACAGGAGCAGAAAGCCGCCCTGGCCGGGGCCGCGGACTCTCCGGGCGACACCTGTGGACAGATTCTGCACGGCATCAAGGGCGCGTGCCTGAATGCAGGAGGCCGGCGGGCTGGGG
>JBDKGS010000065.1:0-16659 GCA_039798065.1 Fibrobacterota bacterium | reverse complement strand
TTCTCCTATGCGTTCGACCATCCATTGGTGCAGGAAACCATCCCGCGTGTGTGGGAGTTGTTCCGTGCGGCCATCCAGCGCAGCGGCACGTTGAACATCCAGCTCATGGAGGCGATGTTCTTCGTGGATGGTGCCGATGTGATGTACCAACCGAACAACCGACGGATTGCCGACCACCTGCGTCGATTCAAGATCGAGTCGATCACCTTGGCTTCCAATTTCACTGCCCAGGATTTCGCGACCCTGGTCGATGCCAGCGCGCTCACCCATCCCGACCCGGTAAGCTTCCTGAAGTACTACCAGGGACGCGGTGGCTCCAGGCTCGAGATCAACCAGATTTCGATGCGCGCGGTTCGCGGCGACGAGGTCGTCGCCAACGCGGGCGTGGTTCGAGGGGGTGCGGGTTTCGCCGGATCCACGGGACCAGGCGAAGGCGGCGGCGAAGACCGATTCGAAGATATCGTCTTGAAGGCGATGGTGGGGCGCTTGACCGCTCAGGAGCTTGAAGGCAACGTCGCGCTGGTGCAACTGCTGGCCGACCCCCAGGCATTGGGGCGTGCGGCCCTCGAAAACACACAAGGTGTGGCTCCCCAGGCGCGTGCGGCAGGCATGGGCCAGATGGTCATGAACGTGCTTTCGCATTTCGCAACCCAACAAGCCAAGCAAGGCTTTTCCGTGGAAGAGCTCCTGGCCGGGATCTACGCGATGCGCGGCGAGATGCTGTCCATGGTGAAGTCGCAGAAGACCTTGGAAACCGGGCTTGCGGAAGAGGAGGTCGAAGCCGCCACCGATGGGGCTTTCGATCAGACGGTTTGCCGGATCATCCTCGAGGAATTCAAGGCGTCGAAGGGCAATTCCCGTCGCGTGGCGCACGTGCTGGGGCGCGTGGTGCCGGGCAAGAAAGAGTTGCGACGGATTCTGCCCAAGCTCAAGGACACGCTGCTGTCGGCCGGATGCGGGCTCCCCGAATGGTACGGGCTGGTGAAGGAATTGTCGGTGGTTGTGCAAGGCGACAAGGCCTTGGAAGAACTCGCCGCCGCGGCTTCGGAGATGGGGGTCTCGCCCGACGAAATCCTTTCCGAGTTGCGCAAGGATCCGCGCGGCGCAGCTCGCTTGCTGGTGGTGGCTTCCGAAATTCGACGCGCGGGTGGCGATCCCACCGGCGATGCCGCTCTGCAGTCGCTGCTGGAATCCATGGATCGCACGGGCCAGAAGATCACCGACGACGTGGGCGACTCGCCCTCGGAAGTCGCCGGTGCCGTCCAGACATACAATCGCTTGCAGGCCGAAGTTCGACAGGAATTGTCAAGCAAGGACATGGCGCCCGAAGTCCGCGGCAACATGATGCGCAAGCTCGATCTTCGCGCCACGCGTACGCTAACGGACTTGAAGGCGAAGGTGTTGGCGGGACAGCTGAGGGATCCCAACGGGACCATCGAAACCAAGGCGGGCGCGCTTGGCGAGCTCATCCAGGACGAAGCCGAAATCGAAGGCATCCTGGAGATGGCGTTCAATCTTGTGGGCACAGACGAACTGGCCCAGCAGATCGGACATCAGATCGCGGAGAAGGTCAGAAACCGTCTTCGCGAAGAGCGCGAACGCGCGGCCTCGCGCGACCTGCCTGCCGGAGTCTACCCCAAGGCCGTGGCAGAATTCTTCCTGCGTTACGAAACCCGCAGAGCATCGCGTTACGGCGTTCCGTTTTCCGCCATGCTGGTCTCGTTTCAAGGGTTGCCCGAGGACAAGGAGTCCTTGGAAGCGCACGGCATCGAATTGAGAGGGCTGTTCCACGTCCTGGCGGGCGATCTCCGATCGCAACTGCGCGAGGTCGATTTCGTGGGCAGCCTGGGTTACAACCGGATCTTGATCGTCCTGCCCATGACCGTCGAAGCAAACGGCGTGCTGGTGGGGCGAAAGATCCGCGAACGTCTGGGGCGCGAAGTGGCGTTGCCGACGGGGGAGCGGACTTGGGTCCGTCCTCGTCTGGGGGTGGCCAGCTTCGGTCAGGCGGAATCCGACGGATTGCGAGAAATCATGGCACGACTGTCGCAAAATTGGCAGGAGGACAACTGATGGCGAATTTCACCTGGAAGACCGAGAAACCCGCGAAGGGATTGGTCCTCCTGAAATTGGACGGGGAAATGACCCTGGGTGCGCGCGAAGCGATGCGCGAAGCGTTCGAGTCGCTGGTTTCGGCGACAGAACCTGTCGCCGCAGTCGACTTCACCGGAGTCCGGTTGGTCTCGTCCGGAGCCATCGGCGAACTCGTGCGCTGCCAATCGCGTCTGACATCCGCATCGCGATCGTTCCACCTCGTGTGCCCTCCCGGCGACGTGCTCGAGACCCTGATGGTCGCCGACATGCATCGTTTGATTCCACTCCATTCAGACATCACTTCCCTCGTGAAAGGACGCTCCCAGTGAAGGACCAGTTGCTCCAGGCCCGAAAGGGTCTCATCGACGCCCGCGGCACGCTCGCCACCCGCAAGGCCACCATCGGCTTCGACGGGTTTCTCGACGAAATCATCCACGCCGTCGATGTCCGTTCGGACAAGGACAACTACGAGTCGATCCCCACGATCGAATCGCTGGGCAAGCGCATTTTATCGGCCGCCGGCAAGAGCGCCAACATCGAACTCGTGCCCCTTCAGCAGAAGCTGGGCGGCAACGGTCCTCTCATGGCATCCGCATTGGGATCGCTCGGGCCAAAAATTGTCTGTGTGGGCCTGATGGGCAAGCCGTTGCATTCGGTGTTCGAAAAGCTCGCTGCGGATCTTCCCAATCTTGAGATGATTTCCGCCGGCGATCCGGGCTACACCCAGTGCCTGGAATTCACCGACGGCAAGCTGATGTTGGGCAAGCCCGGCACCATGCGCGACATGAACTGGCCAAATCTTGTCAACGCCCTCGGCGCTCGTCGCGACGAAGTCCTGTTTGGTGGACAGCTCTTGGCATGCACCAACTGGACCCAGCTCACCGAAATGACTCCGCTGCTGGTGGAGATGGAAAAGGTCCTGCCGGTTTCGCCCGACCTCACCATTTTCTTTGACTTGGCCGATCCGGAAAAGCGCCCCAAGCAGGATCTGCTGGAAGTGCTGAACCTCATGAGCAAGATCCAGAAAAAAGCCAAGGTGGTGCTTGGTGTGAATCTGCGCGAGGCCGAGCAGGTTTCGCACGTGCTGGGAATCACGGAAGTGCCACAGGACTCCGTTGAAGGCGGCAAGGTCGCTTCGCAGCGCATCGCCGAGAAGATGGCCATCCACGGCGTGGTGATTCACATGGTGGCGTACGCTTCGGCCTTCTTGGGTGGCGTCTCGGCTGGCGTGCCGGGGCCCTTCTGCGCCAAGCCTGTGCTGACCACCGGAGCTGGCGACCATTTCAACGGCGGCTTCACCGGCGGGTACCTGGCGGGACTCTCGCTGGAACAGTGCCTTTGGACGGGCGTTTGCACATCGGGAACCTACGTGCGCATCGGTCGCAGCCCCACGTTCGAGGAGCTGGTGAAGTTCCAGCAGGATTGGGCCGACGCCAAATTGGCGGACTGCCCTCCCCCCAAATAAGGCTGTACAAAAAGGGACTTTCACATCCCTTTTGATGACAGTGTCAGAAATTGAGGCGTCGTGACGATAAATGTCACGGCGCTTCTTTGTTTTTGTCAATGCCGGCCAATGGCAAGTGAGCCGTTTCATGTATACAAGACTGTTTTTGTTGGTTCGACGCTCTTGGCACGACATTGGCAATAAGGGAATGCAGGTCACTACCAAGGCCTGCCCACTCAACAACAAAAAAGGAACCAACATGAAGTTCGGTACCCTCGCAATCACTTTGCTTGCCGCCAGCGTCGCCACCCAAGCCCAATTGACCGGGCATGTCGATTTGACCTCCAGCTACATCCTACGTGGCGGTGCGGTGAATCCCGAATCATCCGTTCCTGCGGTTCAATGGGGTGTGGATTACGCGCATGCTTCGGGTGTGTACATCGGCTATTGGGCAAGCTCTTTGACCTACGATGCCGCCACCGATCCCCAGGAAGGCTCCCAGTTTTCGACGGAAAACGACATCTACGCCGGTTGGTCCGGAGCCGTGGGACCCGCCACCCTCAAGGTTGGTGTCACCAGCTACCTGTACCTTCCCGACCAGCTGACCTCCACCATGGGGATCGAACCGCTGGTCGCAGTCTCGGCCGCAGGTGCCACGCTCATGGCCCAGTTCAACGCCAAGGACGTGACCTACTCCAACTTCGGCGACACCTACATCACGCTTGCGTACACCTATGCGATCGACAGCACAACCTCGGCAGGTGCCAACCTGGGCTGGTACGTCTACGGCAAGGATGGCAAGTACATCAAGGAAACCTCCCTGTCTGAGTCCCAGGGGTTCCGCCATGTCGTGCTGACGCTTTCGAAGAAGGTCACTCCGAACATCACCATCGCCACTGACGCTATCATCGGCGGCGTGGATCGTGTCGGTGCCGACTTGGGCAATGGCTTGGTCGGACGCGCCTCGATCGCGTTCTAAGAGAGTCTTCCCGGGGATTGTCCCTGGGGGAGGGCGTGCGGGAGCTTCATGCGCTTCGCTTCCGCGGGTCCTAGTTCGCCCGGTGGTCCGAGACAATGCGGACCATCGGGCTTTTTCGTTTCTTGGCGAAGTCTTGGACAGAATTCGTCATGAATACGCAAAGGTGCGGGGAGAGTGTGGTTCCAAGCCGTGGCGCGTGCTAACCGTCCCCCTCCTTGTCACCCATTCGGGCGCACCCGCCTGCTTTGTAATTGCCGTAGCGGTGACAGGGAGGCAGGGCTCCCATCGCTTGATCAGCGATGGGATGGGTGTGGTCAGTGGGGGATGGTCAAGTATTTCGGGCGCTCTGCAGCTTGTGGAGTGTCAGATTCCGCACTTCGATGCGCGACACGGTGATGTGCGCTCCCAGCAATCTCGCCGCTTCGTCGCCGCGACGAGCGCGCAGGGCTTTGAGGATGGCCGTGTGTTCGTCGTAGGTGGCTTCGACGCGAGTGCGTTGGGTGAAGTCCAATCGCCGGATGATGCGGACCTTTTCGGACGCCTCGGCGTGGACACGGGCGATCTCGCGATTGCCGGCGGCGGCCACGATCGAGCAGTGGAACGATTCGTCCCAATCGGCCACTTCCACCGCGTCGAATTTCCGATCGGCGGGGCGCTTGAGCCAAATTTTGTCCAGACCGTCGAGCAGCTCGGACAAAATCGCGGGTTCGCTCGATTCCAGGCGTTTGACCGCGGTCTGCTCCAAGACGATGCGCAGGTCGTACGATTCGTCGAGCCGCACGAAGTCGAGAGGACGCACTTGCCAGCCATTGCGGAAGTGGACCTCCAGGTACCCTTCCTGCTGCAACCGGTACAAGGCCTCGCGCACAGGCGTTCGGCTTGCGCCGGTTTTTGTCGCGACGTCGGCTTCCGTGAACCGATCGCCGGGAAGCAGATGAAAATCGAACAGATCGGACTTGACCTGCTGGTAGACGCTCTCGGCCAGGTTCTTGGGCTTTTCGGCTTCCATCCTAGGGGGGGAAGATAGCGCATTCGCGCGACCCGGGCGAGTCTTCCGGGTCGGAGTCTCGCCAAGGTCGCGCTTGATCATGCCGGATCGATCCAGGCGAGCGTGTCGTGGGTGGACACGACAGTGCCGGGTTTGCATCGGAAGGCCTTGAGGATGCCGGTTTGGGGAGCGAGTACCGGAAGCTCCATCTTCATGGCTTCCACCACCAGGATGGTCTGGCCTTTTTCCACCCGCGCGCCCGGTTCGACAAGAAGTTTCCAGACGCTGCCGGAGGTTTCGGCTTTCACTTCCAGGCCGGATTCCTCAATGACAATTTCTGGCGCATCGGCGACGACGGCCGAGATCTTGGCTTCTTCCGCCTTCCAATGTTCGACCTCGGCGTCGAATGCCGTTTTTTGTCGGGACTGGAAGTCCGCGATGTCGTCGGCGTTGTCGGACAGGAATCGCTTGTAGGCCGCGTAGTCGAAGATCTCCTCTTCGATTACCACCGTGGCGGTCCCGTCGCGGAACTTGGCGCGCAGGTCGTCGAGCTCTTCTTCGCTCACCGGGTAGAAGCGGACCTGATCGAAAAACTTCAAGAGCCAGGGCTCGCCCGCGGTGAACACGGGATTTCGGTTGAACTTGTTCCAGATGGGCAAAGTGCGGCCCACAAGCTGGTATCCGCCTGGCGAATCCATGCCGTAGATACACATGTACACACCGCCGATGCCCACCGTGCCTTCGGCCGTGTACGTGCGGGCGGGGTTGTACTTGGAGGTGAGCAAGCGGTGGCGCGGGTCCAGCGGAACGGCGCACGGCGCGCCCAAATAAACGTCGCCCAGGCCCATGATCAGGTAGCTGGTCTTGAACAGGATGTCGCGGACCTGATCCACGCTGTCCAGACCGTTGATGCGGCGCATGAATTCGACGTTGCTGGGAAGCCACGGCGCCGTGGCGCGAACGGTTTCCTGGTAGCGCTGGATGGCGCCCAGGGTGGCCGAGTCCTGGAAGGCCATGGGCATGTGGACGACGCGGGTGGGGATCTTCAGCCCTTCCACGTCGGGTAGCGATTCCTCCAAGGCCAGAAGGCGCTTGACAAGTTCTGTCTGCGAAATCTGGGTGGGCTCGAACCGGACCTGCAGCGACCGCACGCCGGGCGACAATTCCTGGATACCCGCGATGGGGGCCCTGTCGAGTGCGTCCATGACCAGGTAGACCCGCAGGCGCAGGGCCATGTCGAGGAGGTTTTCGCCATACTCGAGCAAGAGGTAGGTGTCGCCGGCTTGACGGTAGACGATTTCGGGATGGTGGCCGTTTGCCTCGATCCGCGCCACGATGGTCGCCGATGGTGTGGTGCCAGGGAGGAGGGATGGAGCGGGCAACGAAGGTATGGTCGTTTCGCTAAGGCGTTCGATGCGATCTTTCTGCGCGGCTTCCAAAGCGACGGCTTCGTCGGCGGAAATCGCCTTGAATCGGATGGAATCGCCGGGCTTGACCTGTCCCACTTTCCACAGCTCGGCGCGGGCGATGGTGAAGGGACACACGAATCCGCCCAGGCTGGGTCCGTCGCAGGTCAGGATCACGGGGCTGTCGCCGGTGAAGTTGATGCTTCCCACCGCGTATTCGCAGTCGTGGACGTTCGATGGATGGAGTCCCGCTTCGCCGCCGTCGGTGCGGGTCCAGGTGGGCTTGGGGCCGATCAGGCGAACGCCCAGGCGGTTTGAGTTGTGGTGAACCTTCCAGCTGGAGGACAAAAATTGGTCGACTGCGTCGAGGGTCAGGAAGTCGGGGGCACCGTGGGGCCCGTAGACCACGCCGATTTCCCACTCGCTTCCGTAGGTCGGGACAATTTTTGTTTCGGCAGGCTTCGGTTCGGCGATGGGGGCGGGGGTGGTGCAAGCGGCGCGCGAAGGATCCGACACCGGGAGCATGTCGCCGGCGCGAAGGAGTCGGCCCGCGTGACCGCCGAACTGGCCCAGGGAAAAGGTGGACCGGCTACCCAGATAGACCGGGACGTCCAAGCCGTTGCGCACCGCGATGTAGAGCCGGCAGCCTTTGGAAGCGCGGCCTGTTGTCAGAATCTGTCCGGCATTTACGGAAATCGGCGACCACATGGGAACCGGTTCGCCGTCCAGGCGGGCGTCGCACACCGCACCGGCCAACGCGATGGTGCCTGGGGCGTGGAACTTGAGCGTGGGGCCCACCAGGGTGCATTCCAAGCCGGCGGCGGAAGGATGGTTGCCCACGATGCGGTTGGCGATGCGGAAGGCTTCGTCGTCCATGGGGCCCGATGGCGGCACTCCGATGTTCCAGTACCCCAGGCGGCCGGGGTGGTCCTGCACGCTGGTCTGGGTGCCGGGATCGACCACCTCGATGGCGGTGGTGGCGAATTCGAACGAATCGAGATGCCGTGTCCAGACGGCACCAGTGGTGAAGACATTGCCCGAGGCGATGGCTCGCAGGTACTCCAGGTTGGTGGAGATCCCGCAAAGGCGGGTGGCGTCCAGGGCCGCGCGCAACTTGAGAAGCGCTTCCTCGCGAGTGGCGCCGTGCACGATGAGCTTGGCGAGCATGGGGTCGTAGTACGGAGATACGACAGATCCTGTCTCGATCCATCCATCCAGACGGATGTTGTCGGGGAACGAGACCTCGGTGAGCTCGCCGGGGGAGGGCTGGAAATTGCGCAGCGGGTCTTCGGCGTAGATGCGCACTTCCATCGCCGCGCCCTGGGGCGGTCTCGACAACGCGATCCAATCGGGCTCTTCGCCTGCGGCCACGCGGAGCATCTGCTCGATCAGATCGACACCGATGACCATTTCCGTCACCGGGTGTTCCACCTGCAGGCGGGTGTTGACCTCAAGGAAGTAGAACTCGTCGCGTGCCGCGTCGTAGATGAATTCCACGGTGCCCGCCGACCGGTACGACACAGATTCGCCCAATCGAACCGCTGCGTCCAGAAGAGCCTTGCGGGTGGCGGCGGGCAGGTTGGGTGCGGGAGTTTCTTCCACCACCTTCTGATTGCGGCGCTGCAGCGAACAGTCGCGCTCGCCCAACGCGATGACGCGACCTTTGCCGTCGCCGAAGATCTGGACCTCCACGTGGCGGGCCTTCTCCACACAGCGCTCCAGGAACACGCCGGCGTCGCGGAAATACTGCTTGCCCAGCCTCTGGACGCTTTCGAACGCGGCGCGCAATGCGTCGGCATCGTCGCAGCGCGAAAGCCCGATTCCACCTCCGCCCGCGGTGCTCTTGAGCATGATGGGATAGCCGATCTTCGCGGCGGCTTCGAGGGCCTCGTCAATTCCTGACAACAGACCGGTACCCGGCGTCATGGGTACGCCCGCAGCCGCGGCCAGTTCGCGGGCGCGGTGCTTCAGACCGAATTCGCGGATCTGGTGGGAGGTGGGGCCCACGAACCGGATGCCGGCGGATTCGCAGGCTTCGGCGAATTCGGTGCTTTCGGAAAGGAAGCCGTAGCCGGGGTAGATGGCCTGCGCCCCGACGGATTTTGCCGCCTCCAGCACCGCCTCGATCTTCAGGTAGGTGTCGGTGGGCTTTTCGCCGGGAAGACGGATCGCGAAATCGGCAAGTCGCACGGGCAGGGTAGAACGGTCGGGGTCGGAGTGGACGACCGCGGACTTGACTCCCAGCCGATTGCAGGTCCGGATGGCGCGGACGGCGATCTCTCCGCGATTGGCGACAAGAATTGTCTCGAACATGGATGGTCTCTCCTATTTCGCGGAAATGGCGGATGTGCCCGTCGCGCCCTGGCCTGGAGCCGGTTGGGGACGATTCACGAAGGCCCGCCAGCCACCGAAGGCGGTGATGTCCAAGCCCGATTCGATCGCGGCCCCTTCGCAGATGAAGCCCTTCGTCCAGCCGCCGTCCTCGAGCTGGACGTTGCCGATCCCCAACGGAGGTGGAACTTCGGCCACGAAGGATCCGAAGGCCTCGGTGGGAATCTCCCAAACTTCCAGTTCGATCTGGCTGGTCCCGCCTGTGCGGGCCAAACCCGGTTTGGGTGGGACAGTTCCTGTTAACGCGTACAGACCGTAGCCAGGAGCCGTTTTGCAGGTCTTCACCAGGCGCGATCGCCTGGAAACTAGCTGATGGTTCAGCGGCATGCCGGTGAGGTGCGCTCCCACGACGGCAAGCTGGACGACCTGGGAGCTCGCCGGCTTGAGCGGCGGGGCTGTTGGAACGGACTGGAGCAAGCCAGGAGGCTGGTCCAGCGACTCGAGCCACCTGCTGCCGAAATCCGCCAAGGCGGGATCGTGCCAAGCTGGTGCAAGCAAGGTGATTCCGGCCGGGAGGCCATCGTCGCGGAACGGACCGGGCAGAGCCAACGCCGAGAGGTCGGCGAGATTGGCGAAATTGGTGTAGGTCCCCAGACGGGAATTGACGCCGATCGGGTCCGCCTCGACCTGCTTCAGGGTTGGATGGAAGGGTGCGGTCGGAACCAGCAACGCGTCGAATCCGGAAAGCACGTTTGCGATCACCGAGGCGAGTTCCGCACGGCGGTACTCTGCGCGGAACGCGTCCAAGGCGGAGTGCTTGTTCCCGCCTTCCACGATGGAACGAACCACCGGGTGGATGGCTTGCGCATCCCGCACGTAAAGCGCTTCGACCACGGAGAGGCGTTCGGCCACCCAAGGGCCCTGGTAGAGGAGGCTCGCCAGTTCCGCGAAGGGGGAGAAGTCGATTTTTGTCAATCGGACACCGATGGCCTCGAGCTTCGCGCAGGCGGCCGCGAAAGCGGCGGAGGCGGAATCGTCGCCGAAGAACTCGATGCTCTGGGGCACGGCGAACCTTGGCGAGGGTCCCATTCCCGATGCAAGAACTCGGGTCGGCCGGGCGAAAGGGTCGAGTGCGTCGAATCCCCCTGCCGTGTTGGCGACGAAATGGGCGTCGGTGGTCGTCAGGGCGAAAACGGAAACGCAGTCCAAAGTCCTGCACGCCGGCACCACACCGCGGGTGCTGAGCCAGCCGCGCGTGGGCTTGAGGCCCACGATGTTCTGGAATCCGGCGGGGACGCGCCCCGATCCGGCGGTGTCGGTCCCGAGGGCGAACGGCACGAGCCCACGGGCCACCACGGAAGCCGAACCCGAACTCGATCCACCGCCGACCCGTTCGGAATCGAAAACGCAGGGGACCGCTCCGTAAGGGGAGCGGGTGCCGACAAGTCCTGTCGCGAACTGGTCGAGATTGGTCTTTCCGACCACGATCGCACCGGCCTTGCGAAGCCGCGCCACGACTTCGGCGTCCTGTGCGGGCTCGTAGGCGAATGCGGGACAGGCGGCGGTGGTGGTCCATCCGGCGACGTCGATGTTGTCCTTCACGGCGAAGGGAACCCCGAACAAGGGCAGGTCTTTGGAACGATCGATGCTCTGCGCGGCGAGGGCTTCGAGTTGGGTCAACTGGGCATCGAGTCGGGCCTGGTCCAGGGATTGGATCCAGGCGGGATCCTGGTCTCCGTTGGTGGACAACAAGCGACCCAGGGCGGCCCGAAGCGCGACCATGCCTTCATCGGCGACCTTGCGCCATTCGGCGACGGTCGTGGGGCTCGACTTTGCGGACTCTTGGATCGCGGTGGTCATTGGGGGGTTCGGTATTCCTGATCGTGGAGGGAATGGGTGGATGGAGCCTAAACGGAAATGCGGGACTTGACGTTTTTTGACTGCATCTCGGAACCCAAGCCCGAGTCGACGACCTCGCCGCGGGAGAGGACCGCGTAGCGCGAGGCCAGGCTTTCGGCGAAGTCGTAGTACTGTTCGACCAGGACCACGGCCAGATCGCCGCGCGCGGCCAGCGAAGCGATCACGGTGCCGATCAACTTGATGATGGAAGGTTGGATTCCTTCGGTGGGCTCGTCCAGAAGCAGAATGCGCGGCTTGCCCGCAAGGGCCCGCGCGATGGCCAATTGTTGTTGTTGGCCGCCGGACAAGTCGCCGCCGCGGCGGTTGCGCATCTCCTTGAGGACAGGAAATGTCTCGTAGAGTTCCGCAGGGATGTTGCGTGCCGCGCGCCCCGACAACCGCGCCATCCCCATGCGGATGTTCTCCTCCACCGTGAGTCGGGGGAAGATCTCGCGACCTTGGGGAACGTAGCCGAATCCCAACGCCACGCGTGCTTCCGGCGAAAGACGGGAAATGTCCTTGCCTTCCCAGGATACCGATCCGCCGCTGAGCGGGACCAGGCCCATCACCGCGCGCAGCAGCGTGGTCTTGCCCACGCCGTTGCGCCCCAGGATGGTGGTGACTTCGCCGACGGAAGCTGTCAAAGACAGATTCCGTAAAGTGTGGCTGGATCCGTAGTGCTGGTTGACTTCCTTGAGTTCGAGCATATTGTCACCGTCCCAGGTAGACTTCGACGACCCGGTCGTCGGCTTTGACTTCGTCCAAGGTTCCTTCGGCGAGCACCCTGCCTTCGGCCATCACCGTCACCTTGCCGCCCAACCGGGCGATGAAGTCCATGTCGTGTTCCACCACTACAAGGGTGTGTTTGCCCTTGAGGCTCAGGAACAGCTCCGCGGTCTTTTCGGTTTCCGCGTCGGTCATGCCCGCCACGGGCTCGTCGAGCAGCAGCACTTGCGGGTCCTGCGCCAGAAGCATCCCGATCTCCAGCCATTGTTTCTGGCCGTGCGACAATTCGCCCGCGATGCGATTCTCCTGTCCGCGCAATCCCACCGTGGTGACAAGTTCCGTCACCTTGTCGCGCTGTTCGCCGGAAAGCTTGGCGCGCAGGGCGTGCCAGATGTCGCGTTTGCCGCGCAGCGAAAGTTCGAAGTTCTCGTGCACGGTGAGCTTCTCGAACACCGTGGGTTTCTGGAACTTGCGACCGATCCCGATCTGGGCGATTTCCGCTTCGCGCATGCGGGACAGGTCGATTTCCTGGCGGAACAGGGGCTTTCCGAGATCGGGGCGGGTCTTGCCCGTGACCACGTCCATCATGGTGGTCTTGCCGGCTCCGTTGGGGCCGATGATGGAGCGCAGTTCGCCTTCGTCGATGGCCAGGTAGAGCTTGTTCAGCGCCTTGAATCCATCGAAGGAAACCGTGATGTCGTCGAGCACAAGGATCGCGCTCACTTGTGTGCTCCTGTATTGCCAAGGCGTTTGCGAAGGGTTGAGGCCAACCCCACGATGCCGTTGGGCAGGAAGATGGTGACGAGGATGAAAAGACCGCCCAAGGCGTACAGCCATAGGTTGGGGAAATTGGCGGTGAGCCAGGATTTGCCCATGTTCACCACGCCTGCGCCCAACAGCGGCCCGATCAGCGTGCCGCGTCCTCCCACGGCCACCCAGATGGCGACCTCGATGGAGTTGGCCGCCGACATCTCGGAGGGATTGATGATGCCCACCTGCGGCACGAAGAGCGCGCCCGCGATGCCGGCCAGCACGGCGGAGATCGTCCAGATGGACAGCTTGTACCACAAGGTGTCGTAGCCGCAGAACTGGAGTCTCGATTCGGCGTCCCGGATGGCGGTCAAAATCCGTCCAAAGCGAGAGCGGGCCAGCCAAAGCGATCCCAGCAGCGATCCCAGCAAAAGCCCGGCGGACAACATGAACAGCGTCGTGCGCATCGCGCCCGAAGTGATGTCGAAGCCCAGAATGCGCTTGAAGTCGGTGAAGCCGTTGTTGCCGCCAAATCCTGTCTCGTTGCGGAAGAACAGGAGCATGGCCGCGTAGGTGAGCGCCTGGGTGATGATGGAGAAGTACACGCCCTTGATGCGCGAACGGAAGGCGAAGAACCCGAACACGAACGCCAGCAGGCCTGGCACCAGGATCACCAACAGCAAGGCCCAGAGGAAGTGCTGCGTGCCGTTCCAGAACCACGGGTATTCCTTCCAGTCGAGGAACACCATGAAGTCGGGAAGATCGGACTTGTAAACGCCGTCGTGTCCGATGGACCGCATGAGGTACATCCCGAACATGTAGCCGCCCAAGGCGAAGAACGCGCCGTGGCCCAGCGACAGGATGCCAGTGAGGCCCCAGACCAGGTCGAGGGCCAACGCCAGGATCATGTAGCACATGATTTTTCCAAGCCATGTGACCGTGTAATCCGACGGATACAGCGCGGCAGATTCTGGCAATAGGCGCAACAGCGGCACCAGCACCAGGGCCAGGAAGGAGAACAGCGCCAGGGCGATCTGGCCGTTGCGCCCCAGGGATTTGAAAAGTGGACCTTCGCGCATAGTGTTCCAGGCCTCAGTCGGCTTGGCGGCCCTTGAGGGCGAACAGCCCCTGGGGACGCTTTTGGATGAAAAGGATGATGAGGACGAGCAGTGCGATCTTGGCGAGCACGGCCCCCACGGTGGGTTCCAGGAACTTGGTGAGCATGCCGATCCCTAGGCCAGCCCAGAGAGAGCCGGCCAGCTGGCCCACACCGCCGACCACCACCACCAGGAAGGAGTCGACGATGTAGCCTTGTCCGAGATCGGGACCCACGTTCCCGACCTGCGACAGCGCGACGCCCGCCAAGCCCGCCAGGCCCGAGCCCAGTCCAAAGGCCATCATGTCGACAAGACTTGTCTTGACACCCACGCAGCGGGACATGGCGCGGTTCTGGGTGGTGGCGCGGATGAACAAGCCCAGCCTGGTTTTGGTGAGGACAATCGCTGTCAAGACAAGAACTGTCCCCGCGAACGCGATGATGGCGAGACGGTTCCAGGGAAGCACCAGGTTGGATTGCAGGACCAGACTGCCCGAAAGCCAGGCGGGCGAGGCCACTTCCACGTTCTGCGGACCGAACAGGGAACGCACCGTCTGGATGAGGAACAGGCTCACGCCCCAGGTTGCCAACAGCGATTCCAACGGCCTACCGTACAGGTGCCGCAGGATCAGTCGTTCCAGCGCCACACCCACGAGCCCCGAGACCAGGAACGCGGCGGGGATGGCGGCCAGGATGTAGACGGATTCCGACGCCGCGAAATGGGAGCGGAACACTCCTTGCACGAGGTAGGTGGTGTAGGCCCCGATCATGACGAGCTCGCCGTGGGCCATGTTGATCACTCCAAGCAGCCCGTAGGTGATCGCCAGACCCAGCGCCACCAGCACCAGGATGGAGCCCAACGAGATTCCCGTGAACAGGTGGCCGGTCATTTCGTAGAACCAGACCTTGGTGCGCAATCCCGCCGCGATCTTTGCGATCTCGAGTCGCACGACGGAATCCGTCTCGGCGATGGAGCTGTCCTCTCCGGGATTGATGCGCGCATCCAACAGTTTCAGGTTGTTGGATGCGTCTCCGGATTCGCCCAGTGCCCGAGCGGCGGCGATCCGCTTTTCCGGTTCGTCGGCCGAGAGGGCGAGTTTGGCAACGAGGCCGTCCAGCAGGGCCTTGATGGCTGGTGACGTTTCCTTAACGGCGGCTTTTTCGATGGCGGGCAGGATGGCCGGATCCAGTTCGGCCTCGAGGAGATCCTTGGCGGCCTGCAGGCGTTCGCCCTCGTCGGGAATGGACAATTGAAGGGCGGCCTTGGCGCCTTCCACGCCGGCGCGAAGAACGTTCGAGACGACCACGTCCTCCCATTCGGGTTTCGGCGCGCCGAGGACGGAATCCGTCGCCGCGTCGGTGAAGGTCTCGCCGTCCAGGGTGCGGACGAGCTTGCCTTCCGGAGTGCTGCGATATTCGCCGTTCTCGAGGGACGCGATGAAGGTGGCTAGACCCGTGTCGCCTCGTGCGGCCCATTGGCCGAGCAGTACGGCTCGCTCCGACGGACCGCCCTGCGCGAAGGACCCGAAGTCCTGGGCAGTCAGGGCGTGCGTTGGACGAGCGATGATGAGTGCGAAAGCCATGGCCGTCGCGGCGAACGAGGATCGCATCGTGTCTCCGATACAGGGCAGGAGAGGTGAGGGAGAGGAAGAACGAAAGGTTGCGATCGCGGCTTGGACAGAATCTGTTCAAACCGCGATCGCGCAGAAAACGCGACTCTTAGTCCTTCTTGCCTTCGTTGCCCGGGATGTAGGGGCTCCAAGGCTGGGCGCGGATGGGGCCGGGGGTCTTCCAGACCACATTGAACTGGCCGTCGGCGCGCACTTCGGCGATCATGACGGGCTTGTGCAGGTGGTGGTTGGTGGCGTCCATGGTGAGGGTGAAGCCCGAAGGAGCTGCGAACGTGATGCCGGCCATGGCCTTGCGGACGGCGTCCACATCGGTGGTGCCAGCCTTCTTGACGGCGGCGGCCCACATGTTGATGCCCACGTAGGTGGCTTCCATGGGGTCGTTCGTGACCACGGTGGCGGCATTGGGCACCTTGTTCTTGGTGGCCCAGTCCTTGTACTTCTTGATGAACGCGGTGTTGACAGGGCTCTTCACGGTCTGGAAATAGTTCCAGGCGGCAAGGTGGCCCACCAGGGGCTTGGTGTTCACGCCGCGGAGTTCTTCTTCGCCCACCGAGAAGGCGACGACGGGGATCTGGGTGGCCTTGATGCCCTGGTTGCCCAGTTCCTTGTAGAAGGGAATGTTGGAGTCGCCGTTGATGGTGCTGACAACCGCTGTCTTACCGCCCTGCGCGAACTTCTTCACGTTTGCCACGATGGTCTGGTAGTCGGAGTGCCCGAACGGAGTGTATTCCTCCATGATGTCGGCGTCGGTGATGCCCTTGCTGTTCAGGAACTTGCGCAGGATCTTGTTGGTGGTGCGAGGGTACACGTAGTCGGTGCCCAGGAGCACGATGCGCTTGGCGCCGCCGCCGGCCTTGCTCAACAGGTATTCCACCGCGGGGATGGCCTGCTGGTTGGGTGCCGCGCCCGTGTAGAACACGTTCTGCGACAGTTCTTCGCCTTCGTACTGCACAGGGTAGAAGAGAAGTCCGTTGAGTTCTTCAAACACGGGAAGAACCGACTTGCGGCTCACCGAGGTCCAGCAGCCAAAAGTGACGGCGACCTTGTCCTGGGTCAAAAGGCCGCGGGCCTTTTCGGCGAACAGGGGCCAGTTGGAGGCGGGGTCGACCACGACGGGTTCGAGCTTCTTGCCCAGCACGCCGCCCTTGGCGTTGATTTCCTCGATGGCCATCAGGGCGGTGTTCTTCAAGCTGGTTTCGGAGATCGCCATGGTGCCCGAAAGCGAATGCAGGACGCCGACCTTGATCGTCTCGGCGGTCAGCGTGGATGCAGCTAAGAGAGATATCGCGAGGGTCGTCGCCGCAGTGCGTTGGAT
>JBDKGS010000064.1:0-16667 GCA_039798065.1 Fibrobacterota bacterium | reverse complement strand
GCCCCAGCGGCGCGACCGTCACGCTGGATGGCACCAGAATGGGCGTGACACCTTGCGAAATCACCTTCAAGCGCGTGGGTAACCTCGAATTCAGCTTGGCGGGGTATCGCAAACAGAGCAAGGGAATCGATCCGGAAGAAACGCGCGGCACCGTCAATGTCCAGCTTTCCGCCGATGGCGGAAACAGTGGAACCGGTCGGCTCTACATTTCGAGCGCGCCGGTTGGGGCCGAGATTGTGGTGGGCGGCAAATCGATGGGCAAGACCCCGAAGTTGGTGGAGCTCCCTGTCGGCAGCCAGAAAGTGACCGTCCGCTCCGGTGTCCTTTCGAAGACCCGCACCATCGACATCCAATCTGGCACCAACACCGCCGAGAATTTCAGCCTCTAAGGAAGAACAGGCAGCCACCATGTCGGATAACGGGCCCTTCCTCCAGCCCTTGGCGCAGGAAAACGGATTCGGCGAAGAAGGTTTGCGCCTCCTGTTGGCGGTCATCCACGGCCTGTCACTGCGCCGTTCGATGGCCGGCGATGGCCCTCACCTGGGTTCCGAGCAGGTGACCATGGGATTCTTTGGAACCGTCCAGGAACGCTTTGGCGTGCTCACCCTCGACGTCCTCGAGCATTGGGGAATGGAATCGCCTTCCAAGCTGGGAAAAGCGGTGACACTTCTTGTCGAAGCGGGATTCCTGTCCGGTTCCGACGACGAGCTCGACGACTACGACAAACTTCCACCACCACCGGAAGAATGGCCCGAACCGCCGGTTCCGCCCCAGGTTCGCGAGTCGGCATCCTGGAGCGGAGGTTAAGCACGTGGATCCACTTCGGGACCTCCGGATCGCCGCCGTACCGTACCTGAATGCCGCCCCGCTCATCCATTGCATGCCGTTCATCGAAAAGGCAGTGCCCTCCAAACTGGTGCAGTGGCTGGACAATGGGGATTGCGATCTCGCGACGCTTCCGCTGGGGGCCGTGCTCGAGCGCCCGGACTGGCGCGTCCTGCCCAGCTTGGGAATCGCGGCCGACGGACCCGTGCGCACCGTCTTGCTGTTGCATCGCGACCCGATCGAGGGCATTCGGAAATTCCAACCCGATCCCGCTTCGCGCTCTTCCAACCTGCTCTGCCGGATGGTCCTGAAGCAGGCATCGGGTGTCGATCCCGAGATCGGAACCGCGCCAGGCGCCAGGGTCGTGATCGGCGACGCAGCCTTCAAGCACGACCCGTCGTTCGAAGGCACCGACCTGGCCGCCGCCTGGAAGAACCAGACAGGACTTCCCATGGTCTTCGCCGGATGGGTCGCGTCGGGCAAGCTCGCCAAAGACAAAATCCGTCTGCAGGAGGTGGACGCCGCCCTGGTGGAGATCCTCCGCAAGGGCATGAACCGGATGACGGAAATTGTCCGGATGCAGAACGTGGTGACCACCAAGATCGCCTCCGACTACCTGCGCGCCAACATCCACTTCCGATTGGACGACCGCTACCGTTCGGGCGCCGACCTTTACGCGAGCAAGGCCGCCGAACTGGGCGTAGGGGCCGGCAGCATTCCGTGGGCCTGATCCAGGTTCCACCAAAGGAGTCGGACGCGTCGCGGCACTCTCTCCGGCGGGACCTGGATTGATCGTCCAGGCGGAGCGGATGTGGATGGGACCTGGCCGGATCGAAACCGGATGGGGCCTTCGCGTGGAAAACGGGCGGATCCAGGATGTGGGGCCGCTGCGCAAACTTCGCCAGGGTCGTCCGCTGGGCGAGACCGTGATGGATTGCGGGCGCTCGGTGCTGATGCCAGGACTTGTCAACGCGCATGTGCATCTGGAACTGGGCTGGCTGCGCGACCGGACCACCGCGCGCGGCGGCTTCGCGTCGTGGGTGCGCGACCTGCGCCGCCACCAGGCCGACGACGTGGCGCGGATGGGCGAGGAAGAATTCGATCGAGAAATGGCGCAGGCGATCCGACTGGGCGCGACCGAGATGCTCCACCACGGGATCACGACATTTCTTGACGTTTCGAACACCGGCCTGCCCGGAAGGATCCTGCCCGATAACGGGCCGCGCGGGTTGGCGGCCCTGGAATGCCTGGGACTGGACGAATCGCGCGCCGATGCGATCCTGGAACGTGCGCATAACTATGTGGACGCCGGTCCTCGAGGCAGGGTGCGCCCGTTGGCCGTGCCGCACGCCCTCTACTCCTGCTCGGGCAAGCTGCTCAAGGGGCTTGGGCGCTTTGCCGACCGCGATGGGGTCACCACCATCCACCTGATGGAAGGTCGCGAAGAGGCCGACCTGTTCCAACTGGGCATGGGGCCTCTCAAGGTGTTTGTCGACGAAATTTGTCCGGACCACGACATCCTGGTGGGCGAAGATCCGCTGGAGCGTTTCGATCGCTTCTTCGGTCAACCGGCTTCTTTCGTGGCCGTGCATGGGTACGCGCTGTCTTCCAGCCAAGTCCAGCGCCTGGCGCGCATGGGGGCGCACCTCTGCCTGTGCCCGTCCAGTCGCGGATTTTTCCTGCACCCGTCGATCCCCATGTCAGATCTTGTCCGCCACAGGATTCCGGTGTGCCTGGGGACCGACTCGCTCGCTTCGGCACCGGCCCTGTCCATGTGGCGCGAGATGGCGGCCCTACACCAAGCCCACCCCGACCTGGAATCGGGACGGATTTTGTCGTGGGCCACCGATGGCGGAGCGCGCGCGTTGGGGCTGGCGTCGGGAAAGCTGCAGGCCGGGCTGTGGGCCGATTGGATCGCGGTCGAAGCGGCCGATGTCCCCGACGACGCATTGGAAGACTTCCTGGTCGACGACGAACCCGACGTGCGGGTGGTGTGCGTGGAAGGCGAGATCCTGCTGGACGGACGCTGGTAGTTGGGGATCTGCGCCAATCGGAAAACTATCCGTTCGCAGTTGCATAACCGGAAATTGTCGATTCCAACAGGTCTCCGGAGTAGGGGTCGTTCGCAGGAATAACAAAGCTGTACGCGCAACCGACCTGCGGATTTTCGGATCTCGGATTAGGATGGATACTGGATCTCACCCAAGTTCTTGAAACGCACGTTCCGACTGAGCGGTGTTTGTCCGGTTTATCCAAACATCGTTTGTCGCAACTGGCACCGTCGCGCCGAGGAGACCTCGTGAAACTCGCTCTTTCCACCCTACTTTCCCTGCTTTTTTTCGCGGGGTGCGAGTCGCGAGTCAGCGACGGGACTGGAAGCCAGACCGGCAACTCGATTGTAGCGGGGAAAATCGCCCCTTCCGACTCGCTCAGCACAGGAGCGAGCATCCAAGTTTTTCTTCGCCCCCTTTCCTGGACCTCCGGCCAAAACGCCGCGCAGGGCGGATTGCAATCGACCTTCACCGATTCGCAAGGCAATTACCGGTTCTACGATGTCCCTGCCGACAACTACAGAATCGAAGCCACTCGCGACGCCTTGGCGTGGAGCAAGACGGTCCGAGCCTTCGAGGGCGCCACCAACTACGTACCGACTGGATATCTGAAATCCAGAGGTCACCTGATCTTGAATCTTGATTTCGCCGATACGCTTCGCGGTGGCCGGATCGAGTTCTACGGCCTTGTCCAGTCGAGAACCTTGCCCGAAACGGTGGTAGGAAAAATCGCCATGCGGTTCGACAACCTACCGGTAGGCCTGCAAACCGTCCGCGTCTTCCTTCCAACTCTGTCCAGCGTGTACTGCGAAACCCCCGTTCGAATCGGACCCGACAGTGTCAGTGTGATCGACTACAGCGACCTCGTCCGCCCCGGAAGGGGCCCCGCCCACGACGAATAAACACGTCCCGCAGAAAGCTGCGGAGGGTGTTTTTTTGTTGCCGACACCAAAACAGACACACCCTCTGACGCCGTAACCGGTATTCCCCGGATACGGCGTTTTTTGTTCCCGACACGGGGGCGCACGTCTGTGAGCTGTTCGCAAAAAGAATGTGTTCGCAGCATTTTGAGATATAGAATCGCGATAAATACTGGGATTTCGGCTTCCTTATGTTCGCAGAAATGAAGACAAGCCGATTCAACATCGATGGCGGCGCGAAAAACTTGGACGTATTCTCATTGCATGGAAAAAACCGGACCCGACATCTTTCACTACGCCGATTATCGGCAGTACCTGAAAGATTGGTGGGCATGGCGCAAACGCGTCTCGCGGACCGCTTCATTCCGAGCCTTCGCCATGAAAGCCGGTACGGCACCTAGCCTGCTCAAGGATATTTTGGAAGGCCGCCGCCGCCTGACCTCCGACACGGTGGTGCGTTTCACCCCGGCGATGGGCCTCTCCGAATCGGAGGCATCCTACTTGGCCTTGTTGGCGCGGTTCGGCAACTCCCGGAACGTGGCCGAAAAGAACCTGGCCTTTGCGGAAATGGCCAAGGTCCGCCGCAAGTTGTTCCTCAAATTCCTGCCCCCCGACCAATACGCCCTTTGGACCGGATGGCACCATGCCGCCATCCGCGAACTGGTGACCTTGGAGGGATTCCAGGAAGACCCCGAATGGATTTCCCAGCACCTGGCGCCACCGGTGACGCCCAAGCAAGCCAAGGAAGCTCTGTCGACATTGCAGCGCGTGGGATTGCTCCAGCGCGACGATCGCGGCCGCTTGCGTCCTTCGGAGCCCGCCGTAAGCACCGAATACGAGGTGCCCAACCAGGTGGTTCGCCACTTCAATCAGGAGATGATCGGCCTTGCCTTGACCGCCCCCGATCGCTTCGCCCCAGCCGATCGGGAAATCGGAGGCCTGACTCTAGGATTGTCGCGCGAATGTTATGATCGCGTCAAAGAACGCGTCCGCATCTTCAAGGAAGAGATCCTCGCCATGGTCGTCGAAGACCCTCGCGGTTCGGAGCTGGTGACCCAACTCAACATCCAATTGTTCCCGCTGGTCAAGCCGGAGTCGGAATCATGAAAACCAGACTCCACTTGGCGTTCGCGGTGGCGATCGTCGCCTCGTGCTCCTCCGACCCTTCCACCGGCACCGGAAGCCAAACCGGCAACGCCGTGATGGCCGGACGGATTTTGTCTACCGATGGCACCAAGGTGGAGGGGACGGTGGTGACCATCCGCCCCTTGAACTGGACACCCACGCAGTCGGCCAAGGCCAACGCGATCCAAACGACCCTGGCCGATTCGACCGGAGCCTACGTATTCGTGAACGTGCCGCTGGATACCTACCGCATCGAAGCCATCAAGGAGCACCGCGGCTGGAGCCGTACGATCCGGGCGACACGCGATTCGGCGAAGGTTCCGTCGGGCACGCTCGGGCACCTGGGGCGTTTGCTGTGCGAAGTCGAGATGAACGACACCGTCGCCGGCGGTGTGGTCGAGCTCTACGGCCTGAACAAATTTTGGCAGCTTCCGGCCACCTACACGCCCGGGCAAGAGCTGAAGCACCTGTTCGACAGCCTCCCTCCGGGATTGCAGACGGTCCGGATCTGGTCGCCCTCGCGCAAAGCCGTGATCAGCGACCTGCCTGTCCGGGTCGGCGCCGACAGCACGTCGAAGGTGGAGTACGAACAGTGGGGACACGACGCGCTCGGCCCACGGGAGGACGATTGAAATGAAACGCTTTTTGACAGCCATGACGGGAATTGTCATGCTGTGGGGCTGCGACGCCCTGAAGCCCGACAAGACCAGCTTGTGGGCCACCAGCACCGAGCCGGTCGAACGCCCGCGGTGCGACGCGTGCCACGGATTCGCGCCGCGCACCGGTGCGCATCGGTTCCATTTGGATACGACCCTGACCGTTTCACGCGGTCAGACCATCGGCTGCATGGACTGCCATGCAGCCTCCATCGCCTACTCGCGAACCAGCGTGGTCGACACCACGTTTTTCCAAATCGACGGCCCAGCCCTGCATTCCAAAGGATTTCCTTGGCGCGATTTTCTCCGCCCCTCCGAAATTGATCAGAACATGATCGAAGTCATCCTGATTGATTCCTTCCCATTGGCTGCAGTGGTACGCGAAACCCAAGCAGAAAACCCCTTTTGGATCACCACCGAAGCAAAGGGCCCAGGACTTCCTGGCCATGCCAACGGGAAGTTGGACGTTGTCTTCGCCGCCCGCAACGATTACAAGGACGACACCGGCCTCGCCTACAAGGCTTCGTGGAATCCCCTCCGACTTTCCTGCAACGCCGTTGCATGCCATGGCAGTCGCGCATTTGATACAGTCAAATACGTATGGAAGGAACCGAAGAAATGACACGCCCGATCCTTCGTACACCTCATCGAACCGCAATCTCCATCGCCGTCCTTGGACTTGTCGCCTCTTCCCTGTCAGGTTGCGCCGTGGTCCACCAGAAGGATCGCGAATGGTTGTCGGATCCTGTCATGCAGCGGTCCACCGACAAACTGGAAGGCGCCCTGGACGGTGACAACTTCCCGCGTCGGGAAGGCAGCACAGGCGGCAGCTCGGGAGCAGGCGGAGGTTGCGGATGTTGAAACCACTGCTGTGGACTGCCACGCTATCGATGACAGTTTTTGCCAACGAGGGCGGCGACCGGGTGGACACCAAGTTCGAGGTCTTTCGCGACCGCAACGACGTGATGGCCCTGGCTCCGGTGATCTCGATCGCGAAATCGATCAGCCGCAATTTCAGCATCGACTGGGAAGCCCAGTTGGATGCCGTGACCGGCGCCTCGCGCGAATGGGGACTCATCGGATCCGGACAGAAATTGGACGCGAACTCTGGAGCTTTGACCAAGCTCGACGGCGTGTCCGGTGCATCCGCCCGCGAAGGCGGAGAAATCGAACCGGAGATCCGCGCCGGATCCAGGATTGGCCTGACCTGGACCGACAAGAAAGGCGGGATCTTGACCGGAAGCCTGTATGGCAGCAAGGAAAACGACTACCAGTCCTTCTCCCCCGCCATTGGTGGATCGTGGGATTTTGGCGAACGCAACACCACCGTGTCGTGGGGAGCCAGCTGGTTCTTCGACAAGATGACTCCGTATGGGTCGTGGGGAGTCATCGGTGGCGGCCCCAAGTGGGTGCATTCGTACAATCTGGGTGCTTCGCAGCTCATCAGTCCGCTGACCTTGATCGGTGCAAACGCGACCTTCACCCGAACCACGGGGTACATCGGTCATCCATACAATCCAGTGACAATTCCTGGCAACGGCATGGTGATCGAGAACCTTCCATCGAAGAAGGAAGCCCT
The DNA here is from genome assembly GCA_039798065.1 of Fibrobacterota bacterium. Classification (GTDB taxonomy): domain Bacteria; phylum Fibrobacterota; class Fibrobacteria; order UBA5070; family UBA5070; genus UBA5070. The sequence continues at coordinate 9,511 of JBDKGS010000064.1, read as the reverse complement.
CGCCCTGGCGGGGCAGTTCGTGCAAGGATTCCATCTGGGCGAGGAATTGGGTTCGTTGAACACGGAATACCGTTGGTACACCGATTCCTGGAACCTGCGGTCGCACACACTCACGCTCCGATGGAACCAACACATCTCGGAAGCCAGCGTGGTGCGGTTGCAAACACGGATCTATTCGCAGACCGGGGCCGCGTTCGCGACGACCAACGGGGTCGGCAACGAGTTGTATCGAACAGCCGACATCCGTTTCTTCCCCTTCAAATCGCTGCTGCTCGGAGTGAAGTATTCGTCGGAATTTCCCGACAATTGGCCTGGCCTGATGCCTCGGCGTTGGGACATCTCGTACGACCACCTCTGGCGGGACACAAAAGGCAATCCACTTCTGTACCAGCTGTACGCGAGCAACGTCATCTACATGCAGGGGACCGCGCGCGCGGGCCTCTCCTGGGATCTTTGAACCCGTTCGTTAAACCCCAAAGGAACCACCCATGAACAAGACCATCGCAGCCATCCTCCTCGCGGTCGCGGGATCCTTCGCCGCCGCAGAAAAACTTCCCGCCTTCCAGCTTCCGGACCCAACCGGCAAGACGCATGCCTCGACAGAATTTGCCGGCAAGCCGGTGCTGATCGACTTCTGGGCGACCTGGTGCGCCACCTGCAAGGAGAGCGTACCGCAGCTTGTGGAGATCCAAAAGAAGTACGCCTCCAAAGGGTTGTCTGTGCTGGGAATTTCGGTCGACAAGGGTGATATCGCCAAGGTCGCCAAAGGCGCAAAAAAGCTCGGGATCTCCTACACGGTTCTTCACGATCCGTCGAGCAGCCTGCAGCCTGTGTTCGGATACAACGGCATCCCTTCGCTCTACTTGTACGGCAAGGATGGCAGCTTGCTCTTGAGCTTGCAAGGCTACGATCCAGCACAGGAAAAGAAACTGATCGAAGCCCTCGACAAACTTTGACCTGACCCACATCCACTCACCCAGCCTCACTGGGGCGCCGTGAATCGACGGCGTTTAGCCGAAGGCGTTTCGAAAACCGATCTCCTCGAAAGACGTTCCACCAATGAGCATTTTCTCCACCGAATCCATCCAGGCAGCGCTCGCGGGCAAGTCCCTGTTGGCTTACCCTCTGATCTTTGGTGCAGGTCTCTTGACCAGCCTGACCCCGTGCATCTATCCGCTCATCCCGGTGACCATTTCCATCTTGGGATCGCGCAAGGCGGAAAGCCGCGGCAAGGCGTTCTTCCTGGCACTCTCGTACGTTCTGGGCATCGCTGTTACCTATGCAGCTCTAGGGGCATTTGCCGCTCTGTCGGGTTCATTGTTTGGTGAAATCAGCTCCAACCCCAAGGTGATCCTCGGGGTATCCCTGGTGCTCGCGGCATTGTCCCTCAACATGCTGGATGCGCTTCCCTTCGAGATTCCCGGAATGTCGGGAACCGCCACCGGACCAGGCCGAAAGGTCGGTTTCGTTTCGAACTTCCTGATGGGCCTCACCTTCGGGTTGGTGGCCAGCCCTTGCACCGCTCCGGTCCTGGGTGCCGTGCTGCTGTGGGTTGGTCAGACAGGTTCTGTCATTCGCGGCACCACCTTGCTGTTCACCTTCGCCATGGGGATGGGCTGTTTCCTCTTGGCTATCGGCACCTTCACCGGCCTCATGTCCATTCTTCCGAAATCCGGCGATTGGATGATCAAGGTCAAGAAGATCATGGGCTACCTGCTGCTGATCATGGCCGGATACTTCGTGTTCCGCGCCGGCGAGCTCTGGTAAGTCTTCTACTTCACACGATTCACCATCAAACTCGAACCCGGAGACATCACATGAGAAGAAGAACATCACTCGCGGCGACCCTGGGTGTGGTCGCTTGCGCCATCCTGGGAATCGCGAATTTCGCTGAAGCCGGAAAGATCGACGCCGTATCTGGATCGAGCATCAAGGTGACCGGAGGAACGACAACCGCCACCAGCGCGACAATCAACTATACCTTCGGCGAAACCGGAGGGACTCGCAGACTCTATTACGATGTAGCCGATCACACGACCGCAAGCAGTTTCCCGAAATTTGCCTCCACAACAAGCAATACCTTCACCATCTCCGGACTAAAAGGAGGGACCAAGTACTTCTATTGGATTTTGCTCACGGATGGGAGGCATCAGGATGGAAGCCTTCATACTGCTGCAACGGTCTTCAGTACGGACGCCGCGGCAGGAATCCTGGCACCCAAAAACGGAAACATTCCAAACCAGACCTCGAAGGTCGATCCCTTGGGCCGCCAGTCTCCGAATCGCGGCCCGATTCAGATCAACCAATTTGGCACGCAGATCGAGCTGAACGAAGGACATCGCTGACAGAAATTGCTTGTACATGATTGATTGATCGAGTCAACACACAAAAGGCCTCCCGAACGGGAGGCCTTTCTTCGTTTCACCAATCGGCCTAAATCAGAAATTGACCTGTATCGGAGCGTATTGATCCATTGTCGTTCCATTGCCAAGTTGGCCATGTTCGTTTCCGCCAACCACAAAAACCGAACCATCGGATCCCAACGCGATGGCGTGCGTGTATCCTGTCGAGATCTGGCTGTAGGTCATCTGCACTTTATCAGGAAATACCTGGATAAATTCCGTTTGTGCTACTTGACTCGATGAACCCGTAGCTAGTTGACCAAAGTCATTTGCGCCACGTCCGAATACCTTGCCTTCTGCAGTCAATACGTAAAGTGTCGTACCAAGAGCGTAAGATTTTGCCGACTTGTGGATTTCTACAGCAACCAAAGAATCCAACTTTTCTGTTTGCGTCAATTCATACAAGCCACCTTGCTCGTTGATTCCATAGAGTCGTCCGTACCAATCCACTTCGATATGCTTTAACACTCCGGGAAGATTGGAAATTAGGACGCTAAACGGCGGCGGGTATGTGCTCTTCTGAAGGCTATCAGACCAACCATCAATGGCTGTGAACAACCCTCGGCGCGAATCCAAAATGTATTGCCCCGAGTATCCATTAGCGACATCCACGACACCACTCCAAGGTATCCTTGACGCTTTATCGTACATGATCACTTGCTCATCATACACAACAACAGAATCTTCATACCAGCTTGGCGAAATACCAAAACCCATCACGGTACCTTGCGGCGTCAACCAAATGGCATTGTCCCAGAATGAGATTTTTGAAACATTACCTCCCAATTTCACTGGGCTTGCGAGCTGGGTATTCGCTGGATCAATCATCTGGCTTGCTGGAGAACCAACACCGTACAAGTCTCGATTCTTCTTCACAAACAACGAGCCATGCCCACCTCCATAGATTTCTTCCACGTCGGTCATGGGTAGGCCATCCTGCATTACACGAACAGGTACAGTCCTCATTTCGTAAGTCCCATCGCCGATGCGCCCAGAATTATTCTTGCCGCACGCCCAGACCGTTCCATTCGTTAACAGAAACATCGAATGGTACCCACCCGCCGCCACCGACTTCACCTTGCGGATCCAGAAAATCCCCGTAGTGTCGACGGCAGACGGCCCCGGCCAAGCGCGTGACAGAATCCGACAGCTATCGCAATCGACACGGACACTGTCCTTGTAACGGTTCCAGGTGGCGCCATCCAGCGACCATTGGAGCGAATCGGATTCTGTCGAGGTGATGTGCAGCGTTTTCCAGTAGCGCACGAAATGCCCCGAGTCCAGATCGTGATGCGGACGCTGCGCGGCACGCACGATCGACAACGAATCGCCCGCAAGATTCCCGGTGCTGTCCCATACCTTGATTCCGACAGAATTTGAACCGATCTTCAAGGGTACACGAATCGTGTACAGGCTATCCTTGACGGAAAGTGTCGAGTCCCCGGACTTCAGGATGCCGAGGCGATGATTGTCTGTGACCTTCCAGGCCAGTGTGATCGCCGACGAGTCGTTCAACACCACCGAAGGGAAGGCTCCTACCCGCGCAATCTTGGGCCTGACCGTGTCGGATGCACGTGCCAAGGAGACAGCATCGAAAGCCGATCCTTTCTTGATGTTGTTCACGTCGATGCGGAACGACAAAGGTTGTCCGCTCGGCAGCAAAGCAACACGCAAAGCGAAAGTATCGCCGGACCGCGACGAGAGCTTGCCATTGATCCTCACGCCGGTATCCACAATGCCGAAAGCATCGGTCACCACCCACCGCAGCGTCACCGCGGCGGAATCGAACGGGACCACGGTGCCCTGTTTTACGGAAGGCCACAACAGCGTGATGACTGGAGCGAGGTTGTCGGGAGGCCCCTTGCGTGTGACCGAAATTGACGTATCGGTGCGGTTGGCGCGTTTGTCGTACGCCGAAACATGGATCTGCAGCGTTGTCCCGACAGGAACGGAGACAGAACTTGTCCAGTCACCATTCACCAGGGCCGCCTTGATCCCCGCGATCCGAACCGAATCGACATCCGAGGGATCCACCGCCTTCACTTTCACCACAACCGAAGCGGTGTCGTATTCCATCACGGCTCCGGGTGCGGGAGCCGTGAACGATAGCGATGGGCCGATCTTGTCGAGATCCCGTGTCACCGAAATGAAATCCACCAGCTGGTCGCCTTTGGCCGTCTTGGCGGTCAGTCCGATGACGGTGGCTGTGCCATTCAAGGCGAGCGGCACACGTGCCCTCCAGACCGAATCGTTCTCGGGGGTGGCGACCGCGCCTCCCATCCAGACGGTGTCGATCTTGGAACGCGGATCGACCACCTTCCAGCGCACCATCACCGAAGCGGAATCGAAAGGCTCCGTGGCATTCTGCGCCGGCGACAGAATCTGTTTTCGCACCACGCCGTCGCGACGCCCCACCCGCACCGAACTGGAAGTAGGATTCCCGATCCGATCGACCGAACGCGCCCCAAGTACGTAACCGGCTTCGGAAACCGGAACCACAACCTGGACAGAAAACGTGTCGTTCGATTTCATGGCCAGCTTCCCGGCAATCCAGACGGAATCGACTCCCGATGGATCGTTGGCGATAATTTTTGCCGTCAGCGTGGAATCAGAAAATTCGAAGATGGAACCGTCCAGCGGAGCGACCCAAATCAGTTTCGGCCCGGTCTCGTCGGCAGGTGGAGCGACACGGAAGACAAATTCCGACGCCGCGACCCTTGCGGAATCGTCGCTGGCCGCCACTCGCAAACGGTACAGGCCAGGCTTGGTGGTGTCCGCCGCTCGCAGCGACAGATTCTGACCAAATTCGAGACTTATCGGCCTTGATTCGGTGGCAACCGTGTTGTTGACCTCGAACGAGGTCGTCAGATCCGCTTGGTCGCGGTAGACGCGCACCGAAACCCCGACCACTCCTCGATCGGCCACAAACGCCCCGGTTACTGACTTCCATCCTCCGCCCGCCACCAGCACCGAGTCGAGCAGGATGGGTTTGGCGACGCGAACCGGATACGGAGGAAACAGGCTGGCCGAATCGGAAATCGATAGCGCGCCAATCTTCACCAATGCCGAGACGCGGATCTTCGCTGAAGTGGTATCCACGACCGACACAAGAATTGTCGTGTAGCTTCGGAACGGCTGTCCCGATTTCGAAATTTTGGACAAAATCGAATCCAATACGAGCGCCGAATCCAAGCCTTTGGGAAGGTTCGACAGTCCATTGGCAGTGGCATTGGAATCACCACCAATCAACATGGCCGCATAGACGGAAGCAGCTCCGCCCTTGTTGCGCACCACAGGTTTCCCCACCAAGGCCAAACTATCGATGCCTCTCAGAATCGCGAGGGCGGTGAAGTCGTACCATTGCGATCTGTCCGCCACCTTTGGCGCCCCGTTACCGTCGGCCACAAAGGGAAGACGCATCTCGCGAATGCCTGCCGCGTAAATGTCCATCCAAAATGTGTCGCGCTCCAGCGGCGATGAAATGGTCACACTCGCTTGGTAGGCACCATTAACGAGGAGCAATGCGGATCTGCCGGAATCCGTCTTGAATCTCCAGACAGCCGAATCGGGAACCTTGTAGGTGGCATTGATGCCAAAACTCGGCTGGATTGTTTGCGGTCCCGACGGCTTTTGAGGCGCGGTGCTGCTGGACTGGCACGACAGCACAAAGAGAGACGCACCAAGGGCACAGACAAATATCGCCCTGGAGCGAGAGAGCCTAAGCCAGATTTTGTCACCGATCATGTTGATTTCCAATTTGGGTCGCGGACTTCGCCCCATGCTTTTTGAGGATGTCCACAACTTTGGCGGGATCAGCCCCCTTGACATTGCGCATCTGGGCTTGCGGGGTATCCTCGGCGATCAGGACGGCCATGTCCAGCACGGTGCGGTTCTCGTTGGAGACAAGGTTGACTTCGATCCCCTTGGAAAGCAAGAGCTCGACGAGTTCGACGTTTCCGGAAGCTACGGCACCGAACAATGCGTTCGTGTTCGCCTTGGATTTCACGTTCACGTCCAATCCCTTATCCAACAGAAACCTCACCACCGGCAACCTTGCGCCAATGGTTGCCAGCATCAGCGCGTTCGCTCCTTCGACGTTGACGGCATCGATCTTGGCGCCATGGTCGATGAGGAGTTGAAGCATCCGGATGCTTTCCGTATTCCAGATACTGTCGTCCATCTGTCGCGTTGGGTTTCCGGTATTCCCAAACGCAACGAGCGTCACTGGCGGCCAGCCATGCGAAACCCCTTCAATGGTGTCAGGAGCATTGACATCTGCGCCGCACTGGATGGCTTTTTCCATCGTTCCGTAAACATGTTCAGTCTCACCAGGCGAGGCGGCCATCCTCCAGAGAACTTCGTTATGCGAAGAAGTGGAGTAAGGGTCAGAACAGACATCCGAGACCTGCCTTTCTTTAGCGCATCCGAGGAGCGAGAAAAGACCGGCTATGAAAAGGGCGCTAACGGATTGATTTGACAAACGCACTAAATTCCTCCAATTGCGAGCCGTCGAGAATCTTCTCCAAGAAGATTTTTCGAGTGTCTCGAAGCTTGTTGTGGATGACTTTTCGCTCTTCGTTTCCGCGGCACGATTTCAAGATTTTGATAATCGCTTTTTCGCGATCTTCATCGCTGAAGTCGCCGAAGTGTCCCTTCTCGCCCGAGGTCAGATCGGCAATCAAGTTTTCCTTCCACTCCGGCGTCAAATAGCGCCAACCGCTCTTCGCTTCGATTTGTTCCACCACTTTGAGAGCCTTGTCGCGCAAGTCCAAATTGCGAGTCAGGTCTTCAATCAGGTAGTAGGTGTTCTTCAGAATCAAGAACGCCGAGTTGTGCTGTTTGAACCCCGAGTAACCTGGGACCTTTTTGTCCCAACTGTCGTCGTAGCTCTTGAGGTTCCGTAAGCCGCTGCGCATGGCAAGACCGGAATCCTTCATGATCCCCGCCAAGTCTTCACGGAAGTGTTCGGCGGCCACAGCAAGAGCCTCTCCTGTGATCGCCGCTTGGAAGGTGACGCCTTGGTACAAGTGCCACACGCCTTCGCGGATGTAATGGCTCAGCTTGCTCCACTCCACCGCATTGGCGAGTGTCCAGATCAGATCCCATACGCTGACCGCATCCAGCGAGGACATCAAGTATTTCCCGGCGCCACCTTTTACGACCAATCCAGCTTCCATCTTCATCTGGAACTTGTCTTCGTAGTAACCAATGACGAAGGATGCTTGAGCCCCAAACCCTACCGCGACCCATCCCCCAACGGTTGTGGTTGCCATGGATTTCCATGCCCATTTCTGGGTCTTGTCGTTCAGCAAATTCACTTGGACGGCGAATTCACATTCGGCACCCGCTTTTGCTCCTGCAAACAGCTCGATGCCGCACGATGTTTTTGCTTCGCGCTTGCCGTCTTTGAGTGTGAGTGCAGCTCCTCCAGAAGCGGCAGCCGTGATGCACACCGCAGCTTGGCCTGAAGTGGTGATCTTCAGCTTCACACTCAGTGGCTTCGCGCTTGGCTTGACCAAGTTGGGCGTGACTCGCCGAAGAGCGGCAATCAGATCGAATCCGTCCTTGTCGGGAGCATGGAACGAAATTTGTCCTTTGGCGGCTGCCAGGTTGAAATGCCCTTCGACTTTCGCCTCGGCCTTGATCGTCTTTTCCTTGCTCCAGTCGAAGGATGCGCTTGCTTTGCCTTCGGCTGCCCAGCGCATGACCTGCATGGACGCGCTTGCATCAAAATTGCGGGTGTCCTTGAGCATCTCGGTCCAGCCGTGATCGCGGCAGTACTTCTCGACGGAAGGCACCCAGGTCCCTTCCTTGGGATCGAAAAACGCTTTCTCGTACAGCTTGACGCTGGTCTTGATCTCCAGTTCGTGTTTCTCACCCTTTTCAGCATCCGACTTCGCCTTGTCGCGAATCGCAGCCTGTACAGCTCGGCGGTCGTCCCACTGCAGCTTGGGAAGAATTCTGTCACCCCGCACCCACACCGCTTTCTTGCCGTCGGCCCAGTACACCTTCTTGATCCAGCCCGACTTCATCCCGCCGCTCTTGACGCGGTCGGCGGCGGTGGAATAGATGTTTTGCCGGTGTTTCGCCGCCAATTTTTCGATTTCCTGCTCCACCTTTTCGGCGTAGGCGAGGGATTCGGCGGGCGAAGTCATTCCAATCAACGACTCAAGGAATTCGTTTGCAGCCAGGACCTTGGAGGCTCGCACTTCCGTTTGGTCGCGCGTCTCCCCCGCTGTGGCATCCAGATCGAGGATTTTTCCAATCACTTCCGCGACCTTCTGCATCGCAGCGGCTTCACGCTCGAAATCCCGCAACATGGACTTGTCCATGACAGCCACCTTGTCGGCAACCATATCCCAAAGGACGATGCCGTCGAGCGGGGCATCTTTCTTGATCTCCCCGCCCCCGCTCACCACCTTTTCCCTCACCACCTTCGTCTCGTCGTGCACGGGGTTGTCGGTTTTTGTCACCGCCGCGTCGGTCTTATCGACCAGCTTGGGCTCGCTGCCCTGCGAGAAGAACGTGATCTGCACGCTGCGTTCTTCGGGCTTGTCGCCACCCGATGCGAAGTCCTCGCCGTTGGCGTACACCCCTTTGCCGCCATGCCCCCACTTGGGCTTGGCCCACGAAGGCTCCTTCGACGGATCCTGTCCCAATGCGCTCTGCACCTGACCGTGGATCACCCGCAGCACCGCGCCCCAGGTCTTGGGACCGGCAACGCCGTCATCCTTCAGGCCCAGCTTGTAGCGACCATTGCATTCGCGCTGGAACGATTCGATCGCCGCTTTGGTCTTTGGGCCCGCTTGGCCGTCCACCGCGCCAGGATCGCACTCCCAACCGCACGCCTTGTGCAGATCGGACAAAAACTGCTGGATATCGACGGTCTCGAAATTCGCCTTTGCCAAACCGTCCCACGCGCCGGAGTCGCGCTCCAAGATCGCCTTCACCACCTGGGCGCGGCGCAACGACAATTTCCGGTTTGGATTGGCTTCGCCAGCACTGGACGCGTAGCCAAAACAGATCACCGTTTCGGGAGTCTTTTGCGGCGGCTTCGCGACCCGATCGATGGCCGTGACCAAAACATGGATCAAGGAGCCGTCTTCCTT
>JBDKGS010000063.1:0-16866 GCA_039798065.1 Fibrobacterota bacterium | reverse complement strand
CGGGAATGGACCGTGACCACGCGCCTGTCGCGCGCCTCCCAGTTCGAAGGCGCCATCGCGATATCCTACCCGCTGGTGGCGGGCGAGACATCGCTCGACGGCCAGGCGTCGGATTCCGGCAAAGCCCATTGGGTCCTACCCTCGGGTACGAATTCCGTCGTCTATCGTACGCGTCTGCGTCGCGCCGACACCCTCGTGCTCGCCGCCACCGACGGACCGTGGTCCGAAACCTGGCGCGTTCGCACGCTCGACAGGCTCCAGATCGTGGCGAACGGTGCCGCACCCACCGGCCGTGGCGACCTTGTCTGGAATCCCTTCCCCGGCGAACGAGTGACCCTGGTGCCGAAGGCCCATCCCGCCGCAAAAGGCGCCATCGCCACCATCCAGAAGGCCACCCTCTCCTGGACCGACGATCCGCAATCCAGCAAAGGCACGCTGGAGGTTACGACGGAAACCTCGCAGGCGACCGACCTGAAGTTCCAGCTTCCCGAAGGCGCCCGCTTGGGGACGACCATCTCCAACGGCCACATGATCTACCCGACGCACCTTCCCGATGGACGCTGGAACGTTCCGCTTCCGGCCTACTCGAGCGACCTGCGGATCGACTGGGTAGCCGAATCCAACCGTTCGTTCTTCCGACGCACGCCTCGGGTCGCGCTCTCGGCGGTGGGCGTCAATTTCCGGACAGTCCTGCAGCCCGCATCCGATCGGTTCGCGATCGCCTCGGGCGGCGACGGACTCGGGACGCGCATGGTCTGGTGGGCCTTCTTGCCGTTTTTTGTCGGGGCAGCCTTCGCCTTCTCGCGCTGGACGCACGGGGCGATCGGATTCGGTCCGGCTCTCCTGGTCGCGCTCCCGTTCACCACCATCCAGGGCGCGTTCGGGAAGGCGGGCTTGCTGACCATCGTCCTTCTGTTCTTCCTGTTGCGCTGGAGAAGCCGACAAGATCCGTCGAGCTGGTCCCGCCAGCGGTTCTTCCTGGTTCAGCTGGAGATCGTAGCCGTCGCGGTTCTGGCACTCTGGTCGTTCGTCTCGCTGTTGTCCACGCCTTTGAACGGAGCCCCCGATTTCTGGCGCACGGATTCCTCAGGCGCTTGGACATGGACCATGCCTCGTTGCGACGGCGCCCTGCCGAGCGCATGGATCTTCGAGCTTCCCGTCTGGACCTGGCGGCTCGCCATGGCCATTTGGAGCCTTTACGTCCTGCGCTCCGCCATCCCGTGGATCCGGAAGGGCTGGAGCGAGTTCGGGCGGGGAGGATTCCTTCCGTCGGCCGATGCCGAGGTCCAGGAAGTACCGGTACCCGCCCCGTCGAAGACGCCCGAACCGAGCACCGGCGATTCCGGCGACAGCGCGGATTAGTCCGAGGTCGGCGCAAGTCGCAAGCGCACATCGGACGCGATGGAAACAAAAAGCCCCCGTTGTCGGAGTCCGTCAACGAGGGCGATTCATGTCGGGATTTGTCGGGCTCCCCGCGGAAGCCCCGTCGCCGCGGATTACTTCTTGGCGAACTTCTGGATGCGGATGGAGTCGATCTTGTCGCCGACTTCCAGAATGCAGGAAATGTCCCAACCCGAGCGGATCATGCCGAACACCGTGTGTTTGCCGTCCAAGTGGAGCTGGGGGACCTGCACCACGAAGAACTGGCTGCCGCCGGTTCCGGGGCCGGCGTTGGCCATGGACAACGCGCCCGCCACGTTCTTCAGCGAGGGATCGAATTCGTCGACGATGGTGTAGCCGGGTCCGCCCATTCCGTTGCCTTGGGGATCGCCGCCCTGTGCCATGAAGCCGGGAATGACGCGATGGAAATTCAAACCGTCGTAGAACTTCTTCTCGGAAAGCTCGACAAAATTCGCCACCGTCTGCGGGGCTTTTTCGTGCGCCAAGCGGAAGATCATGGGGCCGTACGGGGTGTGGATCGTGGCCCGGATGGAATCCAGCCCCTTGAAGTCGGGCGTGAAAGTCTTGCGAGGCGCTTCCTGGGCGATGCTCGCGGTGACGACAAGGGCCGATAGAGCGAGGACTCGACGCATCATGCTTGGATTCTCCGTAAGGGTTGGGACAGTGTAAACCTATCAACTTGCGCACTTGTCGGAAAGTGGCCGAAGTTCAATCTCTCCGGGCCCGATTCCGGTACCGGGGCAGCATCGCTGTGGGTTAACGGGTTAGCGAACTCCGACGCGCAAAATCTCTTCCAAGCTGGTGACACCGTCACGGACCTTCTCGAGGCCGTCGAAGAACAACGGTTTCATGCCAGAAAGTTTGCGCAGGACGCCATCGGAATCCCCTCGCACGATTCCCTCGCGCAGAATCTCGTCGACCGCAAGCAATTCGAAGATGCCCGTTCGGCCCTTGTAGCCGGTTCCGTCGCATTCCGGGCAACCCACCGGGTGCGGGACCCGTTCGGGCAGCTCGAAGCCATCGGGGAACGATTGCCGCTCGGCGGCGGTCGGTTCGCCCCATTCCAGGCAATGGTGACAGATTCTGCGCACAAGGCGTTGCGCCACCACGCCCAGCACCGCCGAGGCGATCAGGAACCGCGGCACGCCCAGGTCGGCCAATCGCGTGAAGGCTCCCACCGCGTCGTTGGTGTGGAGGGTGCTGAAGACCAGGTGGCCCGTTTGGGCCGCTTGCACGGCGATGGTGGCGGTTTCTCCATCGCGGATTTCACCCACCAGGATCACGTCGGGATCCTGGCGCAGGATGGACCGCAACGCCTCGGCGAAGTTGAGCCCCGCTTTTTCCAGGATCTGGACCTGGTTGGCGCCGCGCAACCTGTATTCGATGGGATCTTCGATGGTGGTGATGTTGATGTCGCGCGGCAGAATCCGTCGCAGGGCGGCGTAGAGCGTCGACGACTTGCCCGAACCCGTGGGGCCGGTCACGAACACCATGCCTTGCGGCCGATCGCAAAGCGACTCGAAAGGAAGACGGATTCTGTCAGACATTCCGACTTGGACAAGATCCGTCACCGAGGCGTCCTGCCGCAACAGGCGCAGCACCACCTTCTCGCCCAGACGCGTGGGCAGAGTGGATACGCGCACATCCAACGTGTCGCCGTGCCAGGTTCGCTGGATGCGTCCATCCTGGGGAAGTCGTTTTTCAGCGATGTCGAGTTCGGCCAGGATCTTGACGCGGCTGGTGAGGCTCGCTTGCACCCAGCGAGGGAGCACAAGGAATTCTCGCAGCAATCCGTCCCGACGCAGACGCACCGTAACCCCGGTGTCGTCGGGCTCCAGATGGATGTCGGTGGCGTTCAGACGCAACGCTTCCTCGAAGATGTGCTCCACCAGCCGTACCACGGGTTCGGCTTGCGACTTGCGACGGATTTCGTCCAATGTCGACCCCTCGCCCACCGCCAGATCCTCCTCCGACAGGTGCGCCAGGAGTCCCGATTCGCTGTCGGCGGCGCGTTCACCGCGCAGCACCGCAAGCCCGTGCTGGATGCGGTCGGAGGCGCCCCCCACGCAGACGAGATCCGTCGGCGCGAGCATGGCCAGGTACGAAGCCCACTCCAGGGCCACAGGGTCGGCATCTTCGGCGAACACGATCGCCGCCTTGCCGTCGGGAAGCCGCACCGGAAGGCATTCGTGGCGCAAGCACCAGTCGCGCCCCAACCCTTTGAGGAGGGTGGGATCGGGCTCGATGACGTCGTTGAGGGGAATGGTCATTTTGGGTTCCAGGCCTCAGATGGTCTTGAGGTAGTCGCCGACTTCCTTCTGGATGTCGGTTCGCGCGGCGCGCAGCGAAAGGTCTTTGAGATCGGCCTTCGATACGAACCGGATGTGCATGAAGCGTCGCAGAAGGTTCATGGGGATCTTGGAGCGCGAGCGCAGCAGAGCCGCCGGCACGCCCTTGTTCTGGTGGCCCAGGTAGAGGTCGCGCTTGGTCGCGATGTACGACAGAATTTGCAACGACCGGGAATTGACCACCACGGTCTCGACCAGACCCGGTACGCGAACGCATTTGGAGTTGTTGAGAAACGAAGTGATCAGGGTGTCGCGGGTGATGTTGGCCAGCACCAGACCCTTCCAATCGGGTGGCGGTGGTTTGCGCCCACCCGAAAGGTCGATGCTCGCGGTGTGCTCGTCGAGAAGCGCAGGCAGCTGCAGACCCGACGCGGTGAAGGACAGCGTTCCCGCCTGGTTGCGGATTCCGGCGCGCTCCAGAACCTTGCCGACATGGGCTGGAACCGGCGCGCGAAATTGCCACGCGGCGACCAGTCCTGGCTGGGCCGAGCGCAAAAAGAAAGCGAGGATTTCCATCCACGACGCGTCCGGTCGCGGCAGCTTGAGGGTGCGCCCCAACGTGATCAATGCGGAAAGGACAGGTGGATCGAACTGCAATTTGCGTTGGATCTCCAGCAATTCGACCAGTTCGCCGCCGCCGGGGAACTCGCGCAGAATCTGTGCGGCACGCCCGTATTCCTGTTCGCCCATGAATTTGAGGAGCCCAAGGTCGGGCGCCTGCGAAACTCCGTCCACGGCGTCGCGATGCAGCACTTCGAGCCGATCCGCGAGTTCGTCGAAGATGCGCAGCAAAGGAAGCAGCCGTGCCATTCCCTTCATGTTGTAGGGGTCGGCGGAATCGGCCAGATGGCTGGTCCGCTGTCGCAGGCAGGCCGCCTCCAACGGTAGGGCGGCGACCGCCTCCAGATCGGGAAAGATCCCGGTCTCCACAGCGGCGTGCAATTTCTGTCGGAGCGCGTCGAGATCCATCGCACGGGCCTTGTCGAGCACCTGGGCAATTTCCGGCTGGAACGGTACACCAACGGACTGCCTCGCAAGGAGCCTGCCGAGATGACGTAAGGATTGGACCTTCTGGAGGTGCGCCCTCCAGGTGGTGCCCACGTAGAACAGCGTCCGCAGGACCTGCTCGGTGTCGGCATCGTTGCCCGGCAACATCTGCATGCAGGGAGCCAGGAAACGTTTGCGCGTCTCGGGCAGTTCGATGTTCTTCAGCATCTCGGAAAACCGTTCGCACCGCTCCGATTCCTGGAGCGTGGCGTCGGCGGCGACCAGCGAAGGTTCGAAGCTCATCGACCCCGCTCGTGGCGCCAGGCCTTGAGGTCCACCAGGTTCTCGGATTCCTTGCGCATGCCACTGGCCTTTTCCAGAATCTGTCGTTCCTGGCGGGTAAGGCTGTCGATGCCGTGCTTGGAGATCTTCTTCAGGATGGGATCGACCCGGGTGTCGAAATATTCCTCGCGATCAACCAAGGCCTCGGCGGCCTGCTGGACGCGCTTGCGCTCGCCGCGCTTGGCCAGGCCGTGGATCCACATTTCCACAGGCGCTTCGTACTTCACGAACAGCCATCCGCCCAGCAATCCAAACAGATGCGTGAGGTGCGCCACGTTGCCCGAACCCTGGACGCTGGAAAAAAGGGCGATCCCTCCGAAAATCCAGACCGCGATGCGTGCCGGCACCGGGAAGATGAGCAGGATGACAGGAGCCTCGGGGAAGTACCGCGCGAAAGCGAACATCACGCCGTACAGGGCGCCCGAAGCGCCGATGATGGGCACGTAGGCACTGCTTCCGCCAAGCAGGTAGAACAGGCCGGAAAAGAGCCCGGCAACCGCGCCCGAAAACAGGAACAGTCCCAGAAACTTCCTGTCACCCAGTTGATGGGCGACGGCCGATCCGAACATCCACAACCCAAGCATGTTGAACAGGATGTGCCACACGTCACCGTGCAGGAAGATGTACGTGAAGATTCGCCATGCCTGTCCGCCCTTCCAGACGGACTGGGGAACCAGGGAACCCCACTGCTCGAGCCACCCCGGCATCAATCCAAATCCGCCCAGGCTTTGGAGCACGAAAAACCCTAAGCAGACCAGCATCAGGTTGCGGACGACCGTCGAAGTGGGAGGCGCACCGAACATCTACAGGGTTCCTTTCGCGCGGTCGCGCAACGCGTCGGCGACGGCCTTGGAGACAAATTTCGTCACATCCCCGCCCATCCTGGCGATTTCCCGCACCGCGGAGGACGTGAGTCCGATGAATTCGTGTCGGCTGCTGAAATAGATGGTCTCGATCTCGGGCGCCAACCGGCGGTTCATGAGCGCGATCGACTGTTCGGCCTCGAAATCGCCGCCATGGCGCAAGCCGCGGAGCAGGACCGTGGCGCCCAGGTCGCGACAAATTTCGACCGTGAGACCCTCCCACGACACCACTTCGACATCGTCGACGCCCGCCTCCAGCAAGGATGCCTTGAAGAGTTCCACCCGTTCGGCCCCGGTGAACAGCGGCTGTTTGCGGGTGTTGACCCCCACAACCACAATCACCTTCTCGAACAGGCTTCGAGCGCGCAGGACGAGATCGACATGGCCTTTGGTGGGAGGGTCGAAGGAACCAGGATGGACGGCGATGGTCATTGACTTCGAAAAGTAGCTCCTGGAGCGTTCACCGCCCTCCTGGCAGTGACGGATCCAGGATGCCCTAGGCCCGGTGAACGGGATCGGCGAACCTGTCGGCACCTGGCACCAAGAACATGGGTCGAATCGCGAGCAATGTTGTAGACTTCGAGAAGTATGGATACCAACGCATCTCGCACAGCGCGCACGCAGGGCAAATTCGCCGAAGACCTTTCCTGGCTTATGGGCAATTTCCGTCAGGTCCTCGAGGAACTGGGGGAAGGCGCCTTGGCGCGGCAGCTGCCGTGGATCGGATCGGAAGAGGGGGACGAAGGACCGACTCCCGAACGCTTGGCGCAGGCCTATTCCATCTGCTTCCAGCTTTTGAACATGGCGGAAGAAAACGGAGCCGCGCAGATGCGGCGCGCCGCCGAAGAGGACAACGGCATCGCCCACGAGCCCGGATTGTGGGGGCAGGCTTTGACGGATCTTGTCAAAGCAGGAGCCGAGACCGACCGCATCGCCGAACGACTCACGGAGCTGTCCATCGAGCCCGTGCTCACCGCCCACCCCACCGAGGCCAAACGCGCCACGGTCCTGGAACAGCATCGCGAGCTGTATTTGCTGCTGGTGAAACTGGAAAACAAGATGTGGACGCCCACCGAGCGCGCGCGCATCCGCCAGGATGTGCTGGACGTTCTGGAACGGCTTTGGCGCACCGGCGAGATCCTGGTGCAGAAGCCCGACGTGCGTGCGGAACTGTTCAACATCCTGCACTACCTGAAACACGTGTTCCCCGAAGCCCTCCCCCAGCTCGACGACCGCCTGCGGACCGCCTGGGAAGCCGCAGGTCTGGATGCCAGACGCCTCTCGGAACCCAAGCACTACCCGGTCCTGCGAATCGGGTCTTGGGTGGGTGGCGACCGGGACGGGCATCCATTGGTGACCGCCGAGACCACCACCATGGCGTTGCGCGAACTGAGGATCGCCGCGCTGCAACTGGTCCGACAGAAATTGATCCAGCTTGGTTCGCGGCTGTCGCTGTCCATCAGACTCCAAGGCGCTCCTCCCGAACTGCTCGCCAAAGTCAAGGAACTTGCGACACTGCTTGGCGAACGCGCCGCTCCCGCGCTGGCGCGCAACCCCGACGAACCCTGGCGCCAGCTGATCAATCTCATGGTGTTGCGCCTGCCCATGGCCGCCGACTCCGTCGATGCCGTCCGCGAATCCCAGCACACGGGCTGTTACCGCACCGCTTTGGAACTCTCCGAAGACCTCGACCTTCTTGATCGCAGCTTGCGCCAGGCCGGCGCCACGCGTCTGGCCGATTTGGAGACCTTCCGGGTGCGCCGTCACGTGGACGTGTTCGGATTCCACCTGGCTCAAATGGATATCCGACAGAATTCGGCATTCCACGACAAGGCCGTGGAACAGCTCATGCAGGCGGCAGGGCTTCCCGAGACGGATTTTGGATCGTGGAGCGAAGAAAAACGCCTGGCTTTCCTGGAGCGTGAACTCCAATCGCCGAGGCCCTTCGCCCTTCCCGGCACCGCACTTGGCCCCAACGCTTCCGCCGTTGTCGACAGCCACCGCGTCGTGGCGAGGCACATCGCCGACTGGGGCATGGCGGGCATCGGATCGTTCATCGTCTCCATGACCCGCAGCCTCTCCGACTTGCTGTCCGTGTACCTGCTGGCTCGCGAAGCCGGCTTGCTGGTCGCGGTTCCCGGCGGAATGGCCTGCCAGGTTCCCGTGATGCCCCTGTTCGAGACCATCGACGACCTGGAGGCTTCCGAACAGATTCTGTCCCGGTTTCTGGACCACCCCCTCACCAAGCACACGCTTTCCCACCTGCGTCCTCTGCGCGAACCGCGTTCGACAAAACCTGTCCAACCGGTCATGATCGGATATTCCGACTCGAACAAAGACGGCGGCATCCTTGCCAGCCAATGGCACCTTTTGCGCGCGCAGCGCAGGCTTTCGAGCATGTCGCGCGAACGCGGCGTGAGGTTGCGGTTCTTCCACGGTCGCGGAGGCACCATCTCGCGCGGTGCGGGCCCCACCCATCATTTCCTGGAAGCCCTTCCCCCCGCTTCGCTCGCCTCGGGACTTCGCGTCACGGAACAAGGCGAAACCATCGCGCAGAAGTACGCGAACTTGATCTCGGCGGTCTACAACCTGGAGCTTCTGTTCGCCGGCGCGGCCGCCCGCTCGCTGCGTTCCAGCAAGGACGACGATCCGCGCCAGGACGCGATCCTGTCGGCCATTTCCGGATGGAGCCGCGATGCCTACCAGGAACTCGTGGGCGCCGAAGGCTTCCTGTCGTTCTACGGCCAAGCCACTCCCATCGACGTCATCGAGGCAAGCCGCATCGGGTCGCGACCCGCACGCCGCTCGGGACAACGCACGCTAGCCGATCTGCGCGCGATCCCCTGGGTGTTCAGCTGGAGCCAATCGCGTTTCCACCTGACCGGGTGGTTCGGGGTGGGCACGGCGCTGCGCAAGCTCAAGGACGGCAACCCCGCCGATTGGTCGCATCTCAAGACGCAGCTTCGCGGCATGCCCTTGCTGCGCTACGTGCTGGCAAACGTGGAGACCACCATCGCCACGGTCGACGAGGAAGTGTGGGACCTCTACGCGGGGCTGGTCGACGACGCGGCGCTTCGCGACCGTTTTCTGTCCACCCTGCGCCACGAATTCCACGAGACGCTCGAACTTCTGGAAGAGGTCTTCGGCGCTTCGTTCCAGGACCGTCGCCAGCGCATGTCGCGAAGCCTGGAGCTTCGCAGCCAAGCCCTGCGGCGCCTGCACCAGCACCAGGTTGGATTGGTCAAAAAGTGGCGCACCATGAACCAGGGCACCGAAATCTGGGAATCGACGCTCCTCGAACTCCTGGTCACCGTCAACGCCATCGCCTCCGGTCTGCGGACCACGGGCTAAGGGGGAAAACCGACAATGCTGATCGTGCACGTGTTCGTCCAGGTGAAATCCGGTCACGAAGCGGATTTCGAGCAAGCCACCCTCGCCAACGCGCGCGAAAGCGTGAAGGAGGCGGGCATCGCCCGTTTCGACGTGGTCCGCCAGGCCGACGACCCGACAAAATTTGTTCTGGTGGAGGCCTATCGCTCCGACGACGCACCCGCTTCGCACAAGGAGACCGCCCACTACAAGGCCTGGCGCGACGCGGTGGAACCTTGGATGGCCGCACCACGCAGCTCCGTGAAATACCGCGAAATCCATCCGGAAGCTTCCGCCTGGTGAACGGGTTCGAGTTTTCCGGCCCAGGCCGGATCGTCTTTGGAAACGGCGTCGGCCTCGAGTCCCTCAAGGACATCGCATCCTGGTCGCAACGCATCCTCCTGGTGACAGGATCGGACGTGCAACGCGCGGGCTGGCTTCTGGAAGGACTGGACGCGCTGGGCGCCACCATCGCCATCCACTCCCAGTACGGCGAGCCCACCGTGGAGGACTGCCAAGAGACCGTGCGCATCGCTCGGGCCTTCGGAGCGGGCGCCGTGGTGGGACTTGGCGGCGGCAGCGCCATCGACCTCGCCAAGGCCACTGCTGCATTGGCCCCGCACACAGAGGATCCCTGCGACCACCTTGAAGTGGTCGGCAAAGGCCTCCCACTGCCTGGTCCGGGACTCCCCATCGCGGCCATTCCCACCACTTCCGGGACCGGAGCAGAGGCCACCCGCAACGCGGTGCTCGCCGCCGACGACGTGAAGGTGAGCCTGCGCGGACCGCAGCTCATGCCGCGCCTCGCGGTGGTCGATCCGTATTTGACCATCGGACTGCCTCGCGAGCAGACCGGCTACACCGGCCTGGACGCCCTCACCCAGCTGATCGAGCCGTTCACCTCGCGGTTCGCGAATCCCGTCACGGACGGATTCTGTCGCGAAGGCATCGCGCATTCGGTGCGATCCCTACCCGTGGCCCTCGCCGACGGCATGGATATCGCGGCCCGCGCCGACCTGGCCTTGGCGAGCCTTCTCTCGGGCCTGGCGCTTGCCAATTCCCGTCTGGGCGCGGTCCATGGCCTGGCCGCACCGGTTGGCGGACTGATCGCCGCGCCGCACGGCGCCGTGTGCGCGCGACTTCTGCCCATCTGCTGGAAGGCCAACGTGAAGGCCCTGGTGCGGGAAAATCACCCCGGCCTGGAGCGATACCGGGAGGTTTCTCGCCTGCTCACCGGACAGAATACGGCAACACTGGACGATGGCTTGGCCAAGATCCAGGAGCTGTCAGATCTTGTCCAAGCCCCCGGCTTTGGGCATTGGGGACTTGCCGAACAGGACATCCCCGGTCTGTGCGAAAAAGCCGCCAAGGCAAGCTCCATGAAGGGCAACCCCATCGACCTCACGCAACAGGAATTGTCGGAGATCCTGCACGAGGCGCTATAGGGCCCGAGTCTGCTTGCGAGGAGTTGACTGATCCTCGTCGAGGATGGTGATCTCCAATTTCCGAGAACTCCAACTCCTGTCGATCTGCACCGCAGCGCGACCACGACAGCACAAGTCGACCGGAGTCTATATGCTCGACGAGAAACCAACCATTGGTGATCGCATCTTGGTTTTCGGGAATTGCCAGGTCTATCCTTCCCAGGAAATCGAAGAATATCCAAACTACAGGATCCCATCCATCATCTCCCATCGAGACAAACCGCATCACTTCGCGATGTGCGAGGCAAGAGTCACCCCTTGGATTCCGACCCAAGAAACCTCGCGTATTCCAACAGCATGGATCTTGGGGTCCAATGGAGCGCCCCCGAGTTGCTGACATGGACCGGTATCGAGAATATGATCCCCGACAAGAACGGCAATGCCACCTTGATTCCTGGCTTGACCGGGGATGATCTCATCCTGCTGTTCTGCAACAACTACAAGCGAATCTATTGCTGCACCAGCTCCGATTTCGGCCAAGCCTGGAACACGCCGGTGGATATCCAGATTCAAACAACGATCGAGGGGTACACGTGGATCATCATCGCGGTAGGCCCCGGACGTGGAATCCGCACGCTGGACGGCAGGCGAGATCGTCTGGGATGCCAGAAACGCGGAAGATGCCAACCCCATGGATGCAGTCATCGTCCAGAAATCCGACAGCACCATCCTCTTGAATATCCGAAGAAGCTTCGACCAGACTCCTCCGGTGCAAGGCACATCGAACTACCGAGTCCTGTCTAGCAGCCCCGACGCTCCATTCCCAATGGACAAATCCTGTCACGGAAACACGCTTGCAGGATCCAGGCAGTTTTGACGCGCTCTCCCAATTGGAAAACCTCGACAGGATGGACTTTTCCAATGTCGTCAACGGCGAGTCCGATTCCAAAGATCCAACCAAGAACTTGACCGTGCGCGAACCTCTCGGGGTCCACTTGAGTAAAGACTGTGGTGTGACATGGAGCGTTCCTGTCATCTACGAGCAGAAGCAAACCGGGTGTTCCGACGTCACTTCTGTGAAGCCCCTGAACTGTGTCTTGTACGAATTCGGATGGAAAGACGGGAGTTCCTGGAACCTCCAAAGCATCTGCTACCGTAGCTTCGATGCAATGGCGATTTGCCCAAAATATGCTTAACCCATTCGGAGATTCGAGTCAGTTCACACGCGTATCGTTGTCTCTCAGGCTGCGCCCGAGTGGACTAGTTTTCGATACCTCCGAGCTCCGCCCTTTCGAAATGCCGTCCAGATCAAATCAAGCAGGCTCACATCATGGTGCTTCGTCACCTCCTCCCTTTGTTGCTCGCAGCAAACCTCGCGCCCTGCCAAACCATCCTCGATGTCCAGTCGGGCGAAGCAAACCTCCGGACCGCGATGGCCGAGGTGCGAAAACTTCTTCCTGGCATGTCACAGGACATCCATGTCCGGTTGCACGGACGTTTCGCTTTGACCGCCCCCCTGATCTTCGATGAAAACGATGCCGGACGCAATGGTTACAAGGTGTACTGGGAAAGTCCCCCAGGCGAGACTGCCACAATCAGCGGAGGCGAATCGATCGCGAAATTCCAACAAGAGGACAGATTCTGGATAGCCAAAGTCGGAGCGTCCTCCGTCCGGCAATTCTACGTGAACGATACCAGGAAGATCCGCGCGCGTACACCGAATGTGGAAAATCCGGTGGACAACGGTCCCTATCTCCGCGTATCGTCTTGGGATCTGGAAAATTCGAGCGCCGTTGTTCCGGCTTCGGATGTCCCGGAAGGCGCAGCCGATTCCGGGGTCGAATGGATCGCCCACAAGCACTGGAATATCTGCGTGATGCGGGTGGCTCGAATCGTCGATTCGAGCTCGAGCAAACGGATCGTCTTCAGACATCCCGACGTGGATTTGAACCGCTTCGAATACCCCGCCAAGGAAGCAGGCCAACCCTACAGATGGGAGAATTCGAAGCGTTTTCTGGACGCGCCAGGCGAATGGTATTTCGACAAATTGACAGGAATCGTCTACTACTATCCCGTACCCGGCGAATCGATCTCCTCCGCCAACGGCTTCGTGCCACGACTGGAGAACCTCGTGCGATTCGAAGGCACGCACGACATTGTCCTTAACCGATTGATCATCCAGCACTCCGGCTGGAATCGGATCGATTCCACGGGTTACGGCGACGACCAGGGCTCCATCTCGATTCCCGGGGCTAGCATGTCGAATCCTGTCAGCGACTCCCTCGCATCCTATCTACTCCTCGAAGGTGCAGTTACGATCGACTCGTCGCACCATATATGGATCCGGCGTTGCGACATCCAGCACACTGGAGGGCAAGGCATCCTTTTCCAAGGGAATACTTATGGGAACCGAGTTTTCGGCAACATCCTACGGGACATCGGTGCAAACGGGATCGCCTTCAGGCAGCGATATCTGCAGAGCTCCGGAGGATCGAATGCCGACACGATCGACGACAACTCCATCTCGGATGTCGGTCGGTTCTTCTCCGGTGCGACAGCCATCAACGCGATGTATCCGGCATCGATCGTCATCGAGTACAACCGGATTTTCAGTACGCCGTATTCCGGTATCAGCATCGGTTGGGATTGGGACGGTTTCAAGACGAGCGCATCCCGCAACTCGATTCGTTTCAACGAAATTGCTTCCACCAACCAGTTGCACGACGACGGCGGTGGCATCTACACCCTAGGATTACAGCCAGGTTCTCGCGTTTCGAACAATTGGATCCACGACATCCACCGAAGCCCCTGGATGGGAGCTTCCCAAGTGACGGCTCTTTACTTCGATGCGGCTTCGAAAGGCTTCGATGTGTCCGACAATTCGTTATTCGGCATCGATTCGCAATCACTTGGTCGATCCCCGATATTCGTGCAGATCGGAGTGTCAGGCTCCGACGTCGTTCTGGGAGAGAACCCAACTTCGCGGATCCTCGAAACCACGAGGCGGAATTCCGGACCACGCCCGGAACTTTTTTGGAACTCAGCGTCGATGATCGCCATCCCTGACTCCTTGAACCTGGCCTTGGGAACGGTTGCGACCTCATCAACACCATCGTCTCCATCCGACGGGAATGGAAACGACGGAGATACGAATACCCATACGCAGCTTCCAGTCGGCACCGGAGATTGGTGGCAGATCGATCTGGGGGGGCCGACCAGGATCGACCAGATCGAACTCGTTGGCGTTTCACAGAACACCCTCCAGTACGATTCAGCTCGATGTATCTCCATCGAAGCTTCGAATGATCCGGGGTTCGGTTCGATCACCGAGCTTGGTCGATGGAGCGATGCGAAGCAAGGAATCATCTCGAACCTCTGGGTCGGAGCTAAAACCGCGACACCAATCCGATACGTCCGCCTGCGAAACCGGTCCTCCGAGTCGATCCAGTTTTCCGAACTCCGGATCCGCGGGCATCGCACGAACGAGACAAAAATCAGCAAGCGCGACATACGCCCTGAAAGTAAACGTCCATCGATACGATTCGAACCACTGACAGGAGAGCTCACCATCGATCGGCACGGGCACGTATTTCCAAGAGCAAGACCGAACGGTAAGCTGAAGTGATCGCAGCCGAATCCTAGAATTCGTGGATTAGCAAAGGCCTCTGCGGCGGCCGGTTCGCGTCGGCGTCGCGCAGCAGGATGGCCTCGGTGCGGTCGCCGCGACGGATATTGACCACCACGCGATCGAGCGAGCGCCGCGTGATGTGCAATCCGCGCCCGTGCAGAAGGTCGTTGAGAAGGATGCCCCCCGGCCCCTGGGCGCGGTTCATCTCCAGCCATGACAGGATCTGCGACTTGGTGAGACGCCCGCCGCGATCCACAACCGAGCAGCCCCAGTGGTCGGCCGATCGCCCGAAAAACACGTACACCGCCTGGTCGCGAAGCAACGCCACGTCGGTGGCCCAGTTCTCCTTCTGCGATCCGTCTTCGTCCAACGCGCCGTAGTACACGGCGTTGGTGAGCATCTCGGACAACGAACGTCGGAACGTGCGCCGCATTTCGCCTTCGGGAAACCAGTCGGAAACCTGGTCCACCGTCTCCTGGATCTTGGAGGGATTGTCGATCTGGCGCGCATGGATCTCGCAACCGGATCCCAGCCAGTGCTCCAATCCGAAGACATTTTCCGTCAACAAGGCTTCGGCCGTATCCACCAGGTCGCGAAGCGGCTTTGGAGAGGTGCGCGGCAGGATGGTCCCCACGTCGTATTCGATGGCCAACCGGAAATGCTCGTCGGGCGGCGTGGAAGAGGACAAGGCGTAGCGGGTTCCGGGACGCAGCTGCCGCAGGAACTGGACCAGATCGAACCAGGCGATGCCCTCGATTTCCGTGTCGGCCAGGAGAAAGCGGTAGGCCCTGTTCTGGAGCATGTCCAGGGCCCGATTGCCGTCGCTGGCCACCTCCACCTCCAAACCCAGCTCTTCCTGCAAGGCGCGTGCGGCGCGCCGACGGAAGGTCTGGTCGCCGCAGGCCACCAGGACGCGGGCGCCGCCCAATCTTGTGGCGGCCTCGCGCATCAGCGGAGGAACATCGGGACGCGCTGGAGGTCGTGGAAGGTCACGTACAAGGCCAACATCAAGAACGCGTACATGACAATATTCGTCAAGATCTCCATGAATCGCCGATTCGCCCTGCGTCCACGCACCTTCTCGATGGCCAACTCCACCAAACGTCCGCCATCGGTGACAACCAGCGGCATGAAATTCAGCACGCCAAGGTTGATGGACACCATCGCCAGGAAATCGATGAGAATGGAAAAACCGCTGCTGGCGGCCATGCCCGACATCTGCACGATCCCCACCGGACCGGCCAGGTTCTTGGCGGCCAAGCGACCCGAGAAAATGGCTCCCATGAAGCGGAAGATGGCCGTGGCGTTCTTCCAGCATTCCTTCACCGCGCGCTCGGCGGACTCGACGGGTCCGTAGTGGCGCATCTGCAAGGGCACCACCGAGCCAGGTCGCACTCCGATCATCCAACGTTTTTCGCCTTCGTTCCAGCGCGGCTGGAGGTCGAGCTCCACGCGGGCACCCGGGCGCGAAACCACGATGCGCATGGGCTTGCCGCCGCTTCCGTTCACCTGGGACGGAAGGTCCTCGGCGCTGGACAACGGCACGCCGCCAAGGCTCAGGATGGTGTCGCTGGCCTTGAGTCCCGCCGCCTCGGCGGCGCCGTTGCGCACCACTTCGTGGATGATCACCCGACCACCGAACCACAAACCCGCCCAACCCAGATCCAGCTTGGGTTCCGGATCGTTGGCAGGGGTCAGACTCAATGACAGATCCTGTCCGGCGCGCCGCACCTTCACGGAAACGGCCCGCCCCTTGTTCAGCGCGATGTACTCCAGGAAAGCCATCTGGCGCTTCATCTCGTGCCCATCCAGCGACAACAGCGTGTCGCCGGTCTTGATCCCTGCCTTTGCCGCGGGTCCGTCGGCCGCCACCGCCGCCACCTGCAACACATCCTGTGCAGGCTCGCGCACCCCGGCCATTCCCGCGATCCACACCGCCACGAACGCGAACACGATGTTCACCACCGGCCCCGCCGCGGCGATGCGCGCACGCGCCCCGATGGAAACGTTGTCGAACGCCCTTGGATCCTTGGCGCCTTCCACGTCGTCGGGATTCTCGCCCGCCATCGCCACGTACCCGCCGAACGGAATCGCGCAGATCTTGTACTCGGTCTCGCCCACCTGGATTCCAACCAACCGCGGCCCGAATCCGATCGCGAAGACATCGACGCGCACGCCTTCGCGACGCGCCATCAGGAAATGCCCCAGCTCGTGGATGAAGACAAGAAACGACAAAGCGGCCAATCCCACCGGGATCTGCCAGAGGAGTCCCGACCAATCGGTGTTCACGAGGCGGCTCCCGTCGCGACAATTTCCGTCACGCGGCGGCGCGCCCAGACGTCGGCGGCCAGCAATTCGTCGAAGTCGGGATGGCGCGAGAAGGCGGCCTCCTCCAGACATTTTTCGACAAGCTTGACGATGGACATGTACGGTACCTTGCGATCGAGGAAGAGGGCCACGGCCTGTTCGTTGGCGGCGTTCAGGACGGCGGTGGCGGCGCCACC
>JBDKGS010000062.1:0-17090 GCA_039798065.1 Fibrobacterota bacterium | reverse complement strand
GGCCATGGTCGCCTTCTGGGGAACCGCCCTCGCGCTGGGAATCCTGGTATGGTTCCATCCCGACCAGGCGGCCGCTTGGATCGATCCGTCGCAGATCGATTCCATGAAGCAGATGTATGCCCCCGATAAAATCCGTCTGGGACGCGGCGGCAGCGACGGCGACCTCGCCATGTTCGGCTTCTACATCTGGAACAACGTCTCCATCTGCTTTCGCACCTTCGCGGGCGGCATCCTGGGTGGCATCCCCGCGCTTTTGAGCTTGGCCATGAACGGCGTGAATCTGGGCGTCGCGGGCAGCGTGCTTTCGCAGGACCCTGCCACGCGCATCACCTTCTGGTCCTTCGTGGTCACGCATTCCAGTTTCGAGATCACCGGGCTGGTTCTCGCCGGAGCGTCGGGGCTCAAGCTTGGCTATTCGCTGCTTTCGCCCGGTCGCCTCACCCGCGTGCGCAGTCTGGCCCGCACCGGTCGACAAATTCTGCCATCGCTGGTGGGTGCGGCGGTTCTCACCTTCGTGGCGGCCTTCTTCGAAGGCTTCTGGTCGGCGCAACCGTCCATTCCCCCCAGCACCAAGTTCATGGTGGGTGGAATGTGCTGGACGCTTGTGGCCACTTACCTCCTGTTCGGCGGGAGGAAACGTGGACGTTGAAAAGCTCACCATGGAGCTGCGCCCTCGACCGCACTGGCAAGCCATCGATCTGGGGTTCGCCTTGCTCCGCTCGCGCGCCGGCTCCGTGTTCACCGCCTGGTGGGTCGTCTGGTCGGTGATCGTTCTGCTTTCGTGCGCGGGAGCTTTCTGGAAACCCAATTGGCTCACGCTGTGGGCCACCATCCCGTGGTTCGTGCGACCTGCGGTCGAGCGGATCGTTGTCCACGTCCTCTCGCGCGGTGTGTTCGGAGAATCGGTCGGTTGGAAGGAGGCCGTTCGCGCCTGGCCTTCCACCTTTGGTTGGGAACTGCTTCATGTGCTCACATGGTGGCGCTGCTGGGCGCTGGGGCGATCCTTCCTCCAACCCATCTGGCAATTGGAAGGCGTGACAGGATCTGTCGCTTCGCGCCGACGCGAGGCGCTTTCCCGAAAAGGCGCAGGACGCACGGCCGGAGTCTGGGGCTTGGCGTGCGCCCATCTGGAAATGGTGCTTTGGATCGCCGTGCTTGCGCTCGTGGGCATGTTCACCAACGCGGCCGGCGATCTCAATCCGTTCCGCTTCCTGGTGGACGGGGCCGAAGGCACGGCGGATTCCGTCCACGCCGCGACAACGGTCCTGACCTATGGGCTGGTGGCCGGCTTTGTGGGACCCTTCTACGCCGCCTGCGGCTTCACGTTGTACTTGAACCGGCGTGCCGAACTCGAGGCCTGGGACATCGAACTCGCGCTGCGGAAACTCGCTCGACGGAAATCGTCCGAATCGACGCGCGGTGGCCTCCTGCCTTCGGGAAGAATCCTGATGGTGCTGCTCGCCGCTCTCACGCTCGCTTCCCACGCGAAGACCGACACCTGTTCCCCGCCCAAGTGGGTTTACGATCCCGACACGGTCCGCCGCCCTTCGACCGCGCCGGAGCGTATCGAAATCCGTCGGCAGGTGGATTCGATCTTCGGCGCCGAACCGCGCTTGAAGACCTGGCATTGCGAAGAAACCTGGGTCAGGAAGGACACGTCAAAAACTGTCCAAACGGAACCCAGTGGCTTCTGGAAGGAATTCTTCAACGCGCTGCGTTTGATCGGAGAATTCCTGGGCACCCACGCCATCTGGATCCAATGGATGTTCATCGGCGCGGCCATCGCCCTGATCGTCTGGATCGCCTGGAAGTACCGCGACATGGTCGATTTCGGGACACCCACCTCGCGCCCCGATCTGGATCCTGCCGCCGTGCCGCGCCGTCGGAACATCCGCGCGGAGGAAGAACTCGAGTCCGACCCGACGGATTCCATCGAACGCGCCTGGGCCCAAGGCTCGCGTCGCGAAGCCCTGTCGCTGCTGTACAAGTTGGCCTGCCGCGAAGCCGCCTTGTGCGGTGCCGTGCTGCGCAAGGGCGACACGGAAGGATCGGTCTCGCGTTCGCTCCGCAGGCTTCTTCGCGAGCGAACCATCGACGAGAAGACGCATGCCTTGTTCCACGAGTCGGTGGCGATGTGGTCCCGAGCCGCATGGGCCGGCGACTGGCCCACGACGGATTCCGTCGTAGCGCTCTGCGCCAGGTGGCGCGAGCGGTTGTCGAAGGCGGATTCGGCATGAAACTCGGCATCAAGCTCGCGATCGCGGCCACCATTGTCGCCGGTCTTTCCATCTCCATCGCCTGGTGGTGGAACCACACCTTCGAGCGCAAATGGGTCGCCGCCCACCTCGATCAAGGCGACCGCCCCGACCAGGACCATTTCGCGTTGCGCAAGCTCCTGGAACGCCAAGGCATCGCCGTGGAATTCCGCGACAACCTCTCCCAGGCCCAAGCGCTGGCGACTCCCAACGACGCCATCTACCTCCCGGAACCATCGTCGAATTTCCCCATTGGACTCGCGAAGCCCCTGCTGGCATGGGTCCAAAGCGGCGGAACCCTGGTCGCAAGAATGCCTTGGGAGGCCGACAGCGCCAGCGAGCACCTGTTCCGGCCGTTGGGGGTGCGAGTTCGCGAGGATCGGGAGGACGAACCGCCGGATTCGGAGGACACCGCACAAGCCCAGCCTACAGAGACTCTCCAGGACACCACAACAGATTCCGTCGTACCACCACCTACCGACACCGGCCCCACGGTGATCCTTCCCGGCCTACCCGTGTCCCCCCTCGTCGACCCCACTTTTGACTCGACAGATTCCGTCAAACAAGACGATTCCGCTTCGGAAGACCTGACGTTGTACGAACCCGACACGGGAATGGTGGTCGTGCTGCCCGATGGGGCCGACACATTGCGGATGTTGGTCCTGGACGACGACGCACGGCTCCACGCGCTCGATTCCGCCAAGGTCGTCTGGCTCGACACGCTTGACTCGGGAATCGTGGTGGTCGCCCACGGCAAGGGGTTCGTCTCGGCGGTATCCAACGTCGTGCGGTTCCACAGCGGCTGGCTCCAGGATCTGGACCATGCCGAACTCGCGCTCAGGCTGCTCTCGTGGCGACAGAAACCGACCACGGTCTGGATCGTGCGGGAATCCACCGTCATGCCGTGGTGGGCGTGGTTGGCCGACCGGGCCTGGGCCATCCTGTTGGTCGCGGCGCTCTTTGCCGGATTGTGGTTCTGGAACAGGGTTCGGCGTTTCGGCCCCCTCCTTCCCGACCCCGACACCGACCGACGCCCCCTGCTCGAGCACATCGACGCCAGCGCGCGGTGGATCTGGAACTCGCCGGGCGGCCCCGACACCCTGTTGTCGGCATTGCGCGAATCGGTCCGCCGCGACCTCGCTGTGCGCCATCCGGGTTGGGTCGGGCTTTCGCTCGAAGAACTGGCACAGGAGCTGTCCAGACTGCACGACCTCTCGGCGGCCGCCGTCCGCCGCGCCCTGGATTCCGACAATTTCCGACAACACGCACCATCCCCGCAGGAACTCGTCCGCACGGTCAAGATCCTGCGAAAACTCAAGGAACGCGCATGACACCCGAAGAATCCGCGCCAGCGCCGGAGCAGTCCCAGACGAACCCGGCCATCCAGGCCGCCTTCGAAACCATCGAGCGCCTACGGACGCAGATCGCCAAAGCCGTGGTGGGCCAGAACGATGTGGTCGACCAGGTCATCGCGAGCCTGGTGGCGGGCGGCCACGTGCTCCTGGAAGGTGTTCCCGGAACCGGCAAGACACTTCTTGTCAGGGCCCTGGCGCGCACCTTCGGGGGCGACTTCGCGCGCATCCAGTTCACTCCCGACCTCATGCCTTCGGACGTCTCGGGCCACGCCGTCTACGATCCGCGCGACCAGTCGTTCCGGATCCGCCGCGGTCCCATCTTCGCGCACCTGGTGCTGGCCGACGAAATCAACCGCGCCCCCGCCAAGACCCAGTCCGCGTTGCTGGAAGCCATGCAGGAACGCCAGGTGACCATCGAAGGTGAATCGCACACGCTGCCTTCCCCTTTCATGGTGCTTGCCACCCAGAACCCCATCGAACACGAAGGGACCTACCCCCTCCCCGAAGCCCAGCTCGACCGTTTCCTGATCAAGATCCTGATCGACTACCCCACCGAAAACGAAGAAGTGGCGCTGCTGCGCCGCACCACGGTCGACCGCATCGGGGACGACCTCGACGTCACCGGGGTCGAACAATTCCTGTCCGCCGAAAACATCCTCGCGCTGCGCTCCGTTTCGGCATCGGTGCGTCTGGACGACGCGGTGGCCCTGTATGCGACAAAAATCGTCAGAGCCACCCGCGACTGGCCCGGCATCTCGCAGGGATCCGGACCACGCGGCGCCATCGGCCTGGTGCGCTTCGCCCGCGCCTTGGCGCTGGCCGACGCTCGCGACTTCGTGACCCCCGACGACATCCAGCGCGCCGCGTTGCCCGTTCTGCGCCACCGCATCGCGCCGTCGCCGGAAAGCGAGATCGAAGGCTTGGACGCGGACAAGATCCTGGCCGGCATCCTGCAGCAGGTCCCGGCGCCCCGCTCGTGAACCGCAATGCGGCAATCGTGAAGAGCCCGAGGCGATGACGCCGTCGTCGCGCCTGTTGCGCGCCTTGGCGATCTGGATCGGTCTTGGCGCCTTGGCCACCTTGGCCGGTTTCCAATCCTTCTGGGCCATCGCAACACTTTTTGTGCTGCTCGCGGCCTTTTGGGACGGCTTGCGTCTTCGCGCCACCGCCATCCCCATCCTGCGACGGGGGCTGCCTGCCGTTTGGTCCCAACGTCGGCAGGGCACCGTGCATCTGCATCTGGAAAACCGCTCGAACATGGACTTGGATCTGGAAATCTTCGACCACCATCCGACGGGCTGGGCCACCTCCGACCTCCCGTTGCGGGTGACGGCACCCGCCCGACAAGAAACGTCCGTCGCGGTGCGCTACATCGCGCCCGATCGCGGCGACGCCATCTTCCATGCCGCCGACGTCCGCATCGCCTCGCGCTGGGGTCTGTGGACCCGCCAGCTCGGTCTTGGCACGACGGAATCCGTCCGCGTCTACCCCGACCTTTCGCGGCTCGCGGGGCATGTGCTGCGCGGCACCGACAGTCGCACCCCCAATGGAGGCGCCATCCGCAAACGCAGGCGCGGCGAAGGCACCGAATTCCACCAGCTGCGCGAGTACCGGCGCGGTGACAGCCTTCGGTCCATCGACTGGAAGGCCACCGCACGCATGGGCAAACCCATCAGCCGCGAATACCAGGAAGAACGCGACCAGCAAGTGGTCATCCTGCTGGACGGAGGTCGCCGCATGCTGGCCCGCGACGGCCGCCTGTCGCATTTTGACCACGTCCTCGAATCGGCCCTAAGCCTCGCCTGGATCGCGCAAAAACAAGGCGACGCCGTGGGGCTGCTTTCGTTTGGAACCGACATCCGCTGGGTGGCTCCCAAGAAGGGTCGGCTTGGACTGGATCGATTGCTCGGCGCCATCTACGACCTGCAGCCTACCGAAGCCGCTCCCGACTACCTCACCGCTGCGCAGGACCTGCTCGGGCACCTGCACCGCCGCGCGTTCATCATCCTGGCAACCAATCTCCGCGACGAAGACGACGACAACCTGCTGGCCGCGCTGTCGCTTCTGCGCAAACGTCATCTGGTGCTTTGCGCCAATCTCCAGGAAACGATTCTTTCGCAGACCCAGGCCGAACCGGTACGCGATTTCCCGTCGGCCCTGCGCCTGTGCGCCACCGAGGAATACCTCAAACATCGCCGCGAGGCGCTGGATCGGTTGGGTCTGGACCGACGGACGCTCGTCGACGCCGTTCCCCACAATCTCGCGTCACTTCTTGTCGATCGGTATCTCGAACTCAAGGATGCTGGGGTGCTGTAATCAAAAACGCCTCGGCTCCCACCGATCGGGAACCGAGGCATTCGTCTGTCAGATTTTGACGTAGGTCAATTCAGGATGAGTTGTTCGAAGACCCCGCGATCGGTGCGTACCTTGGCCACGTAGACACCTTTGCGCAAGCCTGCGAGGGAAACCTCGGCGCCGATTGATGATCTGATGGAGCGTCCATCGGCCACGGAGTAGATCTCGGCCGAAATCAGGGTCCAGCCCCGGACTAGTGACAGATTCTGGGACCTGGCATCGAAGCGGATGGGGTTGTCTCCCGTCGCCAAGCTCCTGGCCACCGACGACGGAATGTTGCCGCCTCCGCCCAAGGTCGTCTTGTAAGCCACCAGTGCGGCCTTCAGCTTTGCGTTCACCGCCGACGCGGTGTCTTCCGTCGCGTTGTCGAAGATCCATTTGAAATCGCCGCCCTGCACCCGGCCCGCGTACGCCTTCACCTTGTTCACGGCCGCATCGGGGGCATCGACAGCGTAGCTGTACATCACCGCCGCATCGGTATCGAAGTTGTTGTAAAGGTTGCCACCGAGAGCGGATTTGACCGTAGCTGGAACCTTTTCCGTGCGACTGGATGCCGCATACGCGTCGAAGTCGACGGTTGATTTCGGATACTTGGCGTCTCCGTAGGCGACGAACCGCTTGGCATCCACGATCGTGTTGTTCCAGGCCTTGATGACGCCTCCCGCCTCCCCCGAAAAGGTGCCGTTGTCGGCCACGTTGGTTTGCTTGGCTTCGTCCCAAACATCGGAGCCTTGCATCGAGGTCAACATGGGCAGTTTGCAGTGGCGGAAGCTGTTGGCTTCCATGAACACCGATGAACCCATCGTGGAGCCCGCACCGTATTTGGAATTTCCGTCGTAGTAGTTGTTGTACACGTGCGCCGAATAGAACCGCACGCGGGGATGGCGTGAATCGGAATGGTCGTACCAGTTGTGGTGGTAGGTGATGTACAGTCCCGCCATGTCGACGCCTTCGCTCAGACCCAGCAGATTGGATTTTCCGCAGTCCCAGAAGTGGTTGTAGGAAAATGTCACCCACGTCGATTTCTTGCAGTCCATCGCGCCGTCGCCCTTGACTTGGTCGGCGTCGGATCCGGCATCGCCGTAGAACAGATCGTTGTTGTGGACCCAGATGTGGTCGTTGTTCTGCTGCAACCCTACGTTGTCGCCTTCGCCGCTGTTCACGTTCATGATCCCGATGTTGCGGACCTCCACGTTGGCCGCGTTCTTGAGCCGGATCCCCCAGCCATCGGCCACGGCATCCTTGCCCACCCCTTCGATGGTGATGTGTCCAGTGGCGAGGTTGGCGTTCTCGATCACCAGATCGCCTCCATCCAACGTGGCAGGATCTGTCACCTGCGCCACCAATCGAACGATCAAAGGGCGCGCGTCCTTCCCCTTCTTGTAGGCGTACAGGATGTTCTGGATGCCCACGCAAGGGTTCGCACTGGCACCCGTGACGTCCATCGAAATCGTGTTCTTGGTCTGCTCGGTCACGTACAAGATGACAGCTCCTGTCATCGGGGTGCCATCGAGATTGTACGAGCCGGGAATGCGCCCACCGGAAAAGGCGAAACCGGCGCGATCGTGCGCGAGCACCGAAAGCGAGCTTGTGGTCGCCGCGGTTCCGGCTTCCTTGCCACCCACCACCGGCACCACCTTCAAGGTGTAGCTGCCGGCCTTCAGGCCCATCGCATCGGCACGCATGTAGGTTCCGTAGTCGCGGATCAGCGGAGTATCCAGCTTGACGTTCGCGACTCCCGATCCATTGACATACACGTTGTACCCATCGGCCTTGCCGGAGGTCGTCCATTCCACATGGGCCGACTCCAACCAACCACCGGCGTCCTTGATGGTCACGGTCTGGGCCTGGGTTGCGACGGCGCCGACAAGAATTGCAAGCAGCGGAAGACGAGGGTACATGGCGGACATCCTGTTCGTAGGAACCAGTTGGCACACGTCGACGCGCCGAAGAACCGCTCTGCACGTCGACGAATTGGAATCTACGGCCCACCCCCTTTACACCTCGCTTGGATGGCGACTCGCTCCGTTGAAGTCCGGTCAATCCGCACGACACCAGGTCAGGCGCGTTGCACATTGGCCACCTCGCGCCGAGAAACCTTGAACCAACCGCGCCATCGGGTTATACTTCCCATGCTCCCTGGAAAGCTCGCAGCCGCGGTTTTCCAGCGGAACATCGTTACCGGACTGGAAAGGAAATTGGGTCATGAACGCGGAGGGACCTATATGCCACAGCCGACCGGTACCCGGAGCTTCTTCCTAAGCTACCTGCTCGAAACACCGCTGCTGCTGCCAAGCGGCGCCAAAGTCAAGCTTCGTGAAGTCTGGGCAACCAGCGACGAAACACCGCGCATCGCCTTCGTCACCATCAAGCTCAAAGGCGAGACCCGACGGCTCCTCTGGGACGACCTCGATCTGACAAAAATCGACTCGGGCAAGTACACCCTGACCGCCCGTTCGGAAGGGACCCTCTCCCTCCAAAGCACCGACGACCTGGTCCAACTGCGCAAGCATTTGATGGATCGCCAGATCGTCGACCTCGACGGCGCCAAGGTCGTTCGCGTCAACGATGTGCGTTTGGCGCATGTGCGCGAAGGTTTGTTCCTGGTGGCGGTCGACGTCTCGTTCACCGCCATCCTTCGCCGCTTGGGCATGGAATTGCTCGCACGCAAACTCTTCGTGGGAAAGGTCCTGCCCCGCTACATCCCGTGGAGCGAAGTGCAGGCCTTCGTGCCGTCCACGGGTGGTGCGGTCCGATTGGCTTCCAGTGCCGATCGCCTCAAAACGCTGCATCCTTCCGAACTCGCCGATATCATCGAAAATCTGGACGTTGCCACCCAGGCGGCCATTCTCGACGCAT
Organism: Fibrobacterota bacterium; assembly: GCA_039798065.1. Classification (GTDB taxonomy): domain Bacteria; phylum Fibrobacterota; class Fibrobacteria; order UBA5070; family UBA5070; genus UBA5070. The sequence goes on along the minus strand of JBDKGS010000062.1, from coordinate 8,266 downwards.
TGGACCAGGACAGCATGGTCGACGTCATCGAGGAGATGGAACCCGAGGCGCAGGTCACCATCCTTTCACGCATGGGTGTGGAAAAAGCCGCCGATGTCCTGGAACAGATGGACGCCGACGAAGTTGCCGACATCATCGAGGATCTGCCCGCGCAGCAAGCCGAAGACATCCTCCAGGAAATGGAAGGCGTGGCGTCCGCCGAGGTGCGCGAACTGTTGGAATACGAGGACGACCAGGTGGGCTCGTTGATGTCCACCGAGTATCTCTCGTTCCCCGATTCCACGACCGCCGGCGAGGTGCTGGACACCTTGCGCCGCGAACGACCCGACCAGGAGCACGCCCTGGCCGTCTTCGCGCTGGATTCAAGACAACATTTGTCAACAGTGGTCCCGCTGCCGGAACTTGTCATGTCCGATCCCGAATCGGTGCTTTCCGATCTGGGCATGGAACGCCTGGTGTGGGTCCGCGACGACGCCCCCATCTCCCAGGTCGTGGAGATCCTGGGCCGATACCGCTCGCTTGCGGTGCCGGTGCTCGATGAAAACGACCATCTCGTGGGAGCGGTCACCGTCGACGATGTCTTGGACGATCTCCTCAAGGCCGGCGGCAAGAGGTTGCGCGGATGACCCTCGGCATCAAGAAAGCCCGATGGTTCCAGACCTTGCTGCTGTTCCTGGCCGTTCTGGGTCCGGGCATCGTGACAGGATCCGTCGACAACGACGCGGGCGGCATCACCACCTATTCGGTGGCCGGCGCGCAGTACGGTTACCACCTGCTCTGGACGCTTTTCCCTGCGTTCATCGTGCTTCTGGTGGTGCAGGAAATGAACGCCCGCATGGGCATCGTGACCGGCAAGGGCCTCGCCGACCTCATCCGCGAAAACGCGGGCGTCAAGCTCACGCTCCTCATCTTCAGCGGCATGCTCGTGGTCGACATCGGGAACACCATGACGGAATTTGCCGGTGTGGCCGGATCGTTGGACATCTTCGGGGTGTCGAAATACGTATCGGTGCCGCTCACGGCTGTGGCCGTGTGGTTTCTGGTGGTCAAGGGAACCTACAAGATCGCCGAACGCATCTTCCTGATCTTCTCGGCGTTCCTGCTCACCTACGTGGTCTCGGCCATCCTGGCAAAACCCGACTGGGGCGCGGTGGGAACGGCCATCGTTCATCCCGACATCCAGGCCGACAGCGCCTACATCTCCATGGTCATCGGCTTGATCGGCACCACCGTGGCGCCGTGGATGCAGTTCTACATGCAGTCGTCGGTGATCGAAAAGGGCCTCAAGCTCGAAGACTGGAAACTCACCCTCGCCGACGTCGCGGTGGGATGCCTGTTGACAGTTGTTGTCGCCTTCTTCATCATGGTCGCCTGCGCAAGCACCCTGCACGCCCACGGCATCCAGATCGAAAAGGCCTCCGACGCCGCGCGCGCACTGGCTCCACTGGCGGGCGAGGCGGCATCGTTCGTGTTCGCGGGTGGACTCTTCGTGGCATCGGTCTTCGCCGCAACCATCCTTCCCGTCACCACCTCGTTCTACATCTGCGAGGCCTTCGGTTTCGAAGCCGGGATCGACAAGACGCTGCGCCAGGCACCGCAGTTCTACGGACTGTTCACGTCGATTCTTGTCATCGGCGTGGCCATCGTGCTCATCCCCGGCATTCCGCTCATCCGCATTTCGCTCATTTCGCAAGTCATCAACGGACTGCTACTGCCCATCATCCTGGTGTGCATGATGCTGTTGGTGAACGACAAGGAGATCATGGGCAAATACGTGAACGGCCGGTTCTCGAACACCGTCGGCTGGGTCACGGTGGGCACTCTGGCCATCCTTTCGCTTTTCCTGGTCGGCACGACAATTTTTGGTTGAGGGGGGAGGAGTCCCCCTCGCTGCGGCTCCGACCCGTGGCGTCGATATTCCAGGGCGATTCATGAATCGCCCCTATGGACATTCGCCACAGGCCGGGATCCTCCGCTACCCCCTCTCCGGGGGCCGAAGCCAAAACCAACCCACCCTCGGATCCCCATTTTCTGTCACCACCATCCAACGGGAGACCTCACCATGCAAGAAGACAAATTCTGGTCGGTCATCGAAGCCACCCGCAAGGCCGCCGGCTCCGACATCGACGGTCGCGTGGAAGCCCTCGAGGCGCAATTGCGCAAGCTGTCGCTCGCCGACATCCAGGGCTTCCAGAAGGTCTACGACACCTTGGTGCATCGCGCCTTCCGCTGGGATCTATGGGGTGCGGCCCACGTCATGAACGGCGGCTGCTCTGACGACGGCTTCATCTACTTCTGCCACTGGCTCATTTCGGAAGGCAAGGAGCGCTACGAAGCGGCCCTGCAGGATCCCGACAGCCTGGCCGAGGTGGAACGCATGGATCTGTTCGAGCTGGAGATGTTCGCCTACGTGGCCGCCGACGTGTACGAAGACAAGGACGGCGACGACTTCGAGTGCGACACCACTCTGGAGACCACGATGCCCTCAGGCAAGGCCTGGAAGGAAGAAGCGCTGCCTACGATGTTCCCAAAGTTGACTGCGGTGTACGGGAGCTGACGCGTCCCTGCATCGCCATGGCCGCCGATAGGGGTCGGATCGATGTCACAAACCGATCCGACTCGAATCAGTCTGCCGTGCACCTTACCGAGAAGTACATCACGTAGCTCGTAGTTCCATAGTTGAGGTATTGCTGTTTCCCCTGCAGCACGTAGTAGATTCCGCTGTAATTGGGACTTGCAAGCGTCTGGTTGGCAGTCCAATAGAATGCGCTTGAACCCCCGTTCACGTCCGTCGATCCTGCAAGTTGGAAATCACTGGCTTTCGGGTAGTAGTAACCCGAAGGAATCGCATTGAAATCGAAATCATCGGTTCCAGAGTTGATTCCCCACGCGCTTGATGTCCCCATCAATTTTGCCGCGTAGGTGTATCCAGATGGACTTCCAACCACAGCTCTGGTCGTTATTTGCCATTCATCGAAAGTCGGGACCCTCCATCCTTCCGGACAGATTCCACGCAAGGCAAGGATTCCGGGATATTGGACCGAATCATAGATGCGATCCAAGCCCATCGTCTCGCCCCAGGTGTACAATCTGCCGTACTTCGCGCAACTATCCGTACTGTTGTTGTAGCACAAGCCGATCCCTGTATCCCGGAAATTCAGATTTTGCGCCATCCATTTTTTGCCCGCGAGCATCGTGTATGCGTAAACCTGACCGTCACGCGAGTCGGTGAAGGTACGGGTGGGCCTCCGAAGAATACTCAGGTCGTATCGGTGACGCGAGGTGCCATTCTTAACCTCGATGACGACTGGAGTGGTTGCTCCCGTCAATGGAATCACCCCAGTTGCAGATCCGTTGTAGGTTACAGTTGCCGCTGCCGAAGTGGGGATGGCTGAAATGACAACCCGAGTGGAAGCCGCAGGAAGTGAATCCGAAGACATCTCGTCTGCGACAGTCAACGATTTTCCACCGACAGATATTGACGCGAGGCTCGTATCGTGGCGTACGGTGAACGTGGCCGTTGCCACCTCGGAGCTGCGATTCCCGATCACACTTCGAGCGTAGATCGTGCCGGATTGACGGACGAGGTAGTCAGCCCCTGTTGTCCATTGCGAAGAAGTATCCGTTGTCCACTGAATGCTATCCGCACCAGCATCCATCGCGCTCACCCAAACAGAGTCGGAGAATACCCCATCGATTCTGGTAAGTTCCGGCCGCATCGCGAAGACACCCACCGAATTGGAGGATACATGGCCATTCAACCTGGAGCGTGCAAACACCCGCGCACTCGCCTTGAGTTCGATCGGTTTGTTGTACGTCGACCATTCCGAGCGATAACTGATCGAATCTTCGATGACAGTGCCCGGCTCGCTAAGAGTCACAATCGGTGCACGTGTGATGGGATTTTGATTCGATGTCATCGCTGGAGCCCAGAGAAATGTTGCCGAAGAAGTGGGCGAAGTCCTACCCATCCAGCTCGCTCTGGCGTAGAAAATTTGACTCGAACCAAACAGCAATCCCGACGAGGGGTAGCGTATCCAGTCTGTGTCATTGGTGGAATACCACAATTCGGCCCCGTTGATGCTGGGTCGTGCGGTTACGTTCACCGCAGCCGCTCCAGCTTGGTACTTCCCTCCCCCTGGCGGACTGAGCACGGGCGCTGACAACCTGTAGACTTTGATGGAATCACGGCTCGTGTTCAAAGAAGAATCTGTGGCGACGACGACGACCCAAAGCGAATCGACACCGCTTGGCAATACGATTTGCCGCGAATACGCCCCAAGGTCTCCCGTAACGGTCGCCCCGTCGATGGTCACCGACTTCAAAGCGTTATCGGAAATTGTCCATGAGGGAGTGAACGAGGGTTCGCTGATGAGGAGGGTCGTGTCGGTCGCACCCGACCCACGAAGAATTTCGGGTTGGGTCGTGTCCGATTTCCGGGTCACGTACACCGTATCGGCGACGGAATCGTTCGAGGAATCGATCGCAACCAGAACGAACCGATTGGTCGATCCACTTGAAAGGACTTGGAGACTGCTCCAGATCCCCCCCGAGCTGGGACTGGAGGTCGTGGCCGACCCGTTCAATCGACAAACAACGGAGCCGACAAAAGCGACACTCCACGAAAGATTGATGGTCTTCGTTTCCCAAGGTACGGTGATGGATTTCACCGTCGCGGAGAAGGGAGCATTGCGCGATATGGTGGGTACGAGGGGAGGCGGCGCTTTGGATACGCGCAACACAAAAGAGTCCGTGGTGGAATTTCCTGCGGCGTCGGTCGCGACCAGCTTGACCGGAATCATGCTGTCAGAATTTGACCAATCCAGTGCAGCGGCATACACCCCGCTTTTTGGATGGACCGTCCTTCCGTTCACCACAACAGAAGCAACCGAATCGAAATCCGTCACGACCCATTCGAGTGTGTCGACCAGCGTTCCGGCACGAAGCACGACAGGCCCGGTTCCCGCCCCTCGAACGACCACCGGATGCGTCGTATCGGGCAGGACGTGAACCACGATCGAATCTTCGCTCCGGTTTGAAAACCGATCCAAAACCACGAGATGGAATGTGGTATCGTACCCTTTACTGGACTTCCGAAGCCCCAGATCCCAAGCGAAGAACGACCCCGAAGGCGTGGTCGCGATCCCGTCAACTTTCGCGCTTACAACCGTATCCGAATCGGCGATCATCCAGACGGCACGAAACGATTTTGTCCCGAATCCTACTGCGGCGACTTTCCCGTTTCCCTGCCACATCAGGAGGGGGTGGGTGGTGTCCGGCGATCGAGTCACCTCGACGGAATCGAAGGTCGTATTTCCGCTCGGATCCTTTGCCGCCAGCTTGAAGAGCTGAGTCCCCACCTTCAGCTGCGGCTTGAAGGTCCACTGGCTGTCGATGGGGGCATCGACGGCCGATACACCATCCACTGCGACCTCTCCGATTCCGGCACTGTCCCAGATCTTCCACGTCAGTGTGGCTTGCTTCTGCCCCCACGCGACCGAAATTTTCCGGCTCGCTGGAGTCAGGAGGAGCGCTTGGGGGCGAGTGACATCGCCTGATCCGGATGGAACCGTGATCCGAAGCGACGCACGCGCGGTTTTTCCATTGCTGGCGTGGACGACAGCGACCAGTGTGTTCTCACCAGGATGGACCGCAACATCGGCTTGCCACGGCATCGCGACGATCACCGCTCCCCCGGCGATGGTAACCGAATCCACGCCGCTCGCCGAGACCGGCGCCACGACAACCCTCAGGCTGGAAACCGAATTCGTAAGGACCTGATCCTTGTCAGGACTCGCAAAGACGATGGTTGGAGATGTCGAATCGGTCTTGATGTCGCTGGATACGGAATATTTGATCGTCTCCAGAAGAACGTTCCCGGTAGTCTCCACCACCTTGAGGCGAACTACCGCAGGGACAGAAATTGTAATGTCGTACTTGGCTGTATCCATGACGACGGTCGTGGCGGCAACCAATGCTTCGTTGACGAAGACCGAATCCGTTGCCCTTGTCGAGAACGACAATTTTTGTGTCGTCGAGCCGAAGCCAAGTTCTGTCTCCCCGCTTCTGAGCGGAGCCCCCGAATGGGAGAACACGATCGGAGTCGATGTGTCCATGACGGAAACGACCGCCCTCGTCCACTCAACGGGACCAGTGGACCCGCCAGCGGTTCCGCTCGTTTGACCTTGCCACCAAACAGCACTGCGCGTACCATCGGCGGAAAGGTGGACACCTTCGGCGCGCAGGCTCCAACTCGAGCCCACAGGGATCCCCGAAAATTGAGCCGCATGAGCTCGATAATCAAAAGTGAAAATGCGTGTGGCTCCACCGTAGGTCAGAGTAAACCGAACCGAATCCACCCGGAGGACAGAGTCGCCGTTGGCCATTTCTAGGCGTGGCGCCAGAGTGACAACTCGATCCGCGTTCGTAACGCCCGGTTTGTCGTTGGTGTCGCAAGCAACCAAAGCGATGCAGGCGATCGTTATCGCGATGAATCGGCAACGAAGGAATAATTTGGTCATTGGTTCACCAGGTCGTATTCAATGATGTGGTGGGCTTTGCCGATTGGGGTGTCGGACGATTCATCCATCATAACAACCGCTGCCGCTGTGGGACGCCCCGATATCTGTTCATTCGAACAATGCCAGATCGAGGATAAGTCGAGTTAACGGCTGGCCCGAGATTAAAACAGCGAGTGTCCATAAACCTTGAAAAATGGAGGTACCAATTCATCGAGCAACCCCTAAAAGCGGCATTTGATGTATCGAAACAATCGGAGCCTCAAAATACCAAAAATTACTCTCGCCCCTCAATCGACTCGATCCCGAACAGCTCGCGCGAAATGTTGGAGATGCCCAGACGCTGTTCGTCGGTGAAGGCGGCCAAGTTGGCCTTGCGTTCCTCCGGCGTCTGCGTGAACAGCAGGTCTTCCAGGAAGGCCATGTTGAAAGCGTCTTCGCGCGCCGCCTTGCGGCGACCGGGACGATTGTTCATGCGCTGGAAATCGATCTGGCGATCGACCATGCGATCGAACAAATCCAACAGTTCCTGGTACTTCGATGGATCCTTGTCGATGAGCCGCAAGGCCGTGACGGTCGCTTCGATGGTCGAGATGAACTCGTCCTTGGGTTCCTTGCGGATGCGGTAGTTGCTGGGTTTTTCGGGCACGAAAGCATAGTGCGGGAATTCCAGCAACGTGGGCGACAGGTAGATGATCTTCTTGGCTTCGCGCCAAGTTCCGTCGATGACAACCAGCGTTTCAAGATCAGGCGGGGCCTCGCTCAGATCCTTGGCCACCGTCGAGGGGAACAGGATCCCCACCCGTTCCCGCTTGGCGAGCAGGTCCTGGACGGTTTTTGTCCCATCGAACCTCAGCCCGTGCACCAGGCGCGATCTGGTCAGGCTCAGATGGGCAAGCCGCGCCGTGTTGAAAGGCATCGTCCGTTCGTTGGGATGCTGCAAGAACAGGATCTCGACAGGATTTGTCACGACCTTCACATGGTTGCAAAGGCATAGGATCTTGGCCCGCCAACACCTGTAGCAGAAGGGACGCCAAGTCACCGAAGCCAGATCCTGTCCGGCAACCGGGATTCGCGGATTGGCGGCGTTCACGGCTTGGGGGTCAGCAGCGTGACCTTGACATGCGAGATCGAGACGCGCCCCTGCCGCATCAAGGCCCCAAGGGCCTTCTTGAACAGCTTCTTGCTCATCCCGAAGGTGCGTGAGATCTCGTCGGGGGAACTGTTGTCGGTGATCGACATGCTCCCGCCATGTTCCGACAGATATTGGGCGATCTGTTCCGAAGCCGAATCGGACGCCAGGAAGCCTTGGGGCTGCAGACTCAGGTCCACCTTGCCATCGTCGCGGATGTTCTTGATGAACCCTTTGACCCGGTCACCCTTGCGCAGCGTCTTGAACACCTCGCCGTGGTACAGCATGCCCTGATAGCGCTGATCGATGAGCGCCACGTAACCGAGGTCGATGCGGTACAAGATCAGCAGGTCGACTTCCTGGTTGTACTCGAAGGCGTCGGGGGTCTTGTCGTAGAACTGGTGCAGCTTGGTGCTTCCCACCAGGCGATCCGAAACCGGATCCTCGTAGACACGGACGATGTAGTGCTCGCCCTCTTCCAAGCGAATCTTCTGCTCGCGAAACGGCACGAACAGGTCCTTGGCGATGCCCCAGTCCATGAAGCTTCCCACCTCGTTGGTGGCCGCGCAGCGCAGCAAGGCGAACTCGCCCACCTGGGCCTTGGGCGTGGAAGTGG
>JBDKGS010000061.1:0-17178 GCA_039798065.1 Fibrobacterota bacterium | reverse complement strand
CTGTGACAGGATCTGTCACGTTGAGCCATTCGGTGGCGTTGGCCAATGGCGATTCGCCGGTGCCCGAGGGCTCGAAGCGTTCCATTTCCGGCAAGCGCACGGGCAGCTCGGAATCGGGGACCAGCGAAATGGAGCCGTCTTCCCAGTGGATGAGCGGGAACGGTTCGCCCCAGTAACGCTGGCGACTGAAGAGCCAGTCGCGCAGACGGTAATTGACCTTGGGCTCGCCTGCGCCCTTGGCAGCCAGGAACGCCGTGATTTTCTCGACAGATTCCGCCAACCCCAGTCCGTCCAGCGAGATCTCGCTGTTGGAGCTGTTGATGTGCGCGCCGTCTTCTTCCCAGCACTCGTCTTCTTTTCCGCCATCCAGCACGCGGATGATGGGCAAGTCGAAGGTCTTGGCGAATTCCCAGTCGCGCGAATCGTGGGCGGGCACGGCCATGATGGCGCCGGTGCCGTAGGTGGCAAGCACGTAGTCGGAGATCCACACCGGGATTTCCACACCGTTCACCGGGTTGACCGCTTTTGCCCCGGTCCAGACGCCGCTCTTGCCCTTGGCAAGATCTGTCCGTTCCAAGTCGCTCTTACGGGCCGCCTGTTCCTGGTAGGCCTTGACAGATTCTGTCTGTGCAGGCGTGGTGATGGTGTTCACCAGCGGATGTTCCGGGGCCAAGACCATGTAGGTGGCGCCGAACAGCGTGTCGGGGCGGGTGGTGTAGACGCGGATCTTGTCCGCACCGCCAACCACCTGGAAATCGACCTCGGCGCCGTGGCTCTTGCCGATCCAGTTTCGCTGCATCTCCTTGATGGCGTCGGGCCAATCAACCAGTTCCAGGTCTTCGATCAGGCGTTCGGCGTACAGCGGAATGCGCAGCATCCACTGCTTGAGCGGACGCTTGACCACAGGGTGGTTGCCTTCCACGGAACGGCCTTCGCCGGTCACTTCCTCGTTGGCCAGCACGGCCTTCATGGCTTCGCACCAGTTCACACTCACTTCCGCGGTGTAGGCCAGGCGCTTGGACCCTACAAATTCTGCCACAGCCTTCTCGCCCTGGGCCTTCACCTCGGCAGGAATTGTCAGTTCCGAAATGGGGCGGCCCTTGCGGGAAGTGGGATCGTACCAGGTCTCGTAGAGCTTGCAGAAGATCCACTGGGTCCAGCGGTAGTAGCCGGGGTCGGTGGTGTCCACTTCGCGGTCCCAGTCGTACGACAGGCCCAGCGACTGGATCTGGCGACGGAACGTGTCCACGTTCTTCTTGGTGGTGATGGACGGATGCGTGCCGGTGCGCAGCGCGTACTGTTCCGCAGGCAATCCGAACGCGTCCCAGCCCATGGGGTGCAATACGTTGAAGCCCTTCATCCGCTTGTAGCGGCTGACAATATCCGTCGCCGTGTAGCCTTCGGGGTGCCCCACGTGCAGGCCGGCGCCCGACGGGTAGGGGAACATGTCCAGGATGTACGCCTTGGGCTTGGAGCGGTCGAGGTCGGCGATGCCGGGTGTACGGAAGGTTTTCTGGTCTTCCCAGACCTTCTGCCACTTGGGTTCGATGGACTGCGGATTGTAACGAGGCACTGGCGCTCTCCGGATCGCTGATGTGAAGGCCGGGAAAAATAGCCCCGTTCCTCGTTCAGCGACGAGTTCAGGTTCTTTCCAGGGTGGATCTCCTGCAGGCTGCCCGTGTGGCTTCGTCGGCAGGGAAGTAGCTCTCGATGAACAAATCCCGAAATGCCGGCTGCAGCGGTTCGGAGAGCGAAGTGAGGAGGGTCTCGAAGCAAACTTCGAATCCATCCCGAAGCAAATGCAATCGGGTTGCGGGGGCGGGAGGGTCGGTATTTGTCCGCTGCCCCCAAAGTTCGGCGATTCCGGGGTAGGCCAGGGCTCTTGCCAGAATCTGCCTGCGCACCGGGTCTTGTGGCCGCTCCAACGACCCTAGATGCAAGCGTTCCAAGACGCGCAGCGCGAGTTCCTCGAAGTTGACCAAAAACGTTCGGGTCAAGCGTGGATCCAGCACCAGTGCCACCATGTCGAAGTCTTCGTCGAGCAATGCCGGTTCCAGCGAGAAGGTCCGGAACAACCACTTCGCGCCGCGGTTGGTGCGCACCACCATCGACGAAGCAGACAGCACCGCAAGTGGAAACGGATCATGGTGATCCATCATCAGGCGAAGGGCTGACTCGGCGGGTGTCGGGACGGGATCGCCTGCCGGATAGCGAGCCTGGTGGCCTTCGGCGACCAGGATTCGATTTCTTTCGGAAAGCGGGACGTCGAGCACGGATAGAAGTCGCATCAGCATTTCTTCGCTGGGTCGGGAGCGGCCCGATTCCAAAAAGCTCAGGTGGCGGGTCGAAATTTCGGCAGCCCAGCCAAGACCCTCCTGCGACAGTCCGCGCAATCGTCGCCAATGTCGCAGACGGTCGGCGAACCAGCCTGGAAAACGGTCGACCCTTCCCTCGGGAGGTAATGGCGTTCGAGCGGGCTCAGCCATAGGTTCTCCAAACAGGTTTTGTCGGAATCAATGCTTTGGGAGACAAAGATGGAAATCGAAATCTTGATCGTGGCGCTTAGTTCGATGGGTGCGGTGTTCGGGGCGATGATGGTGCTGCGATCTTCACCTACGGTCTTCGATCGGCGAAGGACCTGGATGACTGCCGGTGTCATCCTGTTTTCGTGGTGGTTTTCGGTTTGCGTAGCCGCCGGGCTAGGGTGGTTCCAGGCCACACATGGTTCCGTGTTCCCGAAAATTGTCATAGGTTGGATTCCTGCGCTCGTCGGGTTCGCTGCCTGGGCGGCGTTTCCGTCCGTCAAAAAGCGAACGGACCTGTTGTCGGCGGAAGCGCTGGTGGGGTTCCAAACCTTCAGGTTGGTTGGTGTGGCGATGCTCTGGAGCACCGCTTTTGGGAAGCTGCCTGCGATCTTCGCGATGCCGGCGGGGATCGGAGGATTGCTCGTTGGCGCGACAGCTCCATGGATCGCAAGGGCCTTGGCCCGGCACGCGACGGATTCCGTCAAGTGGGCTGCGCGCTGGAACGCTCTTGGGTTTGCCGATATCTTGGTCGCCATGGTACTTGGCGGCCTCACGGGGCCCGGGCCCAACCAATTGCTGAGCCTCGATTTTCCCAGCGTGAATTCGACCTCGTTTCCGCTGGCGATCACCCCCGCATTCCTGGTGCCGTTGGCGTTGCTGGGGCATTTCCTGTTGTGGAGAACGTTGCGTCGCCGGTCCACCGCGGAATTGAACAGATCGGCGAATTGTCATGCGTGATCCGCGTGTCGGAATCGGCGCTGGGGGGGGCTGGCGGAACGTCGCACGGCGAGACGGCAGACGAATACGGGCCCGTGCGACCTGAAGCCAGCGCTCGCCAGCGACGGCGAAGCGGCGATGACAAGGCAGCACAGGAGATGACAGGATTTGTTCCTAGTTGAGAGGGGAGTGGCCAAGACCCCGGAGCCCCTCGACTTCGCTCGGTGACCGCGTCTTTGGGGCGAGAAGGCTTGGTCCGGGGGAGAGTCTTCTCCCCGCTGCTGTGGTCTCGGAAGATGAATTCGCGTATCCTTCGTTCGAAATGGATTCGATCGCGTAGTTTGAACAGCGGAGGTGCTCCCGTGTCACAAAGCTCCAATGCGTCCGCTTCGCCGGGTCTGGTTTCGGTGGGGAACTACCCCGACACCCTATCGGCGGAATCTGTCCGGTCTTGCCTGGAAATGGAAGGCATCGACGCCTACGTGTTCGACGGCGAGATCTCGCGCATGCAGGGATGGAACACCAACGCCTACGGCGGCGTGAAGGTGATGGTGGCGAAATCCGACAAGGATCGCGCATTGGAACTCCTGGCCCAAAGCGAGTTGGACGAATCCTCGGAGGTTGTCTCTGCCGAGGAGGAAATCGATCCGGAGGGCGTCCACTGCCCTTATTGCCATTCGCTGCGACAGCGCACGCGCGAATGCTGGAATCTTCCGGTCGACCCGCTCCAGCGGTTCTTAACGCGCATGTTCAGGAAGACGTTGGTCAGTTATTGTCCGGATTGCGGCATGGCGAAAAGGTCGTAACGCCCCACCGGATCCGTTTCAGATCCGTTCCTTCATTCGTTCAAGACGCTGTCCTGCATCGTGAAGTGTTTCGTCCTTGCGAGAGAAATGGAATCTCACCAGGTTTTTCACGGGGTATTCGAAGAACGACGACCCGGGCACGCCAGCCACTCCGATCTCCCTGGTCAGGAAACGACAGAAATCGACATCTTCCATGCCTGTGGCCGCGATGTCGACCAGGAGGAAGTAGGCGCCTTGCGGTTTGAGGTAGGGAAGTCCGGCGTTGTCCAGATATCCGCACAGGATGTCGCGCTTGCGCTGGTATTCGGCGGCGAGCCTGTCGTAGTAGGCCGGTTCGCTGCGAAGTCCGGTCACGGCGGCGATCTGCAGAGGGTGCGCCGCTCCCACCGTGAGGAAGTCGTGGACCTTTCGAACCGCGTCGGTCCATTTCGGCGATGCCCACACGTAGCCCAATCTCCAGCCCGTGATGGAAAATGTCTTGGACAACGACGAGCAGGTGATCACCCTCTCCGCGAGTCCCGGTAGCGACGCCATGTGGATATGACGGTTCCCGTCGTACACGATGTGCTCGTAGACCTCGTCGGTGACGGCCACGGCGTCGAATTCCTCCAGCAATGCGCCGATTTCCGTCAATTCGTCCCGCGTGAAAACCTTGCCGCAGGGATTGGACGGATTGCAGATCACGAGCGCCTTGCAGCCCTTTTCCGCGAAGGCGGCGCGCAGCTCGGAACGGTCGAAATCCCACGACGGCGCGTGCAACTTGACATGCACCGCCTCGGCACCCGACAAGATCCCGTCGGCGTTGTAGTTCTCGTAGAACGGACTGAACACGGCCACGCGGTCGCCCGGGTTCAGTATGGCCATCATGGACGCGATCATGGCCTCGGTGCTGCCGCAGGTGGCGGTGAGCTCGCGATCGGGATCGACCGCACGCCCGACGGAAGTTGTCAGCTTGTCGGCCAAGGCGGTGCGGAATTCTGGTGCGCCCCAGGTGTTGGCGTACTGGTGGTGTCCGCCCTTCGACAGAACCTGTCTCAATGCATCGATCAATCGCTCCGGTGGATCGAAGTCGGGGAACCCCTGCGCCAGATTGATGGCTCCGTGGATCTGGGCGATGCGGGTCTGCTCCCGGATCACCGATTCCGTGAATCTTCCTACGCGTGCGGCGGCTTGCATGTTCGGGAAAAGTAATGGGTCGTAGACCGGGTCGGGCAGATCCTGTCGGCACCGGTCGGGTGCCTTCGGGTTCAACCTCCGGTGGAAGCGGGATTGGCGATGGAGCTTTCCGGTTCGTGCCCCGATACGGCCCAGCGTTCGGCCGCCATTTGCCATCCGGGAGCTTTGGAGTCGAGGCAACGCAATCCCGGCCCGACGCCGGTTTCCGACGAAATGCGTCTGAACTGCGATGTCGCCAGCCCGCTGGTGAGGCTCGCTGCCATCCGGACCATCCCCTTCGATTGCAGCAGTTTCTGGGCTTGCACAAGAAGATCGCGGACCTCGGGATTGATGAGGCCGGTGCCGGACATGTCCAAGATGACCCCGAAAAACGGGCGCGCCGAAGGCAAGGCCTTGCGGAGGTCGTCCAGGAGCTTCGACAATTCCTGACGAGTGGGCTGTCCTTGCATCTCGATGCGAAGACCCCAGGGTGCGTCGTCCAATTTGATCATGTGTCCCCCAGCATACCATTGCGGCGGTGTTGGGGGCAATGCAAACCAGGTCGAAATTCCCATTGACTCGTCTATTGGAAAAATCGAATAATCGAAGGGATTCCGCGAACTCTGTGCATGCTCGATGCGAGACGCGGCCGACTCACGTCACTCGGAGGTACATGATGGTGCACGGTGCAAAACGAATACTGGGGCTTGTGGCGGCGGGCGCCGCGTTGGTTGGCGCACAAGGCCAAACCAAGGTTTACGGTTTTGCCGACTTCCGTTTCTCCAAGAGCTGGGTAGAAAGCAACAATCTTCTGATCCCAGAAGGCTATATCAATTCCGACGCCAACTTCTACCTCGGACACGTGGATCCGTACATCGACTGGAATCCAAACGAGAACGTGCGTGCGTTGGTCGAGATGAACTTGAACCCGGAAGCAGCCGTCGCCAACAAGGCAGGCACACGACTCAGATTGTCGCAAAAAGGCGAGGCCGAGCTGCGAGGGATCCTGACCCAGTCGACGATCGGTCAACTCATGGCGAATGGTGTTCCTGCCGGCACCGCAGCCACCATGGCAGAACCCATCGTCGCCGGCATCATGGACGGCGTGAAAGCCAATTCGGAAATCATCGCCGGGCAGCCCGCCGAGAAAAAACGTTCGAAGTTTTTCGAATTGGTTCGCGCCCAGATGGATTTGAAGGTGAACGACGCGGTGAATGTTCGATTCGGTCGGTTCCTCACTCCAGTGGGCATTTGGAGCGTGGACCATGGATCTCCGGTGATCATGACGGTCCAACAGCCGTATTACGTGAGCACCGTGCCCATTTTTCCACAAGTCCAGGAAGGCGCCATGCTTTTCGGGAACAAGCCGATTGGCGACAACGACTTGTCCTATTCGTTGTACTTGAGCAAGGGACGTGAAGACGCCGACGTAGGCAACAATCGGATCGAAAATTTCGACGACCTCTCCCTGGGCGGTCAGGCATACATCAAGGTCGACGCGCTCAACGGAACACGATTCGGATTGTCCGGATACGCCGGACGCGAGCGCAAGGACGACATGTGGGGCGATGCACCGTACGAAATCGGGTTGTTGAAAGATCCAGCGTACAGCTCGATGGCGCCGGCTTCGCTTGCTCCGGCATTGCCTTACTTGCGCAATGACACCCTTTTCCTCGACGAGATTAACTACAGCAAGACCCGTGTACAGGACCTGAGGGAATTTTGCTGGGGTGTCGATTTCAAGACCAGCTTTGGGCGTTTTTCCTTGCAAGGCGAGATGAGCGGCGCGTACATCAAAAACGATATGGTCAGTGGGAAGTCGGGCTCGGCTTTCGATTACTACTTGCTCGCCTCCTACGATCACCCGCTCAATTCTTCGGTCACGCTGTCCCCTTACCTCTTCTACGAAGAGTTGACCTGGAAGGATCAGGATCAGGTTCCCGGCTGGTCGTTGGGGCTTGAAGGGTTTCCCTTGGATGGATTCCGCACCGCCTCCGTGGGTCTGAACACCACTCTTTGGAACAACGTCCATCTCAAGACGGAATATGCCCTGGTCTGGCTCTTGCCCAATCCCCAGTCGGCGCATCCGATTTTCCGCAACAAGTTCACGACCGACGACCTATTCAGCCACAGCATCCAGGGCCAGCTGGCCGTGGCATTTTGAAGGTAGGTGACCAATGAAAATCAAGAATGCTTTGATCGCTTGCGCGCTCGTTGCCTCGGCCTCGTTCGCGGCGGATTGGGCCCTGGTCGCAAACCCATCGTCGGGGATCGCTTCCGTCAGCAAGGCCGACCTGAAACGCGTCTACCTGGGCAAGAAGACGCAGTTGGGCAGCAGCAAGGTCGTGCCCATGATGGTGACGGAATCGAACCCGGCCGTCGCCGCGTTTCTTCAGGACGTTCTGGGGATGAGCCCGGCCGAATTCAAGAAGCATTGGGTGGACGCCCAGATCAAGGGCGAAGGTACGGCGCCGGCTAGTCAGAAAACGTCAGCCGCGGCCATCATGGTTTCGGCCGACATTCCCGGTGCCATCGCCGTGGTGGAAAAAAGCGCAGTCAACGCTTCCGTGAAGGAAGTTGCCGTTCAGTAGTCCGCTGGCCGTCGCTTCGTCAATGGAGCGGCGGCCGTTTCGTCTTTTGGGAGATCCACCCATGTTCCTGATCGAATGGTACCAGAACCAGAAGCTTGGAACCAAAGTCGTTTTCATCGCCTCTTCGGCGATCACGATTTGTTTCCTGGTCGCCGCCTTGTTGGGCATCAACGCCTATGTTGCCGCCGAACGTTCCGCGGGTGCGCGTGAAAAGGAGGCGATGGAAAATTCGTTGAAGGACAAGGCCGAAATCGTGTCGGGATTGCTTGCGCGCATTTCCGTGATGTCGGTCATGAGTCAGGATCTGTCGGATCTCCAGGTGAAAGCCCGCGAGGCGATGAAAGATTCGGATTTCGTCGAAGTGGTGTTCCGAGGCAAGGATGGAACGCCGTTGGCTCGCGAAGCCCGGGACACGACCCAGGTTTCGCTCGAGATCGATCGGAAGATCGTGACCGACAAGGAGACGATGGGCATCGAAAAGGAAGTCGGCGGACTCCACATCATGGTCAGTCGCGCACGTGTAGAGGCGATGCAATCGGAACTCGAAAAACGCGTCTCGCACCAACAGAGGAATGCATGGATCGTCGCGATGCTCCTTTGCGGCGTCATCAACGTGCTTTTGGTCGCGCTACTTTATCTGGTGATCCGCAATCGGGTGAGCCAGCCGCTCGGTAAGGCGCTCTCGATGGTGGAAGCCGTTGCAGAAGGCCGATTGGACCAGGATCTGCATTCCAGTTCCAAGGATGAAATCGGTCGGCTCTTCGAGGCGTTGCACCGCATGAAGGAATATCTGGGAGCGACCGCAGACGTGGCCGACAGTGTCGCCTCGGGAGATCTTCGCAAGATCCACAAACCGATATCCGACAAAGATCGTCTTGGAGTCGCGATCAGCACCATGACCAGAGGTCTTCGCGAGAGCCTGGAAACGGTGCGGGATCTGGCAGGAGAGCTCACGCGTTCTTCGCGAGACCTGAAGGCCACGGGCGATCATCTTCTCAGCGAAGCCAGCGGCGTTTCGATGAAGGCCGGAGACGCGTCGGGAAGTTCCGAAACCGTGGCGAGCAATGTCCGAACCGTGGCCGCCGCCGCCGAGGAAATGTCGGCGAGCATCCAGGAGATCGCGCGTTCCGCCGAAGGTTCTCGGAACACCGCCAACGATGCGTTGTCCATCACCAAGGATGCGGCGCAGCGGGTGGAAGAGCTATCGGCCGCTTCGTTGGAGATTTCCCGCGTTACCGAGGTGATCGTCGAAATCGCCGAGCAGACCAAGCTGTTGGCGCTCAACGCCACCATCGAGGCCGCACGCGCAGGCGAGGCGGGCCGCGGGTTCGCGGTCGTGGCCGGCGAAGTCAAGGAGCTCGCGAAGAGCACGTCCGAAGCCACCGAAGACATCCGCAAGCGCATAGAGACCATCCAGATCACCACCCACAGCACCGTGGAGGATATCGGCAAGGTCCGCGATGTCATGGGACGAATCGAAGGAGCCGTCTCCAACATCGCCGCGGCTGTCGAAGAACAGAGCGTCACCACCAACGAGATCGTCCGAAATGTCACGGACAGTTCCCGTCTGGTGGGAGGGATCACCAAGTCCATCTCGGAAGTGGCGACATCGAGCCTTCAAGCGGAACAGGGAGCCCGCGCCGTGCTCGGTTCGGTGGAGAAGGTCGCCAACGCGGCGGAATGCTTGGACGCGCTTTCCGCGAAATTCAAATTCTGACCTGAACGTGCGGTCTGGGTATCTTTCACCGTCACAGTGATACCCAACAAGATCCATTTCGTCTGGAGCGGGAAGTCGTTTCCCTTTCCGTTCGCCTTGGCCGTGAAATCGGCGGTCAAGCGGCATCCCGACTGGCAGGTCGTGCTCCACGTGGGCGAAGAACCGGTGGGCAACCCCAACTGGGATTCCATCCTGCCGTTGGTCGAAATCCGTCGTCGCGATCCGGAGGCTGTCCTTCTCGAGGTTCCGGAGCTTGGACAGAAATTGGTCGATCTGCACCGAGCGGTCCCGGCGAGCTATCCGGCAGGCCGGTCGAATCTTGTCCGTCTTGCCATCCTCGCCACCGAGGGAGGATGGTACCTGGACTTCGACACGCTTTGCGCGCGACGGCTCGATTCGGTGGCCACCACCGGTGCTGTGATCGGCGAGGAATGGGTCTGGCGGCATGATCAGGAGCGCGTGACCAACGGCTTCGCGATCAAGATGGTTCCTTCCGTGGTCGCCTTCGCTGCATCCTGGCTAGCCGCCCGAACCAACCTGCTGCGGCCCCATGGTCGGGTGGAAGCGCTCCTGCGCCGTGTGTGGGGGCGACGGGAGCTCAACAACGCGGTGATCGGCGCGCAGCCCGGACATTCCTGGATCCTGCGGCTGATGGAGCTCGCCTGTGGACAAGATCCGTCGGTGCGCTTCGCGCTGGGCCCGGCGTTGGTGAATCTGGGTTGGAAGGAACCAGGAACATCGGAGCTTCCACTTCGCGCCTCCGCGGACATCTTCTACCAGTTTCCGCCCAGCCAAACCTCGCGGTATTTCCGGTCGCCAGTTGGCGATCTGCCCGATACCGCCGTGGTGCTCCACTGGTGTTCCTCGAACCACCGTGAACTTGTCAGGGAGCTCGGCCCGCAGCTCGTGCGGGAGCGCAGGGCGAAGGGGCCATGGTTTCGAGAAGCCGCCGATTTGGCGTGAACCTCGCCTTGTCGCGTGGTACATTTCCTGTCATGAAATCTCAGATGATCGCGATGCTCACGGCGGTTTTCGCCGCCGGATCGATCGCCTCCGGAACACTCAAGGTCCAGGTCGGACAGACCTCGCCCACCTTCAGCATGCCAAGCCTTGTCGATCCGCTGCGACGGGTCGCGCTCAAGGAATTCGCCGACTCGGCCAAGTACGCGGCCAATGCCAAGTTCGGCAAGCCCGTGCTGCTGGCGTTCTGGAACACCACCTGCGTGCCTTGCAGGGCCGAATTTCCGCGCTTGCAGAAGTGGCTCGCCAAGCGTTCCGACGTCAAGTTCATTCCCTGGCTCATCGAGGATACCGAACCCTCGGCCGCCATCCAGTGGCTCCAATCCATCGGTATGACGGAAACCGGCGTGATCGACAAGTACGCGGCGAAGTCCGCCCAGTTCGTGGTGTGCGAGAACAAATTCTGCAACGTGCCCGCTCTGGTCGCCATCAGCCCCGACCAGAAGATCCGATTGGCCAAATCAGGGTACGAACCCGATCAACCTTTGGAAGCCATCCTGGATCAGGTGCTTCCCCTGGTGGCCACGCCTGCCCCCGCGGCCGCCCCTGGCGCGCCGGTCAAAACCGGCCCGTAGAGCAACGATGCTTCGTGTTTCGGCCGTTTCCCCACCTCGCGCTCGGGCGGGATCGGGCGACCACGAACGGGCGTTGCGACAATTGTTGTCTGGTGCGCAACCGGACAACGGGTTGAAAGCCAGGATCGAAGCCGAAAATCGATTGATTCCCCACAACTTCCTTGGTGTCGTGGACAGGCGATTGGAGTGCGATCATCCTGGCTGCCAAGCGCTCTTCACGGTTCGACTGGTGCCAGGTCAGTTGGTCTACCCTCGCTGGTGCGACCAGCATCGGACACCGCACCGCAGATCGCTACCAGGCTGAGCTGTTCCGAATTCCGCCATCGTCTACTCACCTGCGGTGGATAGATCGTCCTCGTGAGCTGGCAGATTCCAGGCCGGGATAAGCAATAAAAGGCTGAGTGCTCCTGCTGCAAGCATGGCCAAACGCAAGCCTGCTGCCGAATGCGGGCCAAAACTTGTCGCCAAGGCGCCCAGCAACGCCGCCGTGGCGATCTGTCCAACAGAATGGGAGAGGCTCAATAGGGACTGGGCGCTGGTGCGTTGCTCGGTGGAGACGTGGCGCAACAGAAGCCAGCGAAGCGGCCCTGCCAGAAGGCAAGCCAAGCCGGCGCCCAGGAGTGGCCCCGAAACGAAGAACAGGAGACTGGACTGTCCGAGCCAGTAGAAGGCTGCCATGGAGCTCGACTGGAGGATGATACCAGCCATGACAATGCGCTTGGCGCCAATCCTGTCGAGCAGTCGACCCGAGATGGGAGCCGCGATGGTTAGACCCAGTACCATGGGGACGAGAAGGAAACTGGCCTTGGCAGGGGAGACGCCGAGCGATTGGACGGCCAAGTCTGGTAGAAGCATGACCCCAACCTCGCCCAATCCGGCACCCAACCCTAGGAACAGGACCGTGCGTACAATCCCTGGCTTCACCATGCTCGGAGGAAGCAAGGGGTCCTGGGCGGCCCGTTCGATTCTTGGAGCAAAGCTCAAAAGGGCGATTCCGGCCAGCAGTGGTGCCCAGAAATGGAAGGCGTTGGCGCCAAGGTACGGCTCGCTGGGTGCCAAAGCGGAGAGCCCAAAGGCGACCAGGACCAACCCGCCCACAAAAGTGATTAATCCGGCGAAATCGAACCTTCTGTCGTCGGCATATCCCTTCGAAGGAAGAGTTTTCCAAGCCAGGAACATGACAAGCGCTGCAATGGGAACATTGATGCCAAAAATCCAGCGCCATCCAGCAAAGGCCAGCACCATTCCTCCCAGCGGGGGGCCGACAAGGAACGCAAGGCCAAAAGTGGCACCCATCAATCCCAGGAATTTTCCTCGTTTGTCACCGGCGACAAGATCACCGATCACCGCCGAAGCCACGGGAAAGAGTCCACCCGACCCAAAGCCTTGGATGGCGCGGGAAGCGATCAGGCCATTCAGGCTACCGGAAAACACCACCCCGAGTGAGCCCATCGAGAAGATTCCCAGTGAAAGCAGGTAGATGGCGCGCCTGCCTTTGCGATCGGAAAGGCGCCCAAGCAGCGGTGTGCCGATCAAATTCGCCAAGACGTAGGAGGTGATGAGCCAGGACGAATCGCGGGTGCTGGCGGCGAATTCCTCACGGAGCGCAGGCAGAACCGGCCCCAGAATGGCGATGTCGAGGGCAGCCAGGAAGACACCGGCAAAGAG
The DNA here is from genome assembly GCA_039798065.1 of Fibrobacterota bacterium. Classification (GTDB taxonomy): domain Bacteria; phylum Fibrobacterota; class Fibrobacteria; order UBA5070; family UBA5070; genus UBA5070. The sequence continues at coordinate 4,404 of JBDKGS010000061.1, read as the reverse complement.
AGTGAGGAGCAATCTTTTTTCCATATGCATCAATCTACCTAACCGCAAATCCGTACAAACCCGACGTTGTGCCCCGGTTGTGTACAGCACACAACAAGGATTTCCCAAATGATGGGTGAAATTCGCTTCAATACTCTAAATTGGAGCCTGCATCGCCCAGGGAGGTCTTCCTCCCATGGCGCATGCGGAGGAGGAACCTGGATGCGGCGTGGGCGCCTTGTGATGGCCATACTTGGTCTGATGTTGATGGTTGGCGCTGCCCAAGCTGCGAAGGTTCTCGTCGTTTTCAATCCTTGGTACAACGTTCCCGAACTGAAGAATGTCACCCCGCAACTATGGGGAGGCGTGGTCAATTGGACAAAGGATGCAGGTCCCGGCAACCAGTTCGTCTCCCTGGGGAACAATTGGTTCGCTTTCAGCTTCGCCAATGCGACACCCGGTGGATTCACGGTCCTCAATCGGTCGTTTCCAGAGGGTGTCGAGCTGTGGCGGGAGTATAAATCGCTCGGGTACGATACCGGTTACGCCGGGGTCGGAACAGAAATCAACATCGACTCCTACTTGGCCACCTCCGACACGGTGTGGATGGTGCCCGATCCTCTCGATGGTGGCGCTCCGCGCTTTTTGACCACGCACCCCAAGCAGATCCAGTTGCAATTCTGGAATCCTTGGGAATCCGATTTCCCCAACAAGGCACCATCGGTTCGGGTGGGCGCTGGTGCTTGGTCCGAACTCGTATCCAGTTCGGTTGGCTCGGGGTGGTATGGCCTTCCATTGGTGGGATTCACCAACCTCGATCTTCAATTCCGTTCCGCGAATGGAGCACGTTTCCTGGGGGGGACGGGCATCACCGCTGCTGTTGGCACAGCGGTTCGGTTCGACACCGTTTCCACCTCCGATACGATCTGGGTCCACCAAGTCACCGAGCCGTCCGGCAAACCCGTCGCGCAGTCGACCAAGCCTCGCGGCCGTGTGGTGGAAGTCTTCAATCCTTGGGATGGGCAGTTCCCGTTCCAAATGCCAACCTTCCAATTCGCCGACGGTGATATGGCCGTGGGGCAACCCATCTACGATCGCTGTGGCTGGTATCGAATCGTCCGTTACGATCAAGATCCCACCTCAGTCTATTTCTCCAACTCCCTTGGTGCCAGCTTTGGAACTGCCGGAGTCGGCTCCAAACTCGGTTTTTCCTTGACCAGCCTTTGGTCAGCCAGTGACACGGTGAAAATTTCCCCCGATTCGATGGGGATCTGGGCGGCCCGGATCGCGGCCTTTCCAAGGACCGGCCAGTGTTTCCTCACCAAGTTGGGGGCGACCATCCGCGATTTTTCGGAAAGCCATCCAGCCTTCAACAAGTTCGACTGCGGTTTGGTCAAGAACATGGTCCAGGATACGCTTGGGCCCGACCGGAAGCCCTTGGCCACACCCGGCGGCGAGAAGTGCCTGAACGGGACGATTGCCCAATGGTTCAACGATGTTCCCAGCGTCAACTATTCGGTTTGCCGCGACATCCCTCTGAGCCTGGACCCCGCCGACGGACTGTACACCTACCACGACCAGAACTACTTCCCGATCGACAACGTCGATTCGACATTGGACAAGTTCAACGTCAAGTACAAGGGCGACGACGGCAAGATGCACAACTTCTTGTTCTGTCTGGAAAGCCACGCCGTTTTCGATTACCACAAGGGCCAGAAATTCGACTTCATCGGTGACGACGACGTTTGGCTCTACATCAACAACAAGCTCGCCGTCGACCTCGGTGGGGTGCATGTAGCCGAGACCTTGTCGGTCAATCTCGATAAACTGAACCTGGTCGAAGGCAAGACCTACCCGTTCGATTTCTTTTTCTGCGAACGGCGGCCCACAGCCTCGCACATGCTGATCACCACCTCGATGAATCTGCGCAACCCGCCGGAATTCGAGCTGCGTCAGACGAATCTCTCGCTGGGTAAAAGGCAGTACGACCTTTTCTACCACCAGAAGCTGGGCCAAGGCTGCGATGCCCAGAGGATCGACAAACCCACCCCTGGCCTGTTCTTCATGACCGGACCGCAGTTTCCCGCGGGCATCCAGTTGGGAGTCGGTCTCCAACTCGGCGGCTTGACGATTCGTGGCGACTCCGCGCAGCTGCTGTACGATTCCCTTTCGATGGATCGCCTCAAGCCGGGTACCTACATCATCAAGGTCTCGATGGCGTACGACACCACCCAATACAAGAACATCGTTCTTGTGATCCCGTACCGGCCGTTGCCAAAATTTGTCCTGCACGATCCATGGGGCGGCAAGGTCGGTACGTCCATGCCCCTGGATGTTCGAGGTTGGGTTGGTCCGGACACGGCCAAATTCGCGATCGCCTACAAGCTCGATCCGGTCCCGGGTCTGCGCTTTTGCCAGGATTCCCTTTGCACGCAGGTGATCGCTCCGGGAGCGCTTTCGACGACCGGTCCTGCCGGGCAGGTCTCCCGCATCTGGGTCCGTGGCGACTCCATTGGAGTGTATTCGCTCAAATTGCGTAACGCCGAAGGTGACAGCGCCGACTTCCGAACCCGCATCGTTTTCCAAAACCGCGGACTTCGCTGGGTGGATTCGTTGGGCCAGGTCGTTCAACCGTCATCGATTCTTCTCGACCCTGGTGCATCCGTCCGACTCTGGATCGAGGCCTTCCAGGGCAGCGGTCGATGCGATACTTGCAGCGACAACTTGTTGTTGGATGCTTCCAACGCGAATGTTCGATTCTTGAACCCCGTCACTGGCACGCCGATCGTTTCGACGAAACTGTCCAAAGGTTTGGGTTCGATCTTGGTGATCTCCGACCTTCCGGCCGCCTCGGTGCAAGTGGCTGTGACGGAAGCCGACTCCTCGTTTGGAATTTCTTGGTCGCCCATCACCTGGCTACCTTGGACCTTGGTCTTCCTGGACTCGTTGGGAAATCAGCCTGGACCAGGCCTCCTGCAGGGCGAAATCCTTCAGATCAAGAATGGAACCATCGTCGTGATGGGCCGGAGCGGGATCTGCACCAAGTGCACCGGCACCATCGACCTGACAGCCAGCACAGGGATCCAGTTCTTGGGTCCCAAGGGTGCCGTGGTGAGTTCGGTCGTGGCGACGGCTGGCGTTGCGACGTTTTCGTTCCAACCGGTTCGGGAAATCACCAATGGATCGATTCTCGGTAATTTCACCGCGATTGCCGCGACTGGATCGCTTGGACCGCTGAATTTTGTTTCTCCGCCCCCTGATTCGGGTGTCTGGCTCGACGATGATGGCGACGGTCGCCCCGATCATCTCAAGGTGTGGCTGCATTTGGCGTGGACATCGACCACGACGGTTCAAGCCTACTGGCCCACACTGGCCAACCCATTCACACCCGATCCCACCCGGATCTCCGTGTCCGTCGATGGCAAGGTTCTCGATATCACGGCCCCAGGGGGAATCGAGGGTGGAACCAATGCCACCACCACCGATCTTGGGCGTTGGAGTCGCGATGGCGATCCGGTCAAGCCATTTCCTGTCTACGATCGGGTCGCCCCGGTCCCCATGCGCGCGCTCATCTACCGCGGAACCATTTGGGATACCTTGCGGGTCAGGCCCAGCGAAGCCGTGAAGCCGGTTGCCGACAAGGACGACGTCCTGCGCAAACTCGGACTGGCCGGCGCCTTGCCTTCGTACGATTTCGCCAAGCAGTGGACAGATCCTGTCACCGGAGATTTCGTCTTCCTGTTCTCTGCCGCCCAGAACACGGGCGTGCCCATGCCTGGCGACTCGGTTCGTTTCGCGCCTAGTGGAATGGCGCGCGATGCCTTCGGGAACGCTCCCGGACTCAAGGCGAAAGCGGTGCCCATCTACGGGACCGATCGTCCACCGGCCGATGCGGTCATGCTCGATTCGGACGGCGATGGTCGCGCCGACCGCGTGGTCCTTCTGCTCAAGCAACCATTGGGTTCCAAGGAATCCTGGGTGTTCCGTTGGCCGGATTCGACGGGCGGGCTGGACTCCCGCGGCGCCGAGACAATTTCTGCCAAGGTGGATTCGAACGGCTTGAAGTTGACCTTCGATTTGGCGCCATTCTTGAAGGGCCAGACCGCATGCCCCGCCGCAGGTTGTGCGAATCTGGGGAGCATGGTGGGCGTCTACGAGGGGGTGACTTTGGTCACGTCCTTCGCCATCCGCGACGGTGTACCACCCGTCGTGTTGCGCGGCAAAATGACGTTTTCCGGGGACGACGCGATTCCCGACACCATGTCGGTGGTCTTCAGCGAGCCGGTTGTTTCCCGGTCCGACCTCAACACCTGGATCAGCATCGGCGACACGATCCCGGGTTCCCATGGAAGCACGATTTTCCCATGGAGCGTCACGCTCGATTCCACCGGGCAACGCGCGATTTTCCTGGTCGACACCAATGTT
>JBDKGS010000060.1:0-17361 GCA_039798065.1 Fibrobacterota bacterium | reverse complement strand
ACGAACAGTTCTGCGAGGCGATGCAGTGGATCGAGGACGAAGGCATCCCTTCGCTGGTCTACCTCACCATCGGGCTGCCCGGCGAAACCACCGAGCACATCGCCCAGACCGAGGCGTTTTCCAAGATTGTGAAAAAACGGTTCCGGCGTTCGTGCGCGAGTGTCATCCTGCTTCCGGTGCAGTTGGAACCGGCTTCGCCCATGTTCGAAGATCCTGTGAAATACGGAATCGTGGGCGATCGCAAATGCTTCAAGGACTTCCACGACTTCCATGCCCGGCCCGACGGAAATCCGTACACGCATTTCGGATACGTCACGGATTCGCTGCAGGAGGCGGGTGGGTGTCCCAAGAAGTTCGCCGCCCATCTCAACGAAGTGCGCTGCGATAAATTCTGCATCATCGGCCCGAAGCCCTTCGGAAGGTTCCTGCCGAATTTCCTGTCGCGCAAGCTCTGTTCGGTCCACCACAAAGGGTGGGTCAAGAGGGGCTTCGGCGCGGCACCCCAGAAGCGGCCGACCTACAACTGACGCTTGGTCGGGAGGGGGATCGGACGTCCAGGTTTTTTTGGAAATCGCTTCGATGGATTGATCTCGACAGGGGATAATCGCAACCTATGCATTGGATGGTCGACGATCGGATCGGGATGAACGTGATTGGTTTCTTGAAACGCTTCGGCGCCTGGCCGGGTTGGACGCTGGTATGCGCGCTTGCGCTGTTTTCCTGTGCGGGCCGGATTCCGGATACCACCCAGGCGCCGATCGCGCCAACCGGGCCTGCACCCTTGGTGGTCGACAGTCTGGGTTGGAACGTCGCGGTGAAGTACGACACCTTCACCGATGTCCGCGATGGCAAGGTCTACCGCACCATCAAGATCGGGCACGAACGCTGGATGGCGCAGAACCTGGACTTCGAGTCGGACAGTTCCTGGTGCTACGAGCGCAACAAAGGCTATTGCAAGAAGTTCGGTCGGCTCTACCAGTGGAGCGCCGCATCCAAGGCGTGTCCGGAAGGATGGCATTTGCCGACAGGCTTCGAATGGGGCACCATCCTTGGACGATTGGATTCCAACCGTGTGATGGCCAAATTGATCTCGGCGCAGGACTGGGGCCTTGGGGATACCACGAAGCCGGACTTCGCCGCGGTCCTGTCCAAGTGGATCAAGCCCATACCGCCGCGCTACGTCAGGAAGGTGGAGAAGATCGAACCTTCGTGGGTGGCCATCGACACCCTCGGGTTCAGGGCGTTGCCGGCGGGCATCCGCAGCAAGGGATTCGGCGAGTCGTCGGAAGCGCTCATGCTCACCCAAAACACCCGCACCCGCACCTACGGAGCGGAGTTCGGGCTCAAGGGAACGTTCGCCTATTTCTGGTCGATGACGGATTTCGACGGGTTCTACGCCTGGGGTCCCGACCGCCGCTACGTCTTGTCGGTGCTGTCGCGCAACATGAACGTGGATCGCTACGGCTTCAGCGTGAGGTGCGTCGAGGACTGACGACCCGGCGCTTCGGACGAATTCCGTCAGAGCGCCCTGACGTAGGGGTTGTTGCGCTTCTCGTGCCCGATGGTTGTCCGGGGGCCGTGCCCGGGCACCACCACGGTGGCATCGGGCAGTCCGTACAATTTTTGTCGAATGGATCGCGAAAGCTGTTCCATGCTTCCGCCCGGCAGGTCGGTGCGCCCCACGGATCCGAAGAAGAGGGTGTCGCCCACCACGGCCAGGCCCAATGTCTCGCTGTAGTAGGCCACCTGGCCGGGCGTGTGTCCGGGAGTGTGCAGGACGTACAGCGAAAAGCCCTCTTCGATCTCGATGGTTTCGCCGTCTTCGACGGATTCGGGAGCGATGTCGGGTGCTTGGGCCTTGATGCCCAGCGAAGGCGCCCACTTGGGAAGCTCCGAAAAGAGGGTCCAGTCGTCGCGGTTCAGCCGAGGCACCAGCCCGAAGCGTTTGGCGACCTCGCAAGTGCCGGTGGCGTGGTCCACGTGGGCGTGCGTGAGCAGCAACGCCTTGAGCGACAAATTCTGTTCATCCAGGAATCGCAGGAAGGTCGAAGGATCGTCGGTGGGATCGATGAGAACCGCGCTTCGGGAGGCCGGGTTCCAGATCACCGTGCCCACGCACCGCAGCATGCCCGACGGGATGGACTCCCACCGGAGCTCGGTGCTCACGGCGCGACCGCCGCGCGGTGGCGATCCATGGCGTCGTACAGGTCGCCCACGGTGGCGATGCTGGAGACCTCGGACAAGGGCACCTGCACGCCAAAACCTTCGATCAGGTGCATGCCCAGGCTGAAGATGCCCAGGGAATCGATGCACAGCTCGTTGAACAGGTGGGTGGTGCGCGAGATCTGGGACGGCTCCATCCCCAGGAATCCGGCCACGCGGTCGCGGCAGGCCTCCCATGTCAAATTCTGTTTCATCCCTGGACTCCCAGTTTTTCGAGAAGGGCTTTGCCCTGGGCGATGAGGGCTTCGCGGTCCACCTTGCCCACACCTTTGCCCAGCGGGATGGTCTCCACGAATTCGACGCGGTCGGGAACCATGTGCGAAGGAAGCTCGGCGCGCACGCTTTTCATGACAGAAGCTGTCGAGGGTTCGGCTCCGGGCTGGGCCACCGCGAACGCCCAAACCATCTCGCCGTACAGGGCGTGGGGGATTCCCACCACGGCTGAACGCAGGATGCCGGGCGAGCGATCGACCGCCTCCTGCACCACCAGCGGCGACACGGATTTTCCGCCGCGCTTGATCAGGTATTTGCGGCGCCCTCGCAGCTCCACCGTGGTGTCGCTTTCGCGGACCACGTAGTCGCCGGTCCGGAACCATCCGTCCTGGAACCCTTGCGTGTTCCCCAGGTAGCTGGTGATCACCGACGGGCCCTTGGTCCACAGTTCGCCTTCTTCGCCGATGGCCACGTCTTCGCCGGTTTCCGTCACCACGCGGATCTCGTTGCCAAGGCCTTCGCAGAGGGTCAGACGTCCGGTGGGCCCCGCGAAGCTTTCCTTGCCGTCGCCCTTCCAGATCATGAACACGGTGGCGGTCTCCACCAGGCCGTAGCCGTTGGCGACCGAGTCCATGGCGGGGAAGCGCACACCCAAGCGCTGCAGGAGCGATGGCGACACGAAATCCATGCCCGCAGCCACGCCGCGAAGCGATGGCACCCGATTGGTGGCGTTGACAGGAATCGACAGCAAGGCCTCCAGCCACGCGGGAGGTGCCGAGAAGGCTTCGGCATCCACGGCATGCGCGATTTCCAGGAAGCGCGCAGGCGAAAGCGAGCGGGTGAAGACCTGGCACACGCCCAAAAACGCGGTCCCGAGCAGGATCATGATGCCGCTGGTGGACTGCGGGAAGGCGATCATGGCGCGGTAGTCGGAATCCGTCCGCCAGGGGCCGTAGCTGGACAGGTCGTAGGCGGCCGACAGGGCCGACGCCACGTTGCGCTGCGTCATGAACACCGGCTTGGGCTGGCCGGTGGTGCCCGAACTGGTGGCGAACAGGAAGGGCTGGTCGGGAACCGAGATCGCGGGGGGAAGCTCTTCGGGGTCGGCTTGGAGGAGCTCTTCGGAGGTCAAGACGGAAAACGTCATCCCCTTGGCCGCCGCGATCTGACGGAAATTGTCGGCAGATTCGCCGGGCACCACCACGAAGGTGGCGCGGGCCTGGGCGAACGCCGCGCAACGGAATTCGTCGGGCACCAGGACGTACATGGGAAGGCAGGCGGCCCCGATGCGCGAGATCGCCAGAGGGAGCGTGAAGGCGGCAAGTCCGTTGGGCACCGAATATCCCACCATCTGCCCAGGGATCACGCCCGCCAGCTTGAGCGCCGCCACCTGGCGTCGCACCGAAAGCTGGAATTCCTGGAAGGAGATTGGGTTGCCTTCGTCCATCAGGATGGTGTGGTGGGGTTTGAGCTTGCGGAGGGCCGCGTCGTAGTGCTGGTCGAGAGTCTGGGGCAGTGGTGTCATGGTTGGTTTCCCGTTTCGCGCAGTCGGATGTGTTGGATCTTTCCGACGTCGGTTGGAAGAATGTCGACAAATTGCATTCGGTCGGGGATCTTGTAGGCGCTGATCTGGTCGCGACAGAATTCGACCACGTCCGATCGGGTCAGCGTTTGTCCCGGTGCGGGCTGGATCCAGGCCACCAGGCTCTCGCCGAAGATCTCGTTGGGTTCCTTGCCCACCGCCACGGCGGCGATGGACGGGTGCCCCAGCAGGAACGCCTCGACTTCCTCGGGGTGGACCAGATTGGGACCCCGCTTCACCACCCGTTTGGCGCGCCCCAAAAAGCGCAAACGTCCGTTGTCAAGCCGCTTCGCCAGATCGCCGGTGCAGAACCACCTGCGGCCATCGCGCTCGATCAAGACGGATTCCGTCAGCACGGGGTTCCCTTCGTAGCGCACGAGCAGGGCGTCGGTGGAAATCCAGAGCACGCCGGCCTCGCCGCCGGGGATCGGATCCCCCGCTTCGGACAGGATTCGGGCGCTGGTGAAGGGGAGCTCGGCCAGGTCGCTGGCGGAATGCCCTCGATCGGCAAGCGAGTCCCAGGCCAGCATGGTGCCGGTTTCGCTGGAGCCGACCACGTTGACCACCCGCAACGACAAATCCTGCCAGAATCGGGCCGCGAGATCGTCGGGAAGCGTTTCCCCCGCGAAGTACGCCATTTTCCAGGCCGTCAGATTCTGTTTTCCGAACCCAGGTACCGACAGGACCAGCTTGCCCAAGGTCGGCGACAGCTGCGCCACGGTCGCGTTCGTGGCGGCGAGGTGATCGAGGAACGACACGGGATCGAAGGCCTGCACGTACATCGCCGCGCTCCCAGCCAACAAGGCTTGCAACCCCATGCCGAAACCACCCTGGTGGAACAGCGGCATGCCCAGCAGAACCTTGTCGGATTCCGTCCAACCAAGATGGGCGGCCATGTCCTCTTGCGATTTCAGGAAACCCAGGTGCGGGACAGCCAGGATCTTGGGGTTTCCGGTGGTGCCCGACGTGCAGGCGTACAGCAGGATGTCGTCGGTTTCCACATCGAGGTCCAACCGCGGCGCAGGCGCATCGGACAGGAATTCTTCCCAGGCGAGAGTGTTCGGACGGATTCCGTCCAACGTCACCAAGCGCAGTCCGGGCATGGACTGGCGCAGGCGGTCCGACGGATCGCCACCCCGGAAGGCGGTGGCGGAAACGGCCAGCCGTGGACGCAGGATGGGCAGAAGTTGTCGCATCTCCCAGATGCCGGTGGCCGGGTCCAGGGGAGCGGGGATGGCGCCCACGGCCACGGCCCCCCAAAACGCGACACACCATTCCAGTCGGTTGGGGCTGCAGATGGCCACCACGTCTCCTGGCGCGATGCCCTCGCGCGCGAATGCGCCCGCGGCCAGGGATACCTGTTCCAGGAAGGCCGAACGTGTCAGGATTTGTCCATCGACCGAGAGGAACGGCGCGGACGGATTCCGTTGCGCCAGCTCCGCGAAGCGATGGAGCGCGCCGTGTCCGGGAGCAGGACCGGTGGTCAACCGCGCAGCTCGGCCACGCGGTCGGCCATCCAATCGGCCACCAAGGGAACCGTCCAGTGCATCTGCTCGCCCACCGGCATGGCGTGGGTGGTGGCATTGCCGCCGGTGATCACGGGCTCGCTTTCGATGGTGAGCAGGTCGCGACGGGAATTGTCCACGCGCGCCAGGAGGGCGGTGGCCGAGTCCCAGGTCATCCAGTTGTCGTGGCGGCCATGGACCACGAAGAAGGGGACCTTGGGGGCGTCGGTGGAGGCCGGCCCCATGCTGGCCACGAAGCGGTCGGAATCCGTCGTGCCCGTCTGCATCTCGATCCAGGGGCCCGAACGCATCCATTGGGGAACGCCGGCCATGTCGGTCATGCTGATGAACAGCGGGAACAAGGTCGCACCGTAGCGGTAGCGCGTGTCCAGCGCGGTGGCGCGAAACGCGTAGCCGCCGCCCATGCAAAGCCCGGTGGCTCCAAGATTCGACGCGTCCAGAGCCGGATGGACCTGTACCGCATTCGCCAACCCCGTGATCGCCTGCTCGACACGTTCCATGGAGCAGGGGACCCCGTGGTTGAACAGGCTGGCGCCGCATCCGGGCATGTCGGGGACCAAGGCGGCGATGCCGCGATCCACCAAGGCTCGTGCGATTGTGTGCATCTCCTCCTTGCACGACCCGAGTCCCGCGAAGACCACCGCGACGGGATGGGGACCTTGGCCGGCAGGCAGGTGCAAGAGCGCCGCCAGACGGAAATTGCCGGGGCATTCCACCGCGATGTCCTGGACGGGAGCGGGGGCGTGGTCCATGGTCTCGCGGTAGGTTGCGGCGTAGTCCAGGTACACGGCCTTCTTCGATTCGAGGTCGGCGGTGTTGATGAGAAAACGTGCCAAACCACAGGTGGACGCGTGGAACAGGCAGGTGTGGGCGGTGCGGACGTGTCCGGCGGCAAGCGCCTCCCGGGCGCGAGTTTTCCATGTGTCGGAAAGTGTCGCCCATTCGGCGAGCCATCGGTTTTCCAGCATCTTGGCGTTCAGGATGGGCTTTCCTTCGAGCCGTGAAAAGACGCCTTCCAGGTCCATGGGGTTGACGCCAAGGATGAGAAGACGGGCCACGACAGGGCTCAACAGGCTGCGAAGGCTCCAGGTGGGGTTGCTCATGTGCGGCTTCGACTCCTTCGCTTTTTGGGGTGTTTCCCGCCGATCGGCAACGGTCACCCCGAATTCTCTGCTTTGACAGGAATTGAACGTAGAATCGCGGAGGCGATGCTCCCAAATCCAATCTGGGGTGGGACCGAATTTCAACGCAGGTTGGTTCGGTCGCGAAGCGATGCAGGGGCGAGCGAGTCATCTTGGACCACAGCAGAACCACCCCAGTCATCGATGGAACGGCGGTAAGCCATGAAAAACAGCACGTTTTTGACGACCGCCCTTTTCGCGGGCACGGTCGCCGCGGCGACGCCCGATTTTTCCATGATGGGCTTTGCGACCACCGATGGCGGCACCACGGGCGGTGCGGGGGGCAAGGTCGTGACCCCTTCCACCTTCGCCGAGCTCAAGCAGTACGCCGAGGACAAGACCACCCCGTACGTCATCCGCATCACCAAGGAATTCAACACCGGCGTGGCGGTGAATGTCGATGCCATGGGCAATATCGTCGCCAGCGGGGGCATCGCGTCCACCTACGGGGATATCATCAAGCTGGGGTCGAACAAGACGTTGGTGGGTATCGGAACGAGCGCGTTCTTCAACCGGGTCGGGATCATCATCCAGACCAAGTCGAATATTGTCATCCGCAACATCAAGTTCTCCATGAAAAACGTGCCCATCGCCCGCACCGACGAGAACAAGATCGTGGGTTGGGTGAACGGCGCCGCCAAGACGCTTTCCGACCCCGATTGCATCGGGATCCAGGCCGACGACACCTCCTACGCCGAGGCCGACCGCAAGGTGCGCCACGTGTGGATCGACCACTGCGAGTTCTACAACGAAGATCCGTCGACGATGACCGATGTCGACCGGTACGACGGCCTGGTGGACGGCAAGAACAACACGTCGAACGTCACCATTTCGTGGTGCTACTTCCACGACCACCACAAGGCGTCGTTGATGGGCAAAGGCAACAGCGACGACTTCGATCGCCGCATCACCTACAGCCACAATTATTTCAAGAACATCCTCTCGCGTCTGCCTCTCATCCGGTTCGGCAAGGCCCACATGCTGAACAACTACATGGTGACCAGCGAGAATGGCACCAACGCCCGCATCAATTCCGACGTCTACATCGAAGGCAACCATTACGAGGCCTCCAAGAAACCGGTGTTCGGCAAGGTGTCGGAAAACGGCGCGGCCACCTTCGTGGGCAACGCCTGGGTGGCTTGCGACCGGGTGCCGCAGGTGATCCTGAGCGCAGGACAGGCCGCCGGAGCCGATGCGCTTTCGGCCAGCGAGGAAGTGCTGGCGGGAACTTTCAAACCGTCGACCTTCTACAGCTACAAGGCCGATGCCGTGGCCAACGTCCCCGCCCTCGTGTCCGCCAATGCCGGCGTGGGCAAGATCAACACCGATGAATACGTCGCCGGACTGGGAACATCGCCGCGCTCCCGTGCGCCTCTGGACGCCTCGGCGCACGATGGACGGATTCTGGTCCGCACCGGCGAGGCGCGTTCGGTGGAGATCCTGAACCCGCGCGGACAGATTGTGTCGGAGCTGGTTTCCGTGTCCGGCGAGGTCGTTTCGGAACGATTGCGCGCGGGCTTGTACCTGGTGCGTTCGGGAGTGCAGTCGGCCACCGTGGCCATCCCCTAGTCGAGCCGCGGACCGCTTGTCCGGATCGAGCGAAACAAGGCTCGACGCGGAATACAGGGAAACATCGATTTCGAGGAAACTCCAATTGCCCAATTTCACGAACGATTCAGCCAGGTTGTCCATCGTCCCGACGGTCGTTTTTTGTCTAGCCGCCGCCATCGGCGCGGCGTCCCCCGAAATCGCGGCTCACCGGAGCCTGGCCGACGCGCCCAAGCGGTGCGACGTTTCCACGGCACCGCTTTCCCAGAACACCGGCTGCATGGACCTTTCCAAGCTGGACGGCACAAGCCTCACGGTGCCGGGTTCCGTCACCCGGCTTTCCACCGACGGCGTGGTGTTGTGCGAGGGCGGCGGCGCGCGGGCGCCGGGAACCGACATCGTCTACATCATCGACCAGTCGGGCAGCATGACCTCCTTCAAGGAGAGCCAGTTCATCCTTCCGCACGGGAAGGACACCATCAACTTCAAAGGCTGCAGCAGCTGGAAGTCGGGGGGCAAGACCTATCCCGGCACGGTTCCGTTGGTCGATTACCTGGGGTACTCGGTCAAGCTGCTCGACTCGACCTGGTTCGATTCGGCCATGGCCAATTGCGAGCCGGCGGGAGACCCGTACCAGGCCCGCGCCGCCGTCGTACAAGCCGCGATCCTCAAGCAATCGCAACTGGCTCCGACCTCCCAGGCTGCGTGGATCGGATTCGGTACGACCTACCAATCCTCGAAGATGTTCCAGTTGGGTGCGAATCCTTCGCGCGATTCCCTGGTTCGGGGAGTGATTCGACAGAATTTGGACAAGACCTACTACGCCCCGCCGGTGGGGTGGGCGCGGGCCATGCTGCAGGGAGCCGCAAACGGCACCAAGACCATGGCGCCATCGCCCAACAAGCGCAAAGCCATCATCATGGTCTCCGATGGCGCACCCAACGACTGGAGCGATGTCGCCCCCATGTTGTTGGGCGGTGCGAAGGTGAAGGCTCCGGACAGCGCCACTTGGACCTTGCCGGACCTCAAGTCTCCGCCGGTCTACGGATTCATGCTTTCCACCGATGCCTCGCAAGGCGATCGCCTGAAGGATCTCGCGGCGGCCACCGGAGGCCAGTACTACCTGATTCCGCCACTGGATCGCGACAGCCTCAATCGCGTGATGGACCGGCTTCTGGGCTTTCTGATCGATCCGGGCGTTCCCGATTCGCTCGTGATCCAGAATCTGTCCAATGGCCAGGTGTCCAACGCCGTGTCCTCCGACAAGGAAGGCGGAGGCTACCGGTTCCGTCTGGACTCCTTGCTCGGGCTGCAAGCGGGGAAAAACGAGCTTCTCCTGCGCAGCACGGTCCACAACGCCTACGGCGACACCGTCCTCACCGCGAAGTGGACGTTGAACGTGACGGATTCCGTCGACAGCGGCGCTCCGGACGACGCCGAGAGTCGCCTGGCGACCACCTGCTTCGAGCCGACCCGGATTCGATTGCGCCCATCCTCCGATTCTACGCGCGCGTTCGCCGACGACCGCGACACCGCCGTTCGAACCTTCCTGGATGTGCGAACCGATGGACAAACGGCTTTCCGCACGACCTGGACCACGAGCGTGTCGGGTGACGCCGGGGCCCGTCTTTTCAAGTCTCCGAATGCCGGTGTGGTGCGGACCTCGTTCGAGGCGGTCGACCCTTGGATCCTCAGTCTGAAATCCCCTGTCCTGGCCGATGGGATCGTGCAGACCCGCCGCGGGCGAGACACCTTGCGCGCCTTGTTCCGGATGGCTCGGGATCCGCGCGATTCGGCGATCGCCTCGCTGCCCTTGTTCCATGCCTATCCGATTTCGCTGAGCCTGTCGCCCGACACGGTGTCCGGGCTCGAAGGCCACGTCCTCGTGTCCGTTTCGGACTCGAACCTTCTGGTGGACACCGCCGTGGTCCTGGTGAAGCATCGCGCCGGCGACAGTCTGCTGGTCGCGGTGCGTAAGGATGGAGCGGGGTTCCTGCGAGGAGCCTTCACCTTCCGACAGAATTCGAACGTGACGTTTTCCGACACCCTCCTCCAGATGGGTCCGGTGCGCTCCCTGGCCTTGGATTCCATCGGAGCCCAATACCGGGAAGTCCGCGACACCGTTGTGGTCCGCAGGATCTCGCCGACGCTTCGCTTCGTCGATGGTTCGGGCAGGCCGTTGGATGCCCGTGCCCGCGACACCATCGATCCGGCTCGGACGGATACTGTCAAGTTCGGACTGTTCGCGGGCGATGTCCTTCTCGCCCAGGACGACAGCGTGGTGGTTTCGGGGTCCGGCTGGTTGGGAACCGACAAGCCTTCCGGCGGGCTGCGGCTGAAGGGCGGCCTCGGCCAGGTGGTCGTCACCGGACTTCGGCCTGGCAACGGCGGTGGAGTGTTCCTGAGGCTGGCGGATGGAACCGATTCCCTGGTGGCGCCCATCGACGTGGCGGGTTACTGGCTGCGCTTCGTGGACGAACGGGGCGTCGCGCAGGATTCGTTCGCCATCGACACCTTGGTTCGTCGCCGCGTCCGTGTCCGGCTGCAGGTGTGGAACGTTTCCGGGCCGGTTTCGATGTCCGGATCGGTGCGCGTCGTGGTTTCCGGGAACGGGCTGGTTTCAAGCGATTCGACAGGAACTGTCGAGGATGTCTTCGGGTTGGTTGGCGGTGCGGCCACGGTCTGGCTTGGTTCGGACGCGGCGCTCCATGGTGCCTGGGCGGCCTTCGCGATCGATTCGTTCGGCTCGGCCGCCAAGGCTGCGCCGTTGGCGTGGCGCGCTCCCGCCCCTGATTCCGCCGTTTACCTGGATCGCGACGGCGACGGCGCTCTGGACCGGATCCGCGTCCATTTCCAGCTTCCCTGGAATCCGGCCAACATCCTGCATTTCCCGTGGCCCGACGCGGCGCATGCGGTGGATTTGACAGGATCCGTCGTGGCTTGCACAGGCGACTCGATGGTGGCGACATGGGATCTTGCCGTGCCGCAATCTCGCGGGCTCACCGCCTGGCGCGGTGTCGCGCAGCGAGGGGCGTTCGCCTGGAACTCCATGGAGCCGGCAGCGTCGTTCGGCATTCGCGAAGCCATCGCCCCGATTCCGCTCCGTGCTCGTCTGATCCGCGGCGAGATGATGGACACCCTTCGCGTGGTCGTGTCGGAATCTGTCATCCCCGAACCGGGGGCGCAATGGCTGCGACTTGGGAAGCCTTCCCGTTCGCCGAGCGGGGTGTCGATTCCCCGATTGTCCCAAGACTTCCATGGAGCCGACACCTTCGAACTCGTTGTGGACAGCTCGTTCGCCGGTGGCATCGGTGATTCCATTCGCTTGGCGGCCCCTCCGGACGGAGGCGTCGCCGATCTGGGCGGAAACTCGCCGGGAACCTTGGCCGCTTGGGTGCCTCTGGAGATCGGGAAGCCGCGTCTGAAGCTGGATGCGCGTCCGTGGCCGGCGCTATCGAGCTACTTCGGCTGGGAAGTGCCCGCAGGCGAATCCGTGCTTGCTTGGTACACGCGGCCGGGGCCCGGTGTCGACTGGCGGTCCGGGACGGGAGAGGCACCTAGACAAGAATTGTCGCGATATTCCGGCGTGTCGATCCGAACCAATCGGGAATTGGATGCGGGCGTCGTCTACCTGTACGACAACAGCGGCGTGTCGGTCGCGACCCTGGATCTTGCGCCGTTGTTCCAGGCTGTTCGCGAGGGCGTCGTGAAAACCAACGCCCGCGGCGACATCGAAGTGTGGGTGGCCTGGAACGGAACGACCTCGAGTGGGCGGATGGCGGCAACGGGCGTGTACCTTGCGCGGGTGCTGGCGTGGCGTGACACCGATGGGGAGCGGACCGTGGTCAACCAGGTGTTCCGGTTGGGATGGAACGTGCCAGACAGATTCCGTCCGATCGATTGAACCTCGACGACCCTCTCGCAGGTTGCGAACCTAGCGCTTTTCCGACCAGCCCGACAGGATGCCCGTGGAAAGGAACGGCGTCGCCGGAGGCATGTTGTTCAGGTTCCGGAAGCGCGGATCGAAGCTCATGATGCGCGATGGCGGGCCGTAGTAGCCACCGATCGTGGTACGGGTCGATACCGTGTCCAGACCCTTGAATGTGGCCTTCCAGGTGCAGACGAAGCTTCCTTTGAGGACGACCGTGGCGGCGAGGAGATTTTCCAGGTATCGTACGGTATTGTGGACGCCGCCTTCGTACTTGGCTTCGAAGAGGAGATTGTCCGTGTTGTTTGGCGGGAGCCAGGTTTTTGCCGTGGGCTTGTTTCCGGTCAGAATCGCGGCGTTGATGCGGATGGTCGGGCTGTAACCGGTCGCATCGTGGTCGTCGCCGTACCCGTGCGTCGGCTCGGGATTGTAGAGCGTGTCGTCTGCGCCACGTCTGGAGTTCCAAATCAGACGCACGGAAGTCCAATGGGGGTTCGCGATATCCTGCTCCAAGGATCCGCTCATTCCACGTGTCGCGAAATCGAGCAGTGGCCAGCGCGGACTCAAGACAGTGATCGCGTCGGCTGCGATCATCGCGTTGCAGTACTTCAGGGAGTCGGGTATGGAGCCGACAAAATCCGACGGTCCGCATGATCCACCGGGGTTGGCCAGGTTGAAATCGCCCATGATGTACATCGGGTTGGCGGAAGCGATGCTCAGATTCCGGGGGAGGATGCTCGCGTTGATCAGTCGGAAAGCGTTGAGCATATGTACGCCTCGGGTGCCTTTGTCAAAATCTGTCGTTGTGTCGGCAAGGTAGAAGACGGAATCTCGGCTGTGGTTGGCCATGAGTGCCACGTCGAAATCCCAAACTTTAACCCAGCGTTTTTCGCGACGATCGTAGAACACCTTCGGACCCGAGATCCAAAGAGGCTTGGCATCGTGTTCCGCAACGAACCGGTTCGACGGACAAGTTCCGTCTGCGTTGCAGGGGATTCTGCGGTCGAATTGCTGTTTGGCAAGTTGGGGCGGATCCGAAGAATCCCGTGGGGCGATCAATTTCTCGGGGATGGCCCCACCGATCGGAAGATTCAAACGTTCCGTGCGGAAGTCGACATTATGCTGTCCGCCGATGGGAGCTGGGCGATTGTACGCATCCATCGCCACGATTTCGGTTGTCAACGAGGGTTCGAAGACCGCCGATGTGTCCGGGGAAATCGCGTAGCGGATCGTTCGATTGGTGCGAGTCCATTGGAAGATGTCGCCCGATGCGGTGACGGGTCCCTGGAAATACAATCCACCGGATGTCCGGAAGTACGCGTTCGAATTGGTGTGCACCGGACCAAGAATTGACATCCAGGGGCCTGGTGTGACTTCCAGGTCGCCTTCGTAGAAGATGCCGTATTGAAAGATGGGGACCTGGTACACCTTGACTTCGGCGTCGATGCGGCTTTTCGCGCCGCCTGGGGCTTGTCCCAGCGCTTTGATCACCAACGGGATCTTGATGCCCATCATTCCTTTGAAACGTCCGCTGGTGATCAGCTCCTGGATCAGCGGGCCGCTGGATCCGTTGGCGTTCACGATGCTCGCGGCGCCTCGCTCGCCATTTCCGGTGAGAAGGGATCCCAGCGGCGTGCCCGGCAAATCGAGTCCGGATCCGAACAGGACCGAGCTCTGCTCCATGGTCCTTGCGATCTGCAAGGCCACCATCGACTCCGCTGCGTATTTCGCGCGGATCCTTTGCTTGGAATCGACCGTGCTCAGGAGCAGGTTGCCCGAATTGGAGAGCATGGCCATCCCCAGGATCAGGATGGCAACCCCAAGCATGATGACGATCCCCAGGACGAATCCTTGTTGCGGTTTTTTTCGAATGGGTTTGGATCTCATGATGGATGTCGTCTCAGCGATTGAGGAGTTTGGCGTTGCGCAGGGCGACTTCCGTTTCCAGCGTGGAGAACTGGAAGCCGCGGGAGGCAGGGTCCCGATCCCGCAGTTTTGGATCCGCTTTGAGCGTGCGGGTGACCAGTCGCACCCAGACCTTGTCGATCTGGTTTGCCGGCGCGGCTCCCGAGAGGGAGTCCTGCCAGCCCGCCACCGGATGCCAGTACCGCAGCCGGAGCGAATCGACTCCCAACGCGAAGACGGATTCTGTCATACGGTTTCGCCGCACGAACAGGCTGTCGTGGGACTTGCGCCACTGGAGGGAATCGAGGTTGTAGACGAAGCTGTTGGACAGGCCTTGGACGTCGGCGGGGTTCAGCCACGACAAGGGGGCGGCGGCGAAGGCCGAGGCGTCCAGGACCAGCGAGTCGCCGCAGCCTCCCGCGCTCGAGACCCGCTCCCGGATCCCCAGCACGAAATTCCGCGGCGTGCCGCTGGGTGGGGTGCGCAGGGTCACCACCGCGTTTCCCTTGTCCGAAAACTGGCCCGCGTTCCGCACCGACACCCGCAACAGCCCTTCGTCGGGGATGTAGATGGAGCCGCCCATGGTGTCGATCCACTGGTTGTCGTTGGTGACAAAAACCGCCAGCGTGTCGCCGCTTCCCCACACCTTGATCCCGCCCGCCCCGTCGGGCAGTCCCGCACCGGTCGATCGGATGCAGCGGGTGAGTTCGTCGAGGGTTCCCTTGACCATCATCGCGACTTCGGCCTTGTTGGATTCCGTCTTCCAGCTTCGGTTCTGGTAGAGGAACAGGCTCATCGCGATCGCTCCCACGATGACAAAAAGTGTCATCGCCACCAGGAGTTCGAGGATCGTGAAACCGCTACGGCGCATCCTTCAATTCACCCAGAGGTAGGTGGTGATCGAAAGGGAGTCGTCGAATCCGTCGCGGCGTGCCACCAGGGAGACTTGGGCGAGCTGTTCGGGCGAAAAGCCGTTGCACACGGAGGCGGGAGGAGTGCCGCCTTTCATGGAAACGCTCACCTTGAAGCGGCCGGTGCTGTCGATCCAGGAGCTGTCGACGTTTTGCAGCTGGTGGAGGCTGTACCCGGTACGTACGGACTCGATGGTCTTTTCGATCACGGTGCCTTCCAGTTGCCAGTCGGTGGCTTTCCCGGTGTTCTTCTGCGACAGTTGCGTCGTTTGCGCGTAGATCGTGGCGAAGATGCCCAGTACGACCAGTGCGATGAGGACTTCCATGACGCTGAAACCGGATTTGCGCTGCGTGGGAATTGGCTTGGACATTTCAGTTCTCCAGGGTGACAAGTCCTGTTGGGGGAAGCACGTTCAGACGGAACGTGTCGGTGGGGAAGGAGTGGACTCCGAGTTTGGCTTGGAGTGTTGCCCAGGCACGGCCGTCAGGGCGAAAGACGATCGAATACGAGCCCGGGGCCTCGGTGGGCGCAATGGGAGTGGAGGCTGCCGATCGGCAGGGGCGGGGCAGTGGGTCCGGTGAAATCGACGAGGTGAAATCGAGGGCGACAAGCCGTTCGGGAAATTTTGTCCAACCGCGCAGGATGACTTCACCGGTCTGGTAGCGTCCGTCGGCCTCACCCAGAGAAGACGAATCGATGAAACGCAGGTAGCGCATCGCCGAGACGTCGATGATGATCCCGCTGTTGCGTTTGCGCGTGATGGCGTCGGACCGGGCGAGAAGGATCGCGTCGCGGAATTCCTCGATGGCGCCTTTGGCTTGGACGCTCCACGTCAGCCGATTCCAGGCGGTGGCGCTCATGGCGGCGACGATGCCGATCATGACGACCACGATCATCGCTTCCAGAAGCGTGAAGCCGGACCTGTGTCCGCTATGTTGGCGAGGAAAACGCGGAGGCATGCAGCGAGTATAACATTCCCGTTTTGCGCAAGTTGTGATCTGCGCACACTTTGGAAGAACGAGTCAGTTTTTGTTTTCTTGGGAGCCGACGAACCCGGTTCCCGGTGCGATCCGACCAGGAAGTGTCAATTGTCGAATCTTGACCTTGCCCCCATTGGATCGAGGGATTGTATTCCCGCCATTCACAAGTGTCCCGACATCGCCTCGAGAAGAAGAGAGAGTTCCGACTCCAGATCCTGCAAGCCTTTGAGGAGCGGCTCGATTCCGTTTTCCATGGTCTGGACTTCGATTCGCTGGACCAGCTCGCTGAATGCGGTTCCCCCCACGTTCGCCGACGACCCTTTCAAGGAATGCAAGCGCTCCAGGCATCGGCTACGGTCGCCGGTGACCGCATTCGCTTTCAGGGATTCGAATTGCCGGGGAAGGTCCTTGATGGACGCCTCGAGCACGTTCCTGGCCAGGACCGTGTTGTTCATGACACGTTCCAGAAGTCCGTCCCAATCGAAGAGTTTGGCGGTGGACTCCTTCGAAGAAGAGGGGGGGACGGAAGCCTGGTCGGAGTTGACGGAATATGTCGTGCTCCTCTCGGGGAGCCATTTCTCCAACGCGAGTTCAAGTGCCGCCGGAGAAATGGGCTTTGGCAGGTAGTCGTTCATGCCCGCTTCCAGGCACCGCTCCCGATCGCCCTGCATCGCGTTGGCGGTCATGGCCACGATGGGAATGTCGTGGTCGATCACGCCCGACCGGGGGTCGCGGATGCGTCGGGTCGATTCGTAGCCATCCATTTCTGGCATCTGGACGTCCATCAGGACCAGGTCGTAGGGGATCGATTCGAGGGCTCGCAGGACCTCGCGCCCATCCGCCACGGCATCGGCCGAGACGCCCAGCCCCTTTAGGATGCCCAAGGCCACCATCTGGTTGATGCTGTTGTCTTCCGCCAGGAGAACGCGACATTCGCGTCGACGAAGTTTGACCGGTCTCGGTGCTTCCGTTTTCCGCAGAGTGGAATCGACATCGACGCGCGAGACCAAGCGTGACATTATCTGTCGCAGTTCGGTCGTGCGGACGGGCTTGACAAGACGTCCCGAAAACAGCGGCGGTTCTCCCTTTCGCTCGGGTGTGGGTTTGGCCACCGGATCCATGGATACGAGTCTGGTCGCCGAAAGACTCACGTCGGAGCGGATGGAGCGAGCCAGGGCGTTCCCATCCATCCCGTCCATCTGGAGGTCGATCAAGACGATGTCGAAGGGCGACGGCCTCCCTCGGGCGGCGTACAGTGCCGCCAACGCGGCAGGTCCCGACGGGACGGTTTCAGCCAGCGCGCCCCAGTGCCGCAACTGGTTGCCAAGAGCTTCCTGCCAGAGCGGGCTGTCGTCCACCACCA
>JBDKGS010000059.1:0-17743 GCA_039798065.1 Fibrobacterota bacterium | reverse complement strand
GCGAGGGGCGCATCGAATCGGCGCTTCCCGAAAGCGATGCGGAAATTGTCAGGATCGCCCTTCGCGATGGAGCGATCAGCCAAGGAGCCACCAACACCGCCGTGCCGCTTCGCATCGGCGCCAGCACCATCGGCGTGATCTACCTGGACAAGGCCACCGAACTCCAGCCCGAAAACGTCGAGATGCTCCATGTGTTCGCCAACCAGGCGGCCGTGGCGGTTCAGAACGCCCAACTCTACCAGATGGCCACCTTGGATCCGCTGACCGGAGTCTACGCGCGCAAATTCTGGGAACAGATGGCCATGCGCGAGATCCGCACCGCGTTCCGCTTCAAACACCCCATCACCCTTGCCGTGCTGGACCTCGACAAGTTCAAGCTGATCAACGACGAACACGGCCACTTGTCGGGAGACAAGGCTCTGGAAACCGTCGGTCGGGTCTTGCGCAATTCATCGCGATCTTCCGATGTGGTTGGACGATTTGGCGGCGACGAGTTCGTCGTCATGCTTCCGCGTACCGCGCAGGAGGGCGCCAGCGTCTTCTGCAACCGCCTGTTGCGCGAACTCCAACGACAGGAATTGGTCGTCCCCGGTGGCACGTGCCAAATCCACGCGAGCATCGGGATGGCGACTCTGGCTCCTCACGAGTTCGACATGGCCACCTTGCCGCGTCCCATTCCGAACACGTTCTTCCAAAACACCTTGCGATGGCTTTTTTCCCGCGCCGACCGGCAGGTCTACATCTCCAAACGCATCGGAGGGGACAGCTTCAAGATCTCGGACCAGACAACCTGGCCGGAACCTTCCGATTCCATCGAAGTCCCGCAAGATACTTCGGCCCATTCCACTTTGATCACCCGCGAACAGGCCTGAAACCATCATGGCAAGAAAAGCCAGCCACGCGCAACGGCCACCATCGGGCAAGACCATTTTGTGCATCGACGACCAGATCGAATACCTGGAAGCCACGCGCGCCATCCTGGAGCGCGAAGGGCATTTGGTCCACTTGGCGACAAGCGGCCACGAAGGCTTGGATCTTTTGGAGCGCGAGCGTGTCGATGTGCTGTTGCTCGATTACTTCATGCCCGAAATGTCCGCCGAAGACGTTCTTGCAAGTGTCCGCGACCCGGCTCTGCAGATCGTGCTCCTGACCGGGTACGCCACCGAAAAACCACCACGAGAAATGCTCGACCGGCTCAACATCCAAGGCTATTGCGACAAGAGTCGCGGGCCGGAGGAACTGCTGTTGTGGGTGGAAGTGGCG
Source organism: Fibrobacterota bacterium (assembly GCA_039798065.1). Lineage (GTDB taxonomy): Bacteria > Fibrobacterota > Fibrobacteria > UBA5070 > UBA5070 > UBA5070. Next base: position 16,480 of record JBDKGS010000059.1, on the reverse strand, counting down.
CTGCGTTTTGGTGCCACCGTCCGACTCCTCGAATCGAACCGCGAAGGGCTGCGACAGGTCCTGGGGAATCGGTTGCGACCCGAGGAATTCCTGCCGCTTGAGACAGAACTTGACATGTTGTTGGAGGAAGCCCTGGGCACGTTGGGCATCGAGCACGGGTTCATCGGGATCTGCACGCCAAGGCTTGCCTTCGTTCCTCCGTCCCGGCTGGAAGAGACTCCGCCTTGGGCCGAAGACGACGTGGTCGACCTCCGCGTCATGGCCTCGCGAGGTCCCTGGACAACGGGGTCTGCGCTGTCCAGCCAGGTGGAGGAAATCACTCTGCGCGCCATCCTGGAAGCACCGCCGCGCGAAGGTTCCAAGCTCGCCGATGGCGCCGGAGTGATTCCGTTGCGTGCCGATGGACAGTGGCTTGGCGTCCTGTATGTCGAATCCTGTCCAGTCCCCGACAGCTACGGGTGGGACATGGCGAGCTTCTACGCCGGCGAAATGGCCATCCGTGTCCACAACCGTTCCATGGCCACCTTGGATCCCGTCACCGGCCTGCAAAATCGGGCCTTCTGGCGACAATCCGCATGGCGCGACCTGCGCTCGGCCTTCCGCTTCGACACCCCCATCGGACTCGCTTTGGTCTCCATTTCCGGACTTGACGAAATCCGTCATCAGAGGTGGCGCATCGCCGACCAAATTCTGGAAGGGGTGGGACGTGTGGTGCGCCATTCCATCCGCGGGACGGATCTGGCTGGAAGAGGCGACAAGGACGAGATCCTGGTCCTGCTCCCCCACACCGGAGCCGAAGGCGCGGTCCGCTTCTCCGAGATGCTCGCTGGACGTCTCGAGGAACTGGTGGTCCAGACCCCCGACGGAGCGTCGAATCCTGTCGGGAGCATCGGGGTGGCGGTTTTGGATCCGCACGCCATGGCGCTCGACAAGCTTCCACGGCCGATGCCCTCGTCGTTCTACCCTGCCGCCGAACTGCTCCTGCGCGCCCGCGCCGCCGAAGCGACGCCACGCGTGACCAGCGCCACCAATGGCTTCCCGGTGGTCCTGCATCAGATGCGGGACTGGCCCGACCCTGCCAAACTCGCGTCCCGTGCATCTCGTTCTACCTTGTGGTAGATGAGTTCCATCCATCGCTCCAATGACCAGAAGATCGCCGGCGTTTGCGCGGGCTTGGCCGAATCGTGGGGAATCGACCCGTCCAAGATGCGCATCGCCGTCGGGGCCCTCGCGGTGTTGGGCATCTTCAGCGCCGGGATCAGCACCGGGTTCATCGTGGTGATGTACCTGCTGCTCTGGTGGCTGTTGCCCGTGAAGGACAGCAACGACATTTCCTGACATCAGGTCTGGTTGGCGATTCCGAACGGGACGTGCACCGAAGGCAGGATGCGTGAAGTCGGCTCGGCGTGGGCCAGTTGGTCGTCGAAGAACAGGTGCGGCTTGAAGGTGCCCAACACGGACTGTTTCGCCACGCCCCCCAGGAAGAAGGCTTCGTCGACGTTGAGGCCCCACGAACGCAGACTCACCACCACGCGCTGGTGCGCCGGTGCGCCACGGGCGGTGGCGATGGCGATGCGAAGGCGCGGCTCGTAGGACGGATTTTGTCGTTTGCGGACCGCTTCCAGGGACTGGATTCCGCCAAGTTCGCGGAACAAACCAAGCAACGGCCCCGCGTCCAACGGTTCGGTGCGGTGGGCTTCTTCGCTGGCGCGAAAGGCCTCCAGGCCACCCTTCTTGTAGACCTTCTCCGACGAATCGTCGGCAAGCACGCCATCGAAGTCGAAGGCGATGCGCAGTCCCGGATCGGAAATGTCGTCTTCCACCGCGCCGTGCGACAGAACTTGTCCGGCGGGAATCCCCAGGGCCACCGCTTCGCGCACGTCCGACGGATTGGCCGACAAGAACAGGCTGGCACCGAACGATTCCACGTAGCGCCACGGGGCTTTGCCCTTGGTGAACACGGCGCGCTCGATATCCAGACCGTGGGCGGCGATGGAATTGAAAACGCGCGCGCCCGTGTCCGGGTCGTTGCGCGAAAGCAGCACCACTTCCACCGGCCTGTCGGACAGATCTTGTCCATTCAGCGACAGAAGCCGTCGGATGAACGGGAAGGCCACGCCGGGAGCCAGAGCGTCGTCCTCGCGCTCGCGCTGGAAGGCGCGGTACGCCTCCTCGCCGCCTTCGCGGAAGACGCGGTCGGAATCCGTCAGGTCGAACAGGGCGGAAGACGCCACCGCGACGACCAGCTTGCCTTGGAGAGAGTGGGCCATGGATGCCGAAATCTAGCTGGTCTCCTCAGGCGTCATCAAAAACAAGCACATCACCAAAAATTATGGCAGCTAAATTCGATTTGACAGCGTTCTCGAAAACACAGCCATCTCCTCAAGGTGACTTCATTGATCACAGCCTTGTTCTTGATCCTCTCAGCCGTGTTTCCAGATCGTGGCAGCCTTGTCACGCCTGCAAAATCCATCTTCCTGCTCGACACAGATACGATCGAAACTGCTGGCTACGCCACGTTGGGACCTTGCGGAAATGGGTGGTACGAAATTGCTGACTGGACTCCCGGAATCTCTGGATTCATTCCAAGTTCCGCAACACCGCAGTATCGCTTCATGTCCATTCAATCTTCGACCAACGGCTTGAAGGGTCCCAACACCTGCGGTATCGGCTATCAGTACAAACGCCAATCCAGCATGTACTCGGTGCAAAACGAAGGCCACTGGGCACTATGGATGGACAGCGCATGGGTCACCACGATCTATCACAAATCCGATACATCCCGGCTCAGCTATACCGCTCTCACGGATCCGACTGTCCGTTGGCGCTGGGCCCGCATCCCAACCGGCGACGCCCCATGGGTCCGGTGGACCGATACATTCAAGTTGGGCGGACCCGCTTGGTCCGGCCAGATCCCGTTGCTAACCATGCGCCAACCGGGCAAGATCGACTCCATCGTGCCCGCCGAAGGAAACCGACCTTCGCCCGCGTTTGGACAGAATCTGGTGATCCGGCTCGACACCACCGATTCCGCGGGCCTACTGAGCTGGTCGGCAAGCAAGGGTTCCGAGACGATCTTGCGCCACAACCCGTGGCCAAGCCTCGAACCCGGCCAGACGCTCTACGTGACCTCCGCTGCGACAGATTCCGTCGGCGATCACCTTTGGCGCATCTGGAGCGCGGGAAAAGTGCTGGACAGTTTCTGGATCGCACAGCTGCCCACCGCAGGAACCAGGTCGCAGGTGCGATCGCCACTCCGCTCCGGTACCGGCTGGTCGATCGATGGCCGCCCTTACCGAGGTGCGACCGGATCGGGGCTTCGGTTCGAGGTCGGCAAGCCGATACAATTGGAGCCATAGCCACTCTCGCGCCAGGGACCAGGTGCCTAGACCATCCCCCACCCCGACCCTCCCTTTCAGGGAGGGGGACAGAATGCGTTTCATGCTCCTACAAGTTCTCGCGTCAGGGACCGTCACCCGACTGGGCGGCGACGACGCGTAGCGGTGGCGCCGTGGCGGTACGCCATAGGGCCCGATCCCTCCGTCATCGGTAAAAGAAAACCCCTGGTGCCGGGAGGCGCCCACGGGGTTTGGACAAAAATTGACGGAAGGAGGCGCCCTCCCCCATCGTCGATCAGACGTAATCCACGTAGTCCGGCGTGTAGCGCAGCGATTCCACCAAGGCTTCGATGCTCTCGGGCTTCTCGATCTGCGCCAGGCCGTCGTGGAAGGCTTCCTTGGCCACTTCCACGGCGATGCGTCCGCTCACTTCGCGGATGCGCTTGAGCGACGGGTACAGGTTGCCGGTGGCGCGCTCTTCCTCGGTGACCATGCTGGCCAGGGTCTCGGCGGCGGTCAGGAACATGCCGTCGGTGACTTCCTTGGCCTTGGTGGCGATGGCGCCCAATCCCACGCCAGGGAAGATGTAGACGTTGTTGCCTTGGCCGGGCTGGAACGTCTTGCCTTGGTAGTTGACCGCGGGGAACGGCGATCCCGATGCGAACAGGGCGCGGCCTTCGGTGTGCACATAGGCGGCTTCGGCGGTGCACTCGGCCTTGGAGGTGGGATTCGAGAGCGCGAAGATCACCGGACGCTCGTTGATCTCGGCCATCGCCTGGAGGATTTCCGGCGTGAAGCTGGCGGGCATGCCCGAAGCGCCGATGAGGGCGGTGGGCTTGAAGACCTTGATGGCTTCCATGAGCGTCTTGACATATTCCGTCTCGTGCGCCCAGGGCTTCTTGTGGTGGGTGAGGTCGGTGCGCGAAGCGCAGACCAGGCCCTTGGAATCGACGAACCAGCAGCGACGCGCGGCCTCGGCCGCGGGCATTCCGGCGCGGACCATGGTGGCGGCGATCATCTCGCCGATTCCCGTCGCGGCTTCGCCTGCGCCCAGGAAGAGCACGCGCTGGTCGGTGATCTTGGTGCCGGTCACCTTGAGCGAACTGAGGACACCCGCAAGTGCGACAGATCCTGTCCCCTGGATGTCGTCGTTGAACGTGCAGTGGGTGTGGCGGTACTTCTCCAGCAAGCGGAACGCGTTGTGGTTGGCGAAGTCCTCGAACTGCACGAGCGCGTCGGGGTACAGTTCCTTGCAGGCGCGCATGAATTCCTCGATGAGCGCGTCGTACTCGTCGCCCTTGAGGCGGTGGCGCTTTAGCCCCAAGTACAGCGGGTCGTTGAGGAACTCTTCGTTCTCTGTGCCAACGTCGATCATGACCGGCATGCAATGGCCGGGATGGATGCCCGCGCAGGCGGTGTACAGCGAGAGCTTGCCGATGGGGATGCCCATGCCGCTGGCGCCAAGATCGCCCAGACCCAAGATGCGTTCACCGTCGGTGGGAAGGATCACCGACACGTGTTTGCGGGGCCAATTCTGCATGACTTTCTTCACGCAACCACGGTCGTCTGCCGAAATGTAGAGGCCACGCGGACGACGGAACACGCGTCCGAACACCTGGCAGCCTTTGCCTACGGTGGGCGTGTACACGACCGGCATCGTCTCTTCCAGATTGTCGACCAGGACCCGGTAGAAGAGCGTCTCGTTGCGATCCTGAAGACCGATCAGGTACAGGTACTTCTCCAGGTCGTCGGGCTTGGACCGGAGGTTGGCCATCACACGCACGGCTTGCTGTTCCATGGTGCGAACCGGTGCAGGAAGCAGACCGCGCAGCCCAAGAAGATTGCGTTCCTTTTCGGTGAAGGCCGTGCCCTTGTTCAACAAGGGGTCACGAAGCAATGCGACACCGCGAGGAAAGTCTGCCTGAGAGCTGGCTTTGGTCATTGGACGAGCGCCTCCGATACGAAGATCCTGAAATCTGGGAAAGAGGAAATGTAGGTGCTGGAAGGCCCGTGCCGCAGACGATTCTTGCGTCTCGCCGCGATTTGGCTACAGACAAAAAACGCCATCCCCGGCATATGCGGAGATGGCGCCGAAACCCACCAGCGCTAGGCTGGTGATGAGATCTGGCTTACTTGAAGTTGGCGGTGATCGCGAAGGACACGAGCGCAGGCTGGGAGTACGTGATCGTTGAGGCGGTGGCGCCCGATCCGACGGTCTCGCTAACCGTGTTGCCCGAGCCCGTGATGAAATAGGGACCGTTGCTCAACACAGCGCTGTTGACCTGGGCCTCGGCAGCCCAACGACCGCGTTCGTAGCGAACGCCAAGGATTCCCCCGGGACCGGTGGTCTGGAACAAGCCGTAGCCGTTGCTCTTGTCACGCGCCAAAGCGTCTTCGTGCTTGTATTCCAATCCTGCGAAGGCTGTTCCTTTGACGGTCCAGTGCTCGAACACGGGCAGGATGGTCGAAAGATTCGGGACCAAAGCGAAGGAATACCCGTAGTCCGCATTGCCGCGGTACTGGTGGTTGGGAGCGAAGTTCGCTGAAGTGTTGCCGTATTCGTTCCAGTAACCCAGGGTAGCCAGCATGCCAGGGGCCAGGATGAATCGGTCGGCAGTGAAAGTACGACCGACATTTCCCGTCAAGTCCGCCGTGTAACGGGGATGGACGTCGTCGGAGGATACGCCTGCAGCGCGTGTGCTGGAATAGCCGAGCTCAAGATTGGCTTTCCACGAAAGACCGACATCTCCCATCGCCGCCGATGCCACACCTGCACCGAGCGCGATCGAGTCGGATCGGCTGGAGCTTGAAGTCGAAGCCGTGGTGTTTCCAACCACCGACTTGGTGTTGCTCGAACCGTAGGTGACGGGTGTGCCCCAATCCAAGTGCGCGAATACGGTCAAACCGGCAAGTGGCATCGAGCCAACAAGCCCGAAGCTGGTGGGCGAGAAGGTCGAGTCTTGTTCGACCACGCGCGGTGCAGCGCTTGTCGAGTCGGACGAGAAGGACGTCTTGCGGAAATTGAAGCGCAAACCGGCGCCGAATGCGGAGGCGATATAGCCACCTGCGAGCTGGCCTTGGTCGCCATTGACCGCGAATGCACCGTAGTATTGATCGATGATGGCGATTGCCGCGCCGTTGAACGAGGGCGAACCTCCCGCCCACTGGAATGCGGCTTCGCGCTTGCCGCCAGCGAAGTCGCTGGGCGCGGTCAAAACCCAGGCGATGCTGGTCGGCAAGGCTGGATTACCGAACACCAGCGCATCGTGGATGGGAGCCAAAGGTGCCGACGATTCCGTCGCGGTCGTCGTGGCGGCCACGGAAGGGGCGGAGTAGGAAACGGGCGCTGCCACGGGTGCTGGAGCAGGCGCCGCTGCGACGGGTGCGGTGGCCTTGGGGGCTTGCGCCATGGCGGCGGTAGCGGAGAGAGCAAGAAGGGAGATGCGCTTCAAAGGTATTCCTCCTATGTAGGATTCAGGAATTGTCCATTTGCGTAGAGTGACAATTTCCGTTATCATTGATGTACTCCACCGATCGACGGTCAACAACCCCTTTTTCAATGGATCCCGAGATCCCCTGAACAATGGGATTCCGCACAAATCGAATCCGCCTGCGAACTCGTCCGTTTCGATTTAAACTCAAACGTTGATGCATCTGATCCGCTCGGCCGTCGTGTGCGTGGGACTTTTCCACGGCCTCGCCGCTTCCGATATTTCACGCGACACCGAGAGACGGATTCTGACCGCCAAACAGGCGCAGGTCCGTTGTGGCGTTTCTTCGGGTTGCCCCGAAGGGATCGGTCTCTGGACGTTCCTCGAACCCAAGGGCGTTCCCTCCCAATGCACATCGTTCCTGGTGGGGCCCGACCAGGTCCTGACCAACCACCATTGCATTCCTCCCGGCGCCGCAAGGCCAGGTGGGAACTGCCTGGGTCTGGTTTGGATCCATTTTCCGTCGACAGGCAATGCTCCTGCCGATTCCGTCTCCTGCCAGGAAATCGTGGCGCTTTCCCCGACTTCCAATCGCATCGACCAGCCCGATTGGGCGCTGGCCAGATTGACACGTCCTGTCAAGCGTGAAATCCTCCCCGTGTCCCGGCAAGGTTTGCGCGACCTCGACAGCGTTTCGGCCTGGACCTTCAATCCGGATTGGGGTCAACTCGCTCTGCGGGAGCGGATCCGCACGGAACTGCGTCCCATCGATTGCCGGGTCAGCCGCCGGACCAAGGCGTTCCACGATTTCGGTTCGACCGCCGAATATTCCGACTCGCTTTCGCGCAAGGTTCCGTTGGCTTCGTGCCCCGCGCAGAAGGGCAATTCCGGAGCACCTCTGCTGCGCCGCGGCGAAGACGGAATTTGGCGGGTCCACGCCCTGCTCGACCGCTCGGCTCCCACCAACGGGGTCCGCGATTGGGTCCGCAGCCAAAATCTGGAGCTGCTCGATTCGACCCTAGGCGAATTCGCCTACGCCACCAACCTCGCCTGCGTCCCGCTTCCAGGCTCCGACCGCATTCCCGAAATCTGTCTGGCCGATTCCAGTCGAGCGGGCGTGAAGGCCCAGGAAGACGCTTGGAGGTCGGAGGTGGAACACGCCATCTCAGCGCGTGTCGAATCGGTCGGAAGCTCCACACGCCTCCAGGGGCGAGTCCTTCAAAAAGGTGCTTGGCCGCATTTCCCCAAGGCCGTGGCCACCGCCGAGAGCCGTTCACAGGCATTGGTTGTCCCTCTCCCTACTTGTTCGTCGCCCGGTGCCGCCGACAGCATGTTCCATGTCCCGGTGTGGAGCATGCGCTTTGGCTACGACCGAGATTTGCGTTGGAGCTTCAGGATGGATTTGGATCGACCGCAGCTGGCCGTTTTGCGGCGCTGCAAACCGCTTCTCGGTTCTCGCAACACAAGAGCCGTGTGCCGCTTCGATGGACGTTTTCCGGGCATCGGGGCGCTGCCGTTGGGATCTGACACCCTCGCGCGCTGCACCGAACCCGTGTCTACCGTTCCGCCTCCTCGGCTCTCCGAATCGGCCATGCTCAAAGGCGACTGACCGCAAGTCGAGAGGATCCGGATTGATTCGCAAATGCGAGTCGATCATGTGCTAAATTGTTGTCCGTGGCCGACTTACGCCCATCCGTGACCCTCGATGTGTTTTCGGGGCCTTTGGATCTTCTGCTCTATCTGGTGCACAACCAGGAGCTCGATCCTCGCACGATCCCCGTGTCGGAAATTGCCGACCAATACCTGAAATTCCTGGATTTGGCCCAGGAAAACAATCTTGGCGTGGCTGGCGAATATCTGGTGATGGCCGCCAAGCTGTTGGCGCTCAAGGCCCGCGAATTGCTGCCCCGTGAAATGCAAGGCGAATTGGAGCCCGAAGAATTCGACGGCTTCGATCGCGAAGAGCTGGTGCGACAGCTTTTGGAATACCGCCGGTTCAAGCAGGCCGCCGGCAATCTGCGCAACATGGAAGCGCGCATCTGGTGCACCTACCCCCGAGGCATGACCGACGGTCAAGGCGAGCGCCCCAAGGTGGAGGACGACGAAGGATTGGAAGCGGGCCTGGTGGGCCTGTTCGATCTGCTCAAGGCATTCCGACAGGTTTTGTCGGTGCGTCCACGCTCGCATGTCCACGAGATCGAGATCGACGACATCCCGTTGGAAGAGCGGATGAACCGCATCCGCGCGCATCTGGTCCGCGATGGTCGCGCCCAGTTCGACGAACTGTATCCGCACGACGGCCGCCGTTTGCTGCCCGTGGTCACCTTCATGGCCATCATGGAATTGGTGAAGACCGAAGAGCTTTGCTTCCGGCAGGCCGGTACCTGGCAGCCCATGGTCGTCTACCGCAAGGCCGACACCCGCTACGAGGACGAGCTCGCCGAGATGGATCAGGTCTATACGCCCGATCCGATCGTGAATCCCGACGTGCTGGGCCTGCTTGCCCAAAAGGAGCGACTTCGCATCGAGGCTTTGGCGCGCGAAGAAGCGCTTTGGGGCGGCGACGGCACCGATCCGGAAACCGGTGAGCCGTTGCCCCAGCTGGAGCTGGACGGTCCCACCGACGTCCCCACCGCCGAACCCGATCCCGCCAGCGTTTCGGACTCCCCCGCGTCGCCGGGAAACCTCGACCCCGCCATTTTGGAGACGGAAATTGTCGCCCTTCTCGAAGATGGCGCAATGGTTTCGGACCCGGCAGCGGCGGATGCGCAGGACGGGTTGATCGAACCGGCGCCGAAATCCGCCGATCCGATCGACTACGAAGCCCTGTTCGACGCCGCCTTGGCGGAAGAAATCCTACCCGAAGACGCACCCGCAGGGAATCAGACAGATTTCGTCGCGACGGAAACCGACATCGCCGCGATCGAGAACGAGACACCCGCAGCCGACCTGGATGTCGAGGTGGAAGCTTCCATCGGAGCGGTCGATGCAGCTCCCGAACCGGACGACAGCCGGTTCCAGATCGGAATCGACTCGCAGGCCAATCCCGATTCGTCCCTAATGGACGAATCCGATTTCGACGACGACGAGGAAAAGACCTAGGCCAGTTCCTTTGGCAGCGGGAAGTGGACGTTTTCTTCCACGCCCGGCCAGGTTTCCACCACCGTACCCGGATGCAGCCGTTGGATATGTTCCACCAACTCCTGTACCAGACGTTCCGGCGCCGAGGCTCCGGAAGTGATTCCGATGGATTTCGCCGTGGCGAACCAAGCTGGATCGGCTTCATCGGCGGAATCCAGAAGAAAGCTCGCGATTCCCAGCTTTTCGCCCAATTCCCGCAGGCGGTTGGTGTTCGAACTGGTGCGCGAACCGATCACCAACAGCACGTCCACTTCAGGCGCCATCTGGCGCACGGCCGACTGCCGGTTGGTGGTGGCGTAGCACAGATCGCCGCGTGCCGGCCCTGCGATCTGGGGGAATCGCGCATGCAGCTCCGAAATGATATCGCGCGTTTCGTCGACGGAAAGTGTCGTTTGGGTCGTGTAGGCGAGCGTCTGGCCTTCGGGGATATCCAGGCCTCGGACATCCTCGACGGAGCCCACCAGCAACACGCTTCCATCGGGAAGCTGGCCCATAGTCCCCACCACTTCGGGATGGCCATGGTGCCCGATCAAGACCACCGTGTGGCCCTGGTTGGAGTGCCGCTTCACCGAAGTATGGACCTTCTTGACAAGCGGACAAGCCGCGTCAAGAACCGTCAAGTTGCGCGCGGCGGCGGAAACGAAGACGGATTCAGGCACACCATGGGCGCTGAAAATCACCGGGGCGCCCGCAGGCACTTCATCCAGATCTTCGACGAACACGGCGCCCTTGTCGCGCAGGTCCTGCACCACGTACTTGTTGTGCACGATCTCGTGGCGGACGTACACGGGAGCGCCAAATTTTGTCAGGGCCCGTTCGACGATCTCGATGGCGCGATCGACGCCGGCGCAGAAGCCGCGAGGTGCGGCGAGTAGAATTCGCTTGGTCATTGTGGATCCCAAGGTACGAATTCGAGAATCAGAAATGGTTCATTCGGAGTCGCCGATCGCCGCAAGGCTTCGACGCAACCACCAGAGGGTGCGGAACACGCGGCGACACGGGTCGGGAATGGGCCAGTTGTCCTGTTGATGCCCGGTGCCCATGAGGGCGTTCAGTCGTCCATCGAGCTTCCAGTCCTCGAAGGCGAAGCCCGTGGTTTCGCTGCCGCGAAGCAGCGGGTGCCAGACCATTTCGACCAGTTCGCGATGGCGACCGCGAAAGGCTTCCAGATGATGGTCTCCCCAACCCATGGCACCACACAATTCGTCCAGATCGTGGGAACCCTCGGGGCAGACCACGTCCCATTCGCGCAAGGCATGGGGGCACCATTCGGGCAACTCCAGCGCGCTGGCGAAATCCGACATCGAGATCATCCAACCGTCGTCGGAGGGGATCACCCGAACGTCTTCGGCCCCCGAAAGGGTGAGCCAGATTCCCTTCTGGTACCAAGGCCTGGAAATCAACTTCCACAGTCGCAACGACAATTCCCGTCCTTGGGGAAGCGGCGTGGTGTTGGCGATGAACGATGCGAACGCGGTGTAGTCGGGAGTGGGCTCCTGACGGGGATCGCGAAGGCGCCTCGTTTCCCTCAGGTAGGCGAAATACGCCGTAAGCGCGAAACCGTCGGTCGCATCCATCACCAGGCCTTCAAGATCGTTGTCGGCCACCTTGCAGGAAGAGGGAATCCAGATTCCCTCCGATTTTTCCGGAAACAATCCTCGCAGCTCGTCGCCAATGCGTTGCTCACGCGACAGGTCGCATTCCAAAGCCAGCGACGGCCGCAATTCGGAGAGCAGCCCCTCCCAAGCGCGACGCAGAATCGGGTCCTTGGCCACGGTGGGATCCATCACGCCGGGTTCCAGATCGATCGCCACCGCATCCCGTACTCCGGGCAGGAGCAACCGAAGCACGCGATCGCCGCCTTGGGCGTTTTCAATGCGATACGTCTGGAACAATCCATCCGAGCCCACAGGAGCCGGCACCAATCTTGCCGCAGCGCAACCGGGCGCCTGGTAGGCCATGCGCTGAAGAGAATCGAGTGCCCCCGGAGTGAGCCCCAGGCTTTGGCCGGTCGCCCAGACCCGATCCAAGCCTGGCTGCGACGGGTGCCCCAGATTCACCAGCGGCTTCTGAACAAGGGCCCGAGCCACACGAGGGGCGGCCCCTTTGAGGCGGGTGGACAATCGTTCCAGCTCGCGGCACAGCTCACCAAAACCTTGTCGATTTTCCTTACCAGCTTCTTTCCAGGCATCGAGTAGAGTGTCCGACCAACGCCGCCAAAGTCGCTTGCGACTCTTGCCCAACGGGAGCTGGAGAAACGGCCACTTGGGTCCTAATGGCCCAAAGACCAGCCACAATGCTTTCTTGAACCTGGTTGCGCCTTCATCCCAGGGTTCGGCAGGCCGCAAGATGGGCCAACCTCGCTGACGCGCCAGAATTTCAAGCTCCTCGTCGGGTCGGACCGCGAAGGCGTGATCGACCGATTCAAGCAATGGGGCATCGGAAATGTGGTCGCTGTAGGCGAAGCTCCCGTGCATGGGAAACACGTAACCGCGGTCGGCCAGGGCCTGGAGCTTTTCCTCCCCCTTCACATTGCGACCGGCCAGCTTGGGTACGTTCCAAACACGGTTGCCGTGGAATTCCAGTTCGGTCGCGATCAGTTCGTGATCGGGAAGCAGATCTTCCAGATTCCACAGGTAGAAGTCAGGGGACGCCGTCACGACCACGATCTTGTGTCCCAAGGCGTGGTGCATCCAAACGCGGTCCAGAATTTCCGTCAGCCCGCACTGCGACAAGAATTCCCTGCTGAATTGGCGCACCAAGTTCTTGAGCGAATCGGGTGTTTCCCGGTTCGCCGTGCCCATGTAGGCGCGTTTGAGCCAGACGGCCGGCTTCCCGAAAACCCGCATGGCAACCGCGAACCACACCCATAAGGCTACCATCCACAGCTTGCGACGGCGGGCATACCACCGCTGCCAGTGGAGCATGGAATCGGCAAATACCAGGGTGTCGTCGAAATCAAAAATCGCGACCGGCTGAGTCACCGGTGCTGGAGTCGAATGGGAATCCTCTGTCATGAAGGCGGGAAAGATAGTGGACGTTGCGGTCTTACCGGGAATTGTCACCACCTGATCACTCCCTTCCTGCTCGATTTCGATGGTTTTTCACGGTTTAATCAAAAGGGATACCCCACTCCGAAGTTTCCGCCAATGTCGTAGAGGGACTTTTCGACATTGCCAGAACCGACGGTTTCCTTCGAGTAGGAGCCGATGAGCACGAGCCCAAGCCCTACGTCCGCATAGAAGGTGAAGTGGGTCGCTTTGCTTCGAAACCCAGCATACCCCATCACCGCCAAGTAGTCCGAGAGCTCGCTGGTTTTTTCCGTGACGGTGTTCAGATGCGACAACTCGGTCGATCCTGCGAGATAGAGGCCTTCGTGTCGGAAGCCATTGACATACGAACGCAAGGATCCACGGATCGCCCAGGACGTGTGGTGGAAAAAATCGGGCTCGGGCTGGTCGTATGTGGCTTTGTCGGATCCCCAATTTCTGGTTCCAACCTGGAGCTGTAGAACCAGGCTTCGTGCCTTTGGAATCTCCTTCTCGACGGTGACCGCGAACAGGTAGGCGAACCCGCGTTCGTAGGCGGCGATCAGAGGCGCGACGGGATGGATGTAGACCGCCATCGAATTCGTTTCTGGTAGCGGATCCTCGGCAGAGGCCAGAGTGTCGGGATTCGACAGGAATAGGCTGGCGAGGAGCGGGATGAACATCGGGAAACTCCGGGTTCGGGCTAACGGCGCGGGTGCCGACAATGCCCCGGATGGCCGTTTGGGCATTTATGCGATCATCGAATCTAGAATAGGACGGAATCCGTCATGTGCCAGGGAAGCGGCGTGTTTTTGCCGCCCGGGAAACCCTCCAAACCGTGAGACAGACCTGTTTCAGGCATAATTCCGATTTGGACCAGTTGATGCGAATCCTACAGGGAATTAACTTTGCCTGCCTTTCGTACAACCACAACCATCCTGGAGCATCCATGCGCCCGTTGGACAACGTCCGTAACTTCGGCATCTCGGCCCACATCGACTCGGGCAAGACGACGCTCACCGAGCGCATCTTGTTCTACACGGGTCGCATCCATGCCATCCACGAAGTGCGTGGCAAGGACGGCGTCGGCGCCACCATGGACTCCATGGAACTGGAGCGCGAACGCGGCATCACGATTCAGTCCGCAGCGACCTACTGCGCCTGGAACGAATGCAACTACAACATCATCGACACGCCAGGACACGTGGACTTCACGATCGAAGTGGAACGTTCGCTGCGCGTGCTCGACGGCGCCATCCTCGTGCTTTGCGGCGTGGCCGGCGTGCAGTCGCAGTCCATCACCGTCGACCGCCAGATGCGCCGCTACGGCGTGCCCCGCGTGGCATTCGTGAACAAGTGCGACCGCTCGGGCGCCAATCCTTTCCGCGTCGCCAGCCAGCTGCGCGAAAAACTGAACCTGAACGCCGTCATGATCCAGATCCCGCTGGGGTTGGAAGACAAGATCCAGGGCGTGGTCGACCTGGTCACCATGAAGGCTTACTACAACGAAGGTGACGCAGGCGAAACTGTTGTCGAGCGCGAAATCCCCGCCGACCACCCCGCCACCAACCACCTCATCTACGCGAACATCCTGGAAGAAGCCAAGGTGTATCGCGAAAAGATGCTCGACGGCCTGTCGCCCTTCGACGAAGAGCTCGACGAACTGCGCTTGATGGAGCAGGAAATCCCGGTCGAGAAGATCCGCGCCGCCATCCGCAAGGGTGTCATCGCGCTGGAGCTCGTGCCCGTTCTTTGCGGCTCGGCTTACAAGAACCGCGGCGTCCAGAAGTTGTTGGACGGCGTCAACTTGTACCTGCCCAACCCCTACGACGTGCAGAACTACGCTCTCGACCTGGACAAGGGCGAAGAGAAGATCGAGATGTTCACCGACGACACCAAGCCGCTGGTCGCCTACGCGTTCAAGCTGCAGGAATCGAAGTACGGACAGCTCACCTACGTGCGCGTGTACCAGGGCAAGATCACCAAGGGTCTGACCATCTACAACCAGACCACCAAGAAGAAGGTGAACGTCGGTCGTCTGGTGCGCATGCACTCGGAAAAGATGGAAGAAATCACCGAGTCGTCCTCGGGTGACATCGTGGCGCTGTACGGCATCGATTGCTCGTCGGGCACCACCTTCACCGACGGCAAGGTCAACGTGAACATGACCTCCATGTTCGTTCCCGAAGCCGTGATCTCGCTGAAGATCGAAGCCAAGAACCGCGACCACCTGGTCAACATGTCGAAGGCTTTGAACCGCTTCACGAAGGAAGACCCCACTTTCCGTTGCCACGTCGACGACGAATCGGGCGAAACCATCATCGCGGGCATGGGCGAATTGCACCTGGACGTGTACGTGGAGCGCATGCGCCGCGAATACGGCGTGGAAGTTTCGACCGGCAAGCCCCAGGTGGCCTACCGCGAAGCGATCACCCAGAAGGCCGAATTCTCCTACACCCACAAGAAGCAGACCGGTGGCTCGGGTCAATTCGCGAAGGTCGGCGGCTGGATCGAACCCATTCCTGCCGAAGAAGGCAAGGACTACGAATTCATCGACGACATCGTCGGTGGCGTGATCCCGAAGGAATTCATCGGTTCTTGCGACAAGGGCTTCACCTCGTGCTTGGGCGGCGGCGGCCTCATCGGCTTCCCCATCGTCCGCTTGCGCGTGGGCATCAATGACGGCGCGACCCACCAGGTCGACTCGTCGGACAACGCCTTCCAGATCGCCGCTCGTATGGCGTTCCGTGAAACCTACCCCAAGGCCAAGCCCCAGATCCTGGAACCCATCATGAAGGTCCAGATCGACACTCCCACGGAATTCCAGGGTACCATCATGGGTAACCTGAACGGCCGTCGCGGCGTGATCTTGGGCACCACCGAAGACATGGCCTACACCCGCATCGACGTGGAAGTGCCGCTGTCCGAAATGTTCGGATACGCCACCGAATTGCGCTCGATGTCGCAGGGCAAGGCCGAGTTCACGATGGAATTCGCGAAGTACGAAGCGGTCCCCCGCTCCGTCTCCGAAGAGCTCCAGAAGAAGTACGGCGGCGCCAAGCGCCTCGGTGCCGACGACTAAGATTCGACAAGATCTGTCGAGTTCCGAGGGCGATCATCCGCAAGGATGGTCGCCCTTTTTCGTTGGCTCCGCGCAGGTTGCTGAACTGCGCTCGATGCCGCAGGGAATGCCGAGTTCGCGATGGCGTTCGCGAAGCACGAAGCGGTACTCCCGTTCCGTCTCCGAAGAGCTCCAGAAGAAGTACGGCGGCGCCAAGCGCCTCGGTGCCGACGACTAAGATTCGACAAGATCTGTCGAGTTCCGAGGGCGATCATCCGCAAGGATGGTCGCCCTTTTTCGTTGGCTCCGCGCAGGTTGCTGAACTGCGCTCGATGCCGCAGGGAATGCCGAGTTCACGATGGCGTTCGCGAAGTACGAAGCGGTACTCCCGTTCCGTCTCCGAAGAGCTCCAGAAGAAGTACGGCGGCGCCAAGCGCCTCGGTGCCGACGACTAAGATTCGACAAGATCTGTCGAGTACC
>JBDKGS010000058.1:0-17800 GCA_039798065.1 Fibrobacterota bacterium | reverse complement strand
AATTCGGTTCCATGGCGGCTTGGGAG
This sequence comes from Fibrobacterota bacterium, assembly GCA_039798065.1. Taxonomy (GTDB): domain Bacteria; phylum Fibrobacterota; class Fibrobacteria; order UBA5070; family UBA5070; genus UBA5070. Next base: position 17,774 of record JBDKGS010000058.1, on the reverse strand, counting down.
CGGACTGCCTGTTGGATCGTCGATGCCCGCACCGAATAGGGGTCGCCTGCCACGGAGCAGTTTGCCGCAAGTGTCGCGGCGGTGGTCCCTGCGGCGGCAACCGAAACCGTGGAACCATGGAAATCGATGGTTCCGGGCAAGGTTCGGACCGTTGGGTTGCACCCGTACCAACCGCTCGTGTCTTCGGCGCCAGGAAGGATCAGGTTCGGGCGCATGCTGGTGGATTGGTCCACGATGTAGACGATATCGGTGGGTGGCGGAGTGCTGCCGGGAATTCCGCAAAGATTCAAAGCGGTGGACGGAATGCGCGTGGTATTGGATGGCACGCGCAACGTGCTCCCGTCGAGCAGGGCAAGATCAAGGCACTTGGATGCCGAGGCTTGGGAGACCAGGTCGCAGCGGGTTGGCGCGGCGGCATAGGCAGATGTGGCAGCGGCCACGGCTAGCGCGAGGGGACGACGCATGGAGCGTCCTCTTGTGGCAGTAGGTGAGTGAGTGTACAGAAAGACGAACGGTTTGGAATCTGTCTCAATATGGCGGGATGCGCCAGCCTTTTCGGGGGGAGGATCATCAAACTGGTGCCAGTGGAGTCACCTTTCACCTGTTTGAGAACGAATTCTTGTTTCCCCCCACTTACCAATCCGGCAATGGTGAAAGCAGTCGAGTGACGGTTTTCGTCACTTCGTCGGAGGGGGGGGATGGGATCGGAGGGTATCTTTGGCGCCTATGGAAAAGGCATCCAAGGAGCGCGCTGTCGTCCTTCTCTCAGGTGGATTGGATTCCGCCACCGTCCTGGCCTGCGCGCTGCGCGACGGGTTCGATTGCCGCACGCTCGCCTTTCGGTACGGCCAGCGGCACACCGTCGAGCTCGAAGCGGCCACGCGCATTTCCAGGGAATTGGGTGCCACCGAACATCGCGTGATGGACATCGATCTGTCTGCGCTGGGTGGTTCGTCGTTGACCGGCCACGGAGACGTGCCCAAAGGACGCTCCGATGCCGAGATCGGCGGAGGCATCCCTTCCACCTACGTTCCCGCCCGCAACACCGTGTTCCTTTCGCTGGGCCTGGCCTGGGCCGAAGTTCTGGAGGCCACCCGCATCTACATCGGGGTCAACGCCATCGATTATTCGGGCTACCCCGACTGCCGGCCGGAATTCGTCCAGGCATTCGAGCGCGTCGCCAATCTCGCCACCCGCATCGGTACCGAAGGCCAGGGTCTCAAGATCGTGGCGCCTCTGCAGAAATTGTCGAAGTCGGAAATTGTCCGGTTGGGCATGTCGATGGGCGTGGATTACGCGCTCACCCGTTCCTGCTACGATCCCGCTCCGTCGGGAGCGCCTTGCCTGAAATGCGATTCGTGCCAGCTGCGACTGGCCGGCTTCCACGACGCGGGACACCAGGATCCGTTGTTGGGTCTGTTCGGCCTCGCGACGCCGTAGCATGTACCGGGTCAAGGAAATCTTCCTCACGCTCCAGGGAGAGGCTTCCCACGCGGGGCGCGCCGCCGTGTTCCTGCGGTTTTCCGGATGCAATCTCTGGGACGGCTCGCGCGAACGCCGCGAATCGGCCGCTTGCAAATTCTGCGATACGGATTTTGTCGGGACCGACGGCGAGGGCGGAGGCGAGTTCGAAACCGCGCAGGAGTTGTCGGAATCCGTCGCCAAGGTTTGGGGAGGCCGTCCCGGACGCGCCTTCGTGGTGGTCACCGGCGGCGAGCCGTTGCTGCAGCTGGATGCCGCATTGATCGATGCGTTACATGCCAAGGCATTCGAAGTGGCGATCGAAACGAACGGCACCTTGCCGGCGCCTGCCGGCGTGGATTGGGTTTGCGTGAGCCCCAAGCAGGGCGCGCGTTGGGTCCAGAGGTCGGGACACGAGCTCAAGGTGGTCTGGCCGCAAGCGTTCGATCTCGCCGAGCTGGAGGCGCTGCCGTTCGCCAACCGGTTCCTGCAGCCCATGGACGATCCCGATCCCGTCCGTCGCGCCCGCAACCTCCAGGAGGTGGTCGGGATCTGCACGGCAAATCCTGTCTGGCGCTTGTCGTTGCAGACGCACAAGCTTATAGGAATTTCTTAGGCAGGAATTGGCTGGCGCGGCATTGGCGTTTCTTCAACGGGAAGTTGCCGAAATTTGTCGGGAATGACGATCGGACGTCCGTATTCTTGAAGAGCACCGGGTCCATGCCCGGTCGCGATTCCTCCCAACAACGAGGTCTTCCATGGAATGCGGAGCAAAACCCCTGCTCTTGCGCGCGCTGTTCCCGTCGGCGCTGGTTGTCGCCCTATTGACGATTCCTGTCGCCACCCGGGCCGACGTCATGCCAACAGGGCACCACGGTGTCGATCTGGTCACGATCGTGCGGTCTCCAGCGCGGCCAGGATGGAAGCTCTATGGAGAACAGCAATGGCTCGGGGGCTACCGTCCGGGGATGTTCCTGAAGGCAGGGAACGATACGGTGAGGTACTTCGGGTACCAGACACTCGTCAATTTCTTCTGGATCCGGGAGGCCGACCTGGTGCGGATCCCCTGCGACCTCGCGGTCGAAGCTTGCGTCAAGTCGAAGGACGACACCGCGTTCCATTCCATCAAACTTCTCGCGGGGGAGCGTTCGATCTTTTCCAGGGTCACGGCTCACGATTCCACAGGCCTCATCGAGATGACGGAAATCCTGGAGGTGCGCGACTCGTTGGTGTCGCACGTGCGCATCGACCGCACCTACCGGATTCCCTATCGGAATGGAATCATCTCCAACGAGACGGAGCTGCATCCATGGCCGAACGCTTCCAACGTTGGGGTGGGCTCGACGATGGCGGGCGGTTTCGGGATCAACTCGTTTCGCGGATCTCGTGTTGTTGTGACAATTCCTGTCGGGTTCGCGCGGCTCAAGTTGTTCGGTATTTCCGGCGCGGTGCGCAAAAGCATCAAGATCGCTCCCACCGGAAATCGTCCGGGAGCCGTCGATCTGGGAATCGTTCCGCGTCGGGGTGAATTCATCGTGCTCGAACAAGGTGCGCATCGCAGCGTGCGATTCATCCTAGAGTGATCGTCGGATTCGAACTCCATTACCTTCGGATCCTGGCCTGGACCTGTCTTCTGGAGGGGATGGTGGTCTTCGCTGTGCTGCGAATCGGGCCATGGAAGAACGGCACGCCTTGGTGGCGATTGCTGGCCGCGTCCATCCTTCCCACTTGCGCCACGCTACCGCACTTGTGGTTCGTGGTCTTTCCGCTGGCGGGTGGAGGCCCCTATGTGGCCATGGTTGCCGAGCCGTGCATCGCGCTGGCGGAGTCCGCGATCATCGAGGTCGTGCTGAGGATCGGGTGGAGGAAATCGTTGGTCGTTTCCTGTCTGGCTAACCTGTTCTCGTGGGCGGTCGGGGCGTTGTGGCTTTCGCCCTGATCCCGATCCATCCATCGAACGATCAGGCGTCCTTGTTGTCGCGGCTCAGGCGCGTGATCTCGATCTTGTCGATGCGCAGGCCGTCCATGTCGACCACCCTGTAGACAAGGCCTTCGGTCTCGATCGATTCGCCGGTGGACGGAATCCGTCCCATCAGCGAAAGCACAAGGCCCGCCAGCGTGTCGTAGTGGCCTTCGCCTTCCTGCGGCAGGCTGTCGATCTCCAGGGCTTCCTTGAGGTGTTCCACCGGAGTCACGCCCGAAACAAGCCACTGGCCGCCGCCGATGGCGACGATGTCCGGATCCGCGTCTTCGTCGGTTTCGTCCTGGATCTCGCCCACGATCTCTTCCAACAGGTCTTCGAAGGTCACGATGCCTTCGAAGATGCCGTGCTCGTTCACCACCACCGCCAGGTGCTGGTGCTCCTTCTGCATCTGGTGCAGAAGCCGCAAGGCGCGGGTGTTTTCTGGAATCATGAGCGACGGCCTGACAAGATCTGCCAGAGCCGGCGCGTTGCCGTCGCGCAAGCAGGCGCGGAACAGATCCTTGGCCAGCACCACGCCCTCGATATGGTCCAGATCGCCGCGATAGGCGGGGAAACGCGAATAACCCGATTCCATCAACGAAGGGAGCTGTTCCGACAACTCCTCTTCCAGGTTGACGCCGACAACTTCCGTCCTTGGCGTACGAAGCTGGCGCACCAGTTTTTCGCCCATGTCGAACACGGAATGGATCAGGTCTTCTTCGTGTTCCTGGATCTCGCCGTGCTCGGCGCTTTCGCGCACCATGTGGCGAATATCTTCCTGGGTCACGGTCTCTTCGGGCATTTTGTTGCGGCGCAAGACCCAAAGAATCACGTTGGTGCATGCCGACAGGAGCGAGACTACCGGCTTCACGATTTTGGACAGCACCAGCATGGGGCGAGACAGGAAGGAGGCGATGGAATCGGCCGATTGCATCCCGATCCGCTTGGGGACAAGCTCGCCCACAACCAACTGCAGGAACGATACGCCCACCACCACGGTCAGAAAAACCGCTATGGGTGTCCAGGTGCCAATCCATGGCAAGAACAGCGCCTCCAGCGGGGTTTCGAGGCGGTCGCCCGTGTACACCGCGGCGACGGTTCCCACCAGGGTGATTCCCACCTGGGTGGTTGACAAAAATCGGTTGGGGTCGTCCTGAAGTCGCAGGGCGGCTTCGGCACCGGTGTCGCCGTCGTCGGCGCGGGCTTGGAGGCGGCTGCGGCGTGCGGTGGCGATGGCCATCTCTGCGGCCGAAAACAACGCGTTCAACAGAACCAAAAGAAAAAGGACGACGAAGACCGTCAGAATACTGTTCATGTCGCTCGAATATGCATTATCGGCGGGTTCCCCGGCCTGGAGCGGTCCAATGACCGAAAATCAGGACAGGTATGCGACTCGGTCAGATTCCGACGAAAATGTCCAGACCGATCGACTGGTTGTAGGTGTCGCGGCTGTCCTTGAAGTTCACGGTCAGGTCGCGATGGAGTCGGATCTGGGCGCCGACCCGGTATTTTCCCGCCGCCTTGCCCTGGGCCCCCATGCCGAGGATCACTCCCGCCGCCGAAGCCTTCCAATCCGAGGTGTTCTTCTCATCTAGCTCGGGGTAATCGGCGCTGCGGATTTCGGCGCCAACCAGTCCGGCCCAGTAGAATCCCGCCGCGAGGTAGGGGCGCACCGATGCCGATGGGCTCAGCCCCAGCAGGTGGAGCTCGACGGGAACCGCTAGGTAGTTCAGATGCTGGTCCCAGGTGACATCTCCAATCTGGCGCGTCCAACCCTTGGCCGAATAGAAGGCGCCCAGCCGCAAGCCTGCGTTGGGCTGCTCGAAATCCATCGCGATACCGATGTTTCCGGTGGAGAGCGTGCCGGCGTTTCCGATCCAATGCGCGTAAGGTGGTGCGCTGGACCTATCCGCGTCGTCGCCGACCAGTGTGGAGCCTTGGATGCCGAACAGGGCGCCCAGATGGACTTCGGTGCCCGCGAGGGAAACGAGGCAGGTGAGGATCGACGCGATCGACATGTTGGATTCCCGGGTGTGATTTTTTGGGGGGGCAGAATCCGGCAAATGCCGGGAAACCCCCGATATGGCCTTAGATCGAGGCCTTCGAAAGTTTCACGCCGCAGGCGGCCTTGAGCGATTCGCCCGGCTTGAGAACCACAAGCCCCATGCCGTTCTGGAAGGCGTTGGGTGCGCAGGTCATGGGCTCGATCGCCAGGCAGTGGCGGCGCGGATGGGTGAACACCTGCACGTAGCCGTACTTGCCGACCCCGGTCTCCTGCCACACGTCCAGCGACAATTTTTGGTCGACATCGATCAGCCGCGAGACCGCTTTGCCGGATTTTGTCGGCAATTCCACGCAAGCGTCCAAAAAATCCTCGCCGATCATGGATGGCTTGGCGAAGGCGTCCCACTTCACGCGGGTGCCGTCGGGCACGGCGCGGGCGGTCATGGGAAGACGTTTTCCGTCAGGCAGCTGCAGGAGGTTTGGCTTGATGGAATCGCCCAAGCGGAAGTACGGGTGCCATCCGTGGCCCACCGGGCAGGGGCCGCGGCCCACGTTCTCGATCTCGGTCTCCATCCGGAATCCGTCCTTGGCGTCCAGCGAGAACCGGAAGGTCATCTTGACGGGAAACGGATAACCCTGCCACCCTTTGGAGGAAAGCGACAGCTCGAAGGTGCCGTTTTCCGGCGACTTGGCAGCAAGCTTGGCGGTTTCGAACATGACCAGGCCGTGGATGGCGTGGCCGCCTTGGGGCCTGAAGTTCTTGACGGGATTGTAGGTCTGGCCCTGGAATTCGTAGCTGGCGCCCTGGATGCGGTTGGGCCACGGGGCCAGTTGGGCACCCTTGGCCCAGCGGTGGCGCAGGATCTCTATGTTCGTGCGCATGGGCTGCATGACGGAATGTGTCACTCCGTCGGGGCCGGGCAGCACCAGTTCGTGGACGGTGGCTCCGCGCGTGGGCAGCACCGAAAGAGATGCGCCGGTCGTGGGGTCCTCGAGTGTGAGGACGGGAAATTCACCGATGGACGAGTTCCGTAACCGCATAGCCAGGAAATGATAGTCCAACGGCTCCGGTTCTTCCGGCCGGTGACGCGATCAGGACGGAGGCGATGCAGTCCGCGGCAGATAGACGTGGAACGTGGTTCCTTCGCCGAGTCGCGAGTCCACGGATATGGATCCGCCCAGTTCCTTCAGGGTGTCGTGCACCATCGACATGCCCAACCCGGTGCCTTTGCCCGATTCCTTGGTCGTGAAAAATGGCTCGAAAATCCGCTTGGCCACTTCGGCCGACATGCCGCAGCCCGTGTCGCGGATGGAAACATCGAAGTAATCGCCGGGGAAGACCGGAGGCTTCAGTTGGTCGCAATCCGTCGCTTCGAGTCGTCGAGCGCCCAGGCCCAGTTCCAGTTTTCCTCCGTCGGGCATGGCGTGGAAGGCGTTGATCCCCATGTTCAGGAACGCGTTCTGGAGCATCGATTCGTCTCCGAGCACGATCGCGCCTTCGATTTCGCAATCGACGGAAATCGTCACGCGCTTGTCCTGGGTCCGCCGCAGCATGGTCGCCACGTTTTCAAGCAGCTTTCGCATGTCGACGGGAGTGTCGAGTTTGTGGACTTCCTTGCGGGAAAAAGCCAGGAGGCGCCTGGTCAAGGCGGTGGCGTTGGCGGTGGCCTCCAGGATCATGTCGAGATACTCGCCGCGACGCTGGGGTTCGGCCAGATCATCCTCCTTCAGCAGTTGGGCGAGACCACCGATGGACGACAGGCTGTTGTTGAAATCGTGGGCGACACCTCCTGTCAATTGCCCGATCATTTCCAGCTTCTGGCTCTGGTGCAGGCGTTCGGAGAGCAGGTCCTTCTGGCGAAGGGCGAAGTGTTCGTCGGTGGCGTCGCGGCCTTCGGTTACCAACACCGAAACGTTTCCGTCGTCCTCCAGGATGGGATGGATGGACAGTTCGATTTCGCGGATCGTGCCGTCCCAGTTTCGGTGGGTGGTTTCGTAGCGGACCGTTTCTCCTAGGGATGCACGGAATATCGCTTCCTTGGCTCGTTCCTGTTCTGTGGGAGCGTCCCTAAACCAGGGCGTGTCCCAAAACGGGGTGCCGATGACGTCGTCGAGTTTGGCGTGGATCATGGCCAGCGAGGTCGCGTTCGCGAAGTGGAGCCGACCGTCCGGTGACAGCCAGCCGAACAGGTGGAGGGAGTGGTCGACGGCCTGAATGGTGAAGTTGCGACTCTTGCGCAGCTCGGCGAGGGCTTCGGTGGCGGTTGTTTCAGCGTGTCGGCTTGCGGATACCGATTCGTAAAGAATGCGGATCGGCGCAAGCACCGAAATGAACAGGGCGCCATAGATTCCGGAGAGGATGATGAGCGACAATTGAGGATGTGCCGGGGGCTGTTCGACATACACGCCCCAACGCATCAAGGCGAAGATGGCGCCGTTCGAGACGAGCAGCACTGCCAGCACTCCGATGGCTGCGGTGCGAGGTGTGAACAGGCATGTCCAGGTGATGAGGAGCATAGCCAGTCCGACGACGGCTGGTGCCCGGAAGGACTGCACCGCCCATCCCAAATACGCCATGGACAAATAGACCGTGACGATGATGACCGAAGTTCGTGCCAGAGGACTTCCGTAACGAGGAAAAAACGCGAGCAATCCAAACAGCGAGGCAAGGATCGCCGCAGGTACGATGCGGACGAGGTGGCTTTCGCTGACGAGTTCGACGACCAAGACCAACAATGAAACTGCTGCGACCCAAGGGACGATGATCTTCAGGAGCCGCTGGGCGATTGTTTCCTGGAGCTCCCTAAGATCGTGTTCGGCCAGTAGATCGATACCGAAAACCCTCGCATTGGAGATCCCGGGGGAATGTTGTCGATGGTTTGAAACCATGAGCGCAGCATACCATTGCCGACGATCTCGAGCATGCCGGAGATCAAGATCCTGAATAGCATGGGTGACCTTCCGAAGTCGTCACGACCCATTTCCCATGGGTGGGTATATCTTTTGCCGCCCTCAGTTCCGGAAGTGCCGGAGAGGGACTTGGACCGGATCTTGACTCCCGGAGCTGTCGCAATGGATTACGCTGCCCTCATCGCTAAAGAACTCAACCTGCAGGTTTGGCAGGTTGCCAACACCCTGGCGCTTCTCGCCGAGGGTGCCACGATCCCGTTCATTGCGCGTTACCGCAAAGAGCGCACCGGCGAAATGGACGAAACCGTCCTGCGCGAACTGGACCACAGGTACACGTACCTGAAGGAACTGGACGAACGCCGCGCCGCCATCCTCAAGTCCATCGAGGAACAAGGCAAGCTCACTCCCGAGCTCAAGGCCAAGATCGACGCCTGCCAGCAGAAGACCGAGCTGGAAGACATCTACCTGCCCTACAAGCCCAAGCGCCGCACCCGCGCGACCATCGCCCGCGAAGCCGGCCTGGAGCCGCTGGCCCGCACCTTGGCCGAGAAGCAGTCGGAAGGATCGCTCACGCCGGAAGAACTCGCGACGGAATTCGTCAGCGAAGAAAAGGGCGTTCCGGACGTGGCCACCGCCGTGCGCATGGCGTGCGACATCCTGGCCGAAGAGCTTTCCGAAACCCTGGAAATCCGCCAGTGGCTGCGCGGACAGGCCGAACGCGACGGCGTCATGCGCTGCGAAGCCCGCAAGGAATGGGTCGGCAAGCGCACCAAGTTCGAGATGTACTACGACTTCCGCGAGAAGGTCGCCACCCTGCCCAGCCACCGCATCCTGGCGGTGCGACGCGGCGAGAAGGAAGACGTCCTGCGTTCCGTGGTGGAAGTGGATGTCGAGACAGCAGTGGGCTTCGTGACGACAAAACTTGTCACGCACCCGTCCACCATGATCGGCATGGTGCTGGCCGCCACCGCTCGCGACGCCTACGAGCGTCTGTTGGCCCCGTCCATCGAGACCGACGTGCGCCTGGCCCTCAAGGACCATGCCGAAGCCGAAGCCTACAAGGTGTTCGGCAAGAACATGCACGACCTTCTCATGTATCCGCCCGCAGGCGCCAAGACCGTCATCGGTGTGGATCCCGGATTCCGCACCGGACAGAAATTGGCTGTTGTGGACGAGACCGGCAAGCACCTGGAATACGCCACGGTGCATGCGCTGGAACCCGCCAACAAGTTCGAAGAAGCCACGCTCGTGTTCCTGGCTCTTTGCCAGCGCCACAAACCCGTGTTGGTGGCCGTGGGCAACGGCACCGGTGGACGCGAGATGGAATCGTTCCTGCGCAAGGTCGTGAAGGAAATTCCGGAAGAAGCCGGACGTCCCCACGTGGTGATGGTCTCCGAAGCCGGCGCGTCGGTGTATTCCGCCTCGCCCCTGGCCGTGAAGGAATTCCCGGAACTTGACGTGACAATTCGTGGCGCGATCTCCATCGCTCGCCGCTTGCAGGATCCGCTGGCCGAGCTCGTGAAGATCGACCCGAAGAGCATTGGCGTTGGCCAGTACCAGCACGACGTGAACCAGGGCGAGCTCAAGAAGAGCCTGGAAGAAATCGTCGAGTCCTGCGTGAACCAGGTGGGCGTGAACCTGAACCAGGCTTCCGAAGCGTTGCTTTCCTACGTGTCGGGCATCACCAAGAACACGGCCAAGGAAATCATCCAGCACCGCGACAAGGAAGGCGCCTTCAAGAGCCGCGACGAGCTGCGCAAGGTGAAGGGCTTCGGCCCCAAGACCTTCGAACAAGCCGCGGGCTTCTTGCGTCTGGGCGAAGGCGAGAATCCTTTGGACCGTTCTTCCGTCCACCCCGAGCGCTACGCGTTGGTGGAAAAGATCGCGACGGATCTTGGCGTGTCGATTTCCGACCTCATCGGCAATGCGGACAAAATCCGTCTGATCGATCCGGCCAAGTACGTGTCCGAAGAAGTGGGATTGCCCACCCTCAAGGACATCTTGTCGGAACTCGAGAAGCCGGCCCGCGACCCCCGCGCCGAATTCACCTACGCCAACTTCGACGAAAAGGTCTCCAAGATCGGCGACCTCCAGTTGGGCATGGCGCTGGAAGGCGTCGTCACCAACGTGACGAATTTTGGCGCCTTCGTGGACATCGGCGTCCATCAGGACGGCCTGGTGCACATCTCGCAGATCTCCGATCGCTTCGTGAAGGATGCCAAGGACGTGTTGTCCGTGGGTCAGGTCGTGAAGGTGCGCGTGTTGGAAGTCGATCCGCAGCAAAAGCGCATCGCTCTGACCATGAAGTCCGACATGGAAGCCGCTCGCGCGGCCCGCGTGGCTCCGGGCGAACGCCCCGAACGTGCGGAAGGTGATCGTCCTCGCGGACCTCGTGCCGAAGGGGATCGTCCCCGTGGTCCTCGCCCGGAAGGCGACAGGGCTCCTCGCGGCGACCGTCCTCAGGGAGATCGCGGACCCCGCCCTCAAGGCGAGTTCGCTCCTCGTGGTGATCGTCCTCAAGGTGACCGTGGACCACGTCCCCAGGGCGACCGCCCTCAGGGTGACCGCCCACAAGGCGATCGTGGACCTCGCCCCGAAGGCGGCAACTTCGATCCGTCGCGTCGCGAGCAGGGCCGCCCCGGCCAGGGCGGCGGCAATCGCGGCCCTCAGGGCGGATTCGGTGGCGGCGACCGTGGACCTCGCGGCGGCGGTGATCGCCCCGACCGTGGAGATCGCGGACCTCGCGAGTGGATCGATCGCCCGCAGCAGAATCAGGGTGGACCTCGCCAGCCGGCCACGTTGGAAGGCCTCATGGAGAAGTTCGGCGGCCAGCAAGAGAAGAAGCAGAACAACGTCAAGTTGGCCATCTCGCTGAAATCCTTGATGCGAGGCGGACGCTAGTCCGTCGAGCCTAGTTCAACTGGGTGGAGGCGGACGCTAAGGTCCTTCGATAGATCGACGGATTTCGTCAACAGCCCGTTCCGGTATCGCGCCGGGGCGGGCTTTTTTGTGACCGGCGTCACAATGCCGGTGGGCTGACGGAATCCGTCCGGTTATATTTGCCTCCCGAATGACCTCGATTCCCAGATTGCTTCCGATTCTGCTCTTGATCCTCCTCCAAGGCTGCTTGGCCACTTGGATGCGCATGGAGGACGGCACGGTGCTCCAGCCTGGCCGGTCCGAGTTCGCCATGGTCGCGGGAAGCGTTCCGCGTCCGGAAAACGTCTGCGACAAAGGCTGGGAATCCAGGGACTCCTTGGGGCGCGCCGTCTGCGAGGATTGGACCTACAGCTGGATGGAAGTGGTCAATCCGGATGGTTCAGGGTACGGGTATTCCGAACAGAGGATGCATGTCTATCCGGTGCGCAGGGTCGAAACGCGCGAACCGCACTTCGCCATGATGTGGCGCTTGGGTGCCTTGGGTCCCTTCGGCCCGTTCACCGGATTGGAGCTTGGCATCCAGGCCGAGGGGGCGACAAATCCTGTCTCCCAGGAATACAGGCTGGCTTTGGGGTTGCCCGGATCCGATTCGGTGGTGGCGCACAGCCTGATCGGCGGATGGGGAACCGGACTTTGGGCCGACAATTCCTGGTTTTTGCAGTATGCGGCATCGCGTCGGTTCGGCGCGTTGCGCACGTTTGGTTCGGTACGCGCCACGCTCCAAGCCAGCCAGTTCCAGGATCTGTTCAGTTCGGACAAGCTCGAACACCGACGCACCTGGGACTACCAAGCCGCAGCGGGGGTGAGAGCCGATCTGCCACCCGTCTCGGTGATCCCCGATTGGATGGTTCTGGGGGCCACGTTCGATCTGGGGAATGCGGGTTACCCCGACTTCGACGCTCCGGAGGGCGGACAACCCTCGGGAATCGGGATGGCATGGGGTGTCGGAATGGGGTGGAGCTGGTGAGCCGCTTGAATCGAACCTTGCAGACCTTCCTCGCCGCCTGTTTCCTGGCGGCGGTCGCCAATGGACAAAACCCCGACGCGCTTTCTCCGGTCGTGCCCATCTCCGATTCGACCAGTGCGCCCGACGTGGCCATGCGCGACTCGGCGAATGTGCTGCCAGATTCTGTCGTATCGGAGCCTGATTCGATCCGGACGGATTCTGTCGCTCCGACGCCGGATTCTGTCGTGGCCGATTCCGGTGGCCGGCCGCGCGAAATCCGCGGAAGGCCGGTGGGTTCCACCGTGACGGTGAAGGGCGTGGCCCGGCACAAGCGAAAGGAAATCTCCACCAGCGTGATCCGGCGCGAGGAGATCAAGAAGGTCGTCGCGACCGCCCAGGATCCATTGCGCGCCTTGCCCACGCTTCCCGGTGTGAGCGCCGCTTCCGATCTATCGGTGCGTCCCATCGTGCGCGGTGGCGACCAGAGCGAAACCGGAGTGTCTCTCGACGGGGTCTCCTTGCTGATGCCCTACCACTTCGGTTCGGTCTTCTCGGTTTTCCACCGCGAGGCCATCGAGGATTTCCAATTGTACTCGGGCGTGGCACCGTCATCGGCGGAAGGCGCGTTGTCGGGAACCGTCGTGTCGCGTTCCCGACCGGCCCCGACGGATTCGTTCTACGGAGGCGCCGACATCTCGCTTTTGCGGGGATCGGCGTGGGCGGGCATTCCGCTTTGGAAGGATCGAGTGGGGCTTTGGGTTTCGGGACAATCGCTGTGGTACGACTGGACCGTCAAGCGTCTGATGGATCTGGGTGTCCTCATCGGTGCGGCCGACAAGGAAGATGTCGAGAAATTCCAGAACAACATGACGCTTCCCACAACCTGGGACATCCAGGGCGGACTATCGGCAAAGTTGGACAAAAATTGGCTATTGGATGTGGGCGGATTCGTGGCGGGCGACGAATACCGTGTCCAGAACCAGATCACGATCTGTCTGCAGAACGGCAAAGAGATTCCCTGCCCCAATTCCTATACCACGACCAATCAGTTCGGCGTCACCACCGAGGAATGTTGGACCAGCTCGGGCACCGGGCCTTGTCCGAAGAACGTGGTTCGCAAACAAGTGGCCGATACGGAGGCTTTGGTCGAGCTGTCGAACTGGATGTCCAGGGTCCGGCTTGGCTGGACGCCCTCGAACGAATTTTCCATGGAAGGCGTTTTCGCGCTCCAAAGCGTGGACTGGGACGTTCGGTTTCCGGGCTACCGCGATCTGGTCCAGGATTCCACCACCAAGGATTGGCACGTGGTCCGGGTCAGCGACAGCGAGAGCTTCGACTGGACAAGAAATGTCAAAGACCTGAACGTCTCGGGGCGGTTGCGCTGGAACGAAAACCACGAAACATCGCTCGGGCTTGGTTGGCGCGGCGGTGAAGAGAACGCGAAGACCCATCTCGTGCGCCCTTTGGCGGAGTTGATCCTGGGGACCACCGGCAATCCGCTGGAATTCATGGGGGTCTTCAACGACAAGGAAATTCTGGTCACCGAAGGCGACGGTTCGTCGTACATCGACCTCGAAAAACTCGCTGATCTCGATTTCAACTACGACGGAACCCTGGTGCGCAACCTGCCGTCGCTGTGGATGGAACACAAATGGGACGTGGATCCGCGAACCCGCATCCGCGCGGGTCTCCGTGCCACCCGAAGCCTGGGGCCCACGGTGGATCTCCCCAATCCGCGTCTGCAGATCCAGCACCAAGGCACCGAAAAAGACTTGTTCGGACTGGGGTTCGCGCTGCACACCCAAAGCGATCTCCCTTTCGAATGGAGGCTGGCCGCGACGACACCTCTGGTATCGGAAAAGGCGTGGCTGGGGATCGCGGAGTGGGAACACTCCTTCGCTCCGGGATGGCGATCGACAATTTCTGCATGGGGCAAGTTCTACCAGGACCTGGCGAGCTCGCGCGTCGTGCTCGACGGAATGCAGGACTCGAGCCGATACAATTCCGATTTGCAATCGTGGCTGTATGCGAACTATCGGAGATTGGGCATCACGGACTCCATGATGTTCAATTGGGGGAACTACCAGTGGGATGAAAATCTGTCCATGGAAGAAAACCGGAGGAAAATCGATTCGCTCAACGCCGAAACGGAGCGACGGCGCATGTCCTACATCCCCGAATCGGTGAGGCAGGACATCGCATGGTGGAACCAGACCAGGCACATGACCTACGAGTCCACAGGCGAAGGCTGGGCGGCGGGCGTCGAGGCGTCGCTGCGCTACCAGCCTACCGAAGCCTGGACGGGTTGGGCCTCGGCGGAGTGGTCCATGTCTCGCCGAAAGGATCGGGCTGATGGTGCCTGGTATCCGTTCGGCTTGGAACGCCCTTGGAAATTGTCGTGGGTGAACGCGTTTCGCATCGACAAAAAATGGGAAGTGTCGGTGCGGTACGGCTCCATGGGCGGGAATCCCTACACCCCGTTCAAGCTTTGGGAATTCGATTACAACAATCGAGCCAGCGACACGACAAAAATCGACACCACGCTCTGGGTCGGAAGGCGCAATTCGGGAACCTTCATGCCCTACCAACGGCTCGATCTGCGACTGTCCCGCGAAAGCAAGATGTTCGGCAAGCAGGCCACCTTCTACTACGAGGTCTGGAACGCGATCAACGACCCCAATTTCGTGTTGCGCGATTCCCAAACCGAACAGGTCAAATGGGTCCAGTTCAACATTCCGTTTCCTGTCGTCTTCCTGGGGATGGAAGTCCGCTTCTGAACCGTCCGGGCGCTGCCACGGCGCCTCGCTTTGTGTAGCTTGGATCAGATGCTCGACAACGAACTTTCCGCCCAAGCCGCCCAGGAGTCCGCCAATGGCGTGCGCTGGGATCTGACTTCCCTCTACGCCGGTCCCGACGACGCCCAGTTGGCTGCCGATTTCCGTCAAGCCATGATGCTTGCGCAGGAATTCGCCTCGCGCTACAAAGGTCTCATCGCCCAGCTGTCGGCGTCCGAAGCGGGCAGGATGCTGTCGGAATACGAAAAGTCATCCCTTGTCCAATGGAAGATCGGCGCCTGGACCTCGCTGGCCTACGCGGCCGACACCCGCAACGAGGCGATCGCCGCGAGCCTCGCGAAGGGGCGCGAATTGTTCGCGCAAGCCGAAGCCGAAACTTCCTTCCTGACGGTGGAGATCGCTGCCCTGTCCGACGAGGCCGTCGAATCCTGGTGGGACGACTCGGATGCCGTCCGCATGAAGCGCTGGGTCGGCGAAGTGCGCAAATACAGAAGACATATTCTGTCCGAGCCGGAAGAGCGCCTGGCATCGCGAAAGGACCTCACCGGTCGCAGCGCCACCGCCCAGCTTTTCGACGACCTTTCGAATTCGCTCACGTTTCCGTTCGACGACGGCACGGGGCTGCGCGACCGCACCGGCGCCGAAATGCTCTCCTACACGCGCCACGCCGATCCGGCGGTGCGCAAGGCCGCCCACGAGGCGTTCCTGGGCGTGTACGAGAAGAACGGATTGGTGTTCGCGCATGTGATCAACACGTTGGCTTTGGACCACCAGGTCGATTGCGAAGTCCGCGGCTACGCCCACCCCATGCAGCGCACACACATGGGCAACTCGTTGGACCAATCCGTGGTCGACGCCATGATGCGGGTCACCCGCGAGAACTATCCGGTCGCCCAGCGGTTCTGGAAGGCCAAGGCCAAGCTCATGGGCTTGACAAAACTTGCCAACACCGACCTCTATGCGCCCATCGCCGCGAAGGATCGCAAGTACGCCTGGCCCGAGGCGCTTTCGGAGGTCATGGCCGCCTACCGGCAATTCTCGCCGGAGCTCGAAAATCTCGCGAAGGATTTCGTCACCCACGGCTGGATCGACGCCGAAACGCGGCCCGGGAAGGACGACGGCGCCTTTTGTTCGGGCAGCTGGCCCCAGCACCACCCGTACATCCTTCTCAACTACACCGGCCAGATCCGCGACGTCTTCACCTTGGCCCACGAGTTGGGTCACGGCGTCCACTACCGCCGCTCGGCCGAGCAGCCCTTGTTCAGCTACGACGCGCCGCTGGTGCTGGCCGAGACAGCCTCCGTCTTCGGCGAAATCCTGCTCGCCAAGCGCCTGTTGTCGCAGGAGACCGATCCCATCATCCGCCGTTCGCTCCTGTGCTCGCGCATCGAAGACGCGCTGTCCACCGCCTATCGCCAGAACGTGCTGACGGAATTCGAATTGTCGGCCCATGTGCAGCGCAAGCAGGGTCAGCTCTCGCGCGACGAAATCTGTCAAAAGTGGTGGGACGCCAACGCCGCTCTCTACGGCGACTCGGTCGAGATGAACCCGGCGTACCGTTGGGGCTGGAGCTACATCCCGCACTTCATCCACACGCGCTTCTACTGCTACGCCTACACCTTCGGGCAATTGCTGGTTCTGGGTCTCTACCAACGCTGGGTGGAGGAAGGCGACGCCTTCGTGCCGCGGTTTCTGGACCTGTTGTCGAAGGGTGGATCGGAAGATCCCGTCATCGCTTGCCGGGCCGTGGGCATCGAGCTCGACGAGGAATTCTGGCGAGCAGGGCATCGTGCGATTGAGGCGCTGGTGAAGGAGTTCGAGACTGCCGTCGGCTAGTTGCGCTTGGCGCTTTCGTCTCCGACGGTTTTTGTTTTTTTCAAACTGGCGTTTGGGCGCTTGATTCACGGGGCCGCTCCCCGCTGCCCCGTGACCCCATCGGGCCAGAGGGTTCCAGTGCGGGAACCCTCTGGACACCCGCGCACCAGGGGGGACGAGTGCTCTCGCTAGCGCGAGATTAAACTCGTCCCCCTGGACCCCCCTCCGTTGCTGGGGAAAATGGGAGCCGCTCGTCCTGAGGAGAAGGCGATGCCTTCGTCTCGAAGGGCGTGGTATGTGTAGACGGATTCTGACTTGCGGACGTTGGTCGTGCGAATTGTGACAGAATCCGTTGCGCATCCGCCTGCTTGCTCCCTTCGGTCGCAAGACGGCGGAGATGTACCCGCATCGCTCAGGTCGGCGGCGCGTACCGGTACCAGACAAAAAACGGCAAACACGCAGCGACGTCGGGGATCCCGAAGGGGGCCGCGTTTCATGGAGGGCCGCCACCCGTGCCATTCGCCGAGCAAGGCGAATGGAGGCGAATCCCAGTTGGCGGCCCGGAAGTAGCGGCCCCCTTGGGTCCGGGAATCCAAAGGGCCCGGACTGGCCCTTTGGTGCCGATGGGGTCCACAGGGGCAGCGGCATGAGCGGCCCCTGTGAATCGAAGGCCGCAACGCAGTTGCAGAAGAAATGCCTGTGCGAACAAAGCAAAACAAAAGCCGCGACGCGAGTCGCAGAAAAGAAGGCCAGCGCCTACTTCGCCCGATCAAACAAGATCTGCAAGCTCGTCTTGTTCTGTAAACGGTCCCACATCGAAAGGTCGATCTTGTACCTGCTGACGGAATCTGTCGGGGTGCCGTTGTTGATGCCGTCGAAGTCCTTGATCAACGAAGGCGGAACGAACACGATCGCCTTGCCTTGGGCGGGCATGAAGCGC
>JBDKGS010000057.1:0-17880 GCA_039798065.1 Fibrobacterota bacterium | reverse complement strand
TCCGGCGGCTGGTAGGTCTCGCCGGACAGCATCTTCTCGAGTCCATCCACCAGGCCTCGGAACATGTCGGTGGTTTCCAACAGCACATCGACATGCTGGGGCCCGAGCACGATCTGGTGGTTCCGAGCCCGATCCATCAGGTTTTCGGCGGCATGCGCCAGGCGCTGGATTTCCTTGAGTTCCAAAAAACCCGCCAACCCTTTGAGCGTATGGCAGGAACGGAACACCATGTTCAGCGATTCGTCGTCGGTGGGATTGACCTCCAGGCACAACAACGATTTCTCGATGTTGCGGATGTGGTCGCCGCCTTCCGAAATGAAATCGACCAGGAAGCTGGAATCCAATCCAAAGTTCGAGAACGGATCGCTTTCCGGTTGGCTCACCGGTTCGACAGGATTTGTCTGCGACGCTTCCGGTGATCGCGGTTTGTCGTGATTCGGAGGTGCCGCGGCGCCGCTGCGGGTTCCCCCCAGGATCCAGGCGATGTCTTCCGGCGAGACGATCTTGCCTTGCAACGTATTGAGCAAGCCAAGTCGTTCTTGCAGAAGGTCCTTCAGCCTGAGAAGCCCTTCCGTTCCGATGTCGTTGGTCTCCAGGAGAGATTCGACCGAATGGATGATGTCGGCCCATTCCGGAAGATCCAACACGCCGAATTCGCCTTTGAGCGTATGCAGATAACGCCGAACGAATTCTTCGCCCGCACCGACTCCCTTTTCGCGCTCCAGGAGCGCCACTTCGAATCCTTCGAGCTCGCCCTTTTGGCGATCGACGAACCGGGCCAACAACTCCAAATCTTCCGAATCGGCCGTCGCATTGGTCGCCGCAGGCGCGGATGCCGGGGCTGGCGAAGGCGTCGGCGCGGCGGGCGTTGGCGGCGATGTCGGTGCCGGCACCGCGGCGCTGGCCGTCTTGCCTGCCGGAGCATTGACAGTTTCCGTCACCGGTCCGTCGGATTCCTCGCGGTCTTCGTCCAGCAGCGCGCTGGGACCGATCGCATCGAACGAGCTCATCAGCTTGGCGACGCCCTGCGATAAGCGGGTGACCCCATCGTCCATCGAGCTCTCGCCGTCGATCATCCCTTGGACAGAACTTGACAATCTCTGCGCCATGGTTCGCATGGCGGCGGGCGCGGCGATTTCCGCCGCAACCGCTTTAAGGGGTTGAAGAAGGGATTCCAGCGCGTCGAGATCGCCTTCCTTGGCTTTTTCCAGCCTGGACGCGATACGACTCAACTGGTCGCGGAGGATTGTTCTGGGAGTTGTCATAGTGGCTCGGTAGCCACTTTCGCATTAACAATTCCCGAATGTCAAGCATCGGAGGAAAAGCTCCGTTATTTATCCCTCGAGCATCATGATGGGAGCCAGCTTTTCCGCGGCCTTTTGGAATCGATCCAAACTCAGGTCTTTTTCGGGGATCGCCTTGATAACCATGCGTCCCATCACCTGGGCCAGAACCTGGCAGTCGTAAAGCGCCCGATGGAGCTCTCCTTGCTGCACTTTCAGCTTGATCTCACCTGCAGCGGCCAATCGCTGGGCAAGGTCGGAAAGCTTGAACGAACCATTTTCGCGCATGATATTGCGGGCGATCTTCAACGAGTCGAGGACCGGCAATCGCGGAACGGCCATTCCGGCACGACGGCAGGCCTCGCGCAAAAAAGGCGCATCGAAGGAATGTCCGTTGTGGGCAACCAGCATGCTGGATTGCCCGCAAAAGCGCAGGAAATTGGGCAGCACTTCGCGGGCGGGAGGGGCGTTTTCCACCATGTCGTCGGTGATGTGGTTGACGCGGCTGGCTTCTTCGGGAATGTGACGATCGGGCTTCACCAGACTTTGGTAGGTGCCCTTCTCGACGATCTCCATCTTTCCGCCCACCTTTTGGAAACAGAATTTGACGGCGCCGATCTCGATGATCTCGTCGTTGGCGGGGGAAAGACCGGTGGTTTCGAGGTCGAAGGCGACCAAAGTCGTAGGCAGTGCGAACATAGGGGGAGAAATCTAGCCACGGATCGGTTCCTATTACATTTGCTCTCTTATGCAACTCGATCCAGCCGGCCATCCGACCACGCCCAAAGGCTTCCGGGCAGCGCTCCACACCTGTGGCATCAAAGTATCGGGCACGCCCGACCTGGCGCTGCTCGTGTCCGACATCCCCGCGCGTTGGGATGCCGTGTTCACCACCAACGCCGTGGCGGCCGCCCCGGTCCTGTTCGGACGCGAAAGGCTCGCGCAAGGCTTGACACTTTCCGCCATCCTGGTGAATTCCGGCAACGCGAACGCGGTCACCGGCGCCCAAGGCCTGGCCGATTCGCGCGAAACAGCCACATTGTTGGAGTCTTCGCTGGGGCTGGCCCAAGGCGCCGTCCTCGTGAGTTCCACCGGCGTCATCGGCGTCCCGATGCCCATGGACAAAATCCGTCGAGGAGTCCCGGCAATTTCGACAATACCTGTCGCAACCGGCGGCGCCGACTTCGCGCGCGGCATCATGACCACCGACACCCGTCCCAAACACGCCTCGGTGACCTTTTCGCACGCTGGCGGCGAGATCCGGATCGGCGGTTGCGCCAAAGGAGCCGGCATGATCCATCCCCGCATGGCCACCATGCTGTCGTACCTCACCACCGACGCCACGCTGCACCCCGAAGTGCTCAACAAAGCCTTTCGCAAGGCCGTGGACGCGAGTTTCAACCGCATCTCGGTCGATGGCGACACATCGACCAACGACACCTGCGTGCTGATGGCCAACGGCGCCGCGGGCCTGCCCGAGATCCTCCCCGGGACCGATGCGGCCGATGCGTTCGAAAAAGCCCTGGCGCTGCTGACCGGACACCTCGCCCGTGAAATCGTGCGCGACGGCGAAGGCGCGACAACGGTTGTCAGGCTCGATGTGCTCAACGCCCGCGACGACGAACAAGCCGAAAACGTGGCTCGCGCCGTCTGCAATTCGCCGCTGGTCAAGTGCGCCATCCACGGCCGCGACCCCAACTGGGGACGGATTTTGTGCGCCGCCGGATATTCGGGCGCCGGAGTGATGCCGCAATCGGTCGACCTCTGCATCCAGAACGTCCCGGTGCTCCTGCGCGGAACCCCGGTAGCTTTCGACGCACCGGCATTGTCGAAGGCGATGGACGGAGAAGAAGTCGCAATCCGTCTGGATCTGGGAGTCGGCTCGGCCAACACCACGTTCTGGACTTGCGACTTTTCGAAGGAATACGTGACCATCAACGCCGACTACACGACGTGATTGAGGAAAAGGGAATGAATCTCATCGCTTGCAAATTCGGGGGCACTTCGCTCGCCGACGCCACACAGTTCAAGAAGGTCGCTTCCATCGTTCGCGCCAACGAAGGACGCCGCGCCGTGGTGGTGTCGGCTCCCGGCAAACGCAACAAGCAGGACCCCAAGATCACCGACATCCTGCTTTCCATCCACGACCTCGTGTCGCGCGAACTGGATCCCGATCCTTCCTTCGCGCTTTTGCGCGAACGGTTCCTGGAAATCGAGCGCGAACTGGGAGTGGATGCCGGAATGGCGGCGTTGCTGAAAGCCTTCCAGATCTCGGTCTTGGCGGGTGCCGATCGCGACTGGATCGCTTCGCGAGGCGAGCATTTCTCGGCGCGCATCATGGCCGCCTACCTGGGCGGCACCTTCGTGGAACCCGAAGGCGCGGTGTTCCTGACCGCCAATGGCCTGGTGGATGACAAAACCTGGATCGAGCTTCCCAAACGCCTGCCGGAAAATGGCATCGCGGTGATGCCAGGCTTCTACGGGACCGGCCCCCACAACAAGGTCAAGACCTTCTCGCGCGGCGGATCGGACATCTCGGGCGCCATCTTGGCGCGCGCAGCGGGAGTAGCTCTGTACGAGAACTGGACCGACGTGTCGGGCCTTCTCATGGCCGATCCGCGCATCGTGACCGACGCGCTCCCCATGGAAAAAGTCACCTACCGCGAATTGCGCGAGCTGGCCTATTCGGGAGCCAACGTGTTCCACGAAGAAGCCATCCTTCCCTGCAAGCAGGCGGCGATCCCCATCCGCATCGCCAACACCAACCGCCCCGACGACAGCGGCACGCTCATCGTGCCCGAAGACCAGGCCGCCGAACGACCCATCGCCGGGGTGGCGGGTCGCTCGGGCTTCTCGATCCTGCAGATCGAGAAGACCCTCATGAACAAGGAGCGCGGGTTCGGTCGCAAGGTGCTGGGCATCCTGGAGACAAAAGGTGTCAGCTACGAACTGTCGCCTTCGGGCATCGACAGCATGTGCGTGGTGATCGACCAGGAGGACTTCGACGGATCGGAAGACGCCGTCCTGGAAGAAATCCAGCGCACCTGCACGCCCGACGCCATGACCGTGGAACGCGACCTGGCCCTGATCGCCACCGTGGGACACGGCATGGCGCACCGCACCGGTGTCGCCTCGCGGTTGTTCCTGGCGCTTTCGCAAGCCGGAGTGAACGTGCGCATCATCGACCAGGGCGCGTCCGAGCTCTCCATCATCGTGGGCGTCGACGCCGCCGACCTGCCCATCGGCATCAAGGCGATCTACGACGCGTTTGTCAGAAACTGACATCGGTCCATTGGACGGAATCCGTCCAATGGAGGAGCGAGCATCGGCCCAGGTCGGGGAAACGCCGGAAATCCCCATCCTGTACCGCG
Source organism: Fibrobacterota bacterium (assembly GCA_039798065.1). Taxonomy (GTDB): domain Bacteria; phylum Fibrobacterota; class Fibrobacteria; order UBA5070; family UBA5070; genus UBA5070. The sequence goes on along the minus strand of JBDKGS010000057.1, from coordinate 13,226 downwards.
ACGACGACATCGTGGTGGTGCACAAGCCCGCCGGCATCCTTTGCCATCGCGGCATGGGTGCGTCGGCCCACGAGCCGTTCCTCCTCCAGATGGTCCGCGACCTCACCGGGCGCTGGGTGTATCCCCCGCACCGGTTGGATCGACCCACCTGCGGACTTGTCGTGTTCTCCTTCGCTCCGGAAACGTGCCACGCGCTGCAGTCGGACTGGCAGACAGGAAATGTCAGCAAGTCCTACCACGCCATCGTGCGCGGCTGGATGCCCCACGCCGAAGGCATCCGCGACGAGGCCCTGGACAGCCCCGACAACGGAGCGCTCCAGGACGCGGTCACCCGTTGGCGCGAGCTCGATCGCTGCACGGTCCCCTTGCCCATGGGCCCGCACCTGAATGCGCGTTTCTCGTTGCAGGAACTGGAACCCCTCACCGGGCGATGGCACCAGCTCCGACGCCACTTTTCGCGCATGCAACACCCCATCTGCGGCGACACCACCCACGGCGACCGCCACACCAACCATTTCCTGGAAACGCACTTCGGTTGGTGGCGCCTGATGCTCTGGGCCCGCACCCTTTCGTTCCCCCATCCCGTCACCCGACAAGAAATGTCTTTCGTCGACCTGGAAACGCGCGGAACCAAGCCGTTTTGGGACGCTCTGAAGACCACTCAGGAGGCCTCTTCCGAATCCGTTGTTTCGTCGACGACGAAGCCTGGATCGGATAGCTAGGCTTCCTTGTTGATGTCCGCTGAAACCTCCACAACTCGATCGAAAATCCGCGGTTTCGGGCGCAAGCATGTCATCGTCCTCGTCGTCGCGGTGGTCGCGGCGAGCATCGTGATCCGTTTGGGCAACAACGCACCCGTCCTTCACACTGCCCCACCAAGCCACCCAGTGAAACTCTCGATCCGCCGCACCATCGTGGTGGTTCCCGCCTCCGGCACTTCGCGGTACCGCGTTCGGTTCGTGCGGTTCCCCGAGCTCCCCGGCCAACGGATATTGTCCGAAACGTTCAGCGAAGGAAAACACGAACGCGGCAGCATCTCCGACGGAAATTGGATTGGCTGGGACATCGCCTCGCCCACCAGCAAGATGGAATTCTTCCTGGAGACCCGGTTGGAAGTCGACAATGCCGGATTGTCGGGGTCTCCACGGACTCCCCGTGAAACCGAGGTTCCCTACGAATTCCTGGGTCCCGACACTTTCCGTCAGACCGACGATCCAGCGATCCGAGCCTTGGCCGCCCCTGGAACGATCACGGACACTCTGGCGATCTTGCGAGCCCACTGGGAAACCATAGGCTCCACCTTGCGGTACACCGGATGGGAACGGTTGGACCGCGGCGCGGCCTTCGCGGTGCGCACTGGTGGCGGCGACTGTTCCGAATTCGCCGATCTCTTCACGACCCTGGCTCGCGTGCGCGGCATCCCCGCCCGAAGCGTGAACGGATGGGCGTTGAGCAGCGGCCCCACCCAGCGCCATGCCTGGACCGAAGTTTGGCTGCCCTCGCGCGGATGGACAGCCTTCGATCCGACATGGGGAGCGACCGGACACACCCGCTTCGAGACCGTCTCCACCGCTCGCGCCGTTGTCGGCTGGACGCTCTCCGGGCCGGAGGGGGTGCACCAACCCTTTGAATCGTGGCGATGGTGGGGCGATTCGCCACGTTTCGAGTCCCGCGATTCCATGGTGAGGATCGAATAATCAAACCCGAGGAGGAGGATGCTCCGACCGGTCACCCACCTGGGGCGAATCCCGATGCTTCGGTCGCACGAAAAGTTGGAAAAGCGGTCTAGACAAAATCCGGCACAAATCCGCTTCCAGAAATACGATCATTCCTTCCAAAGCAACCATGTCCAACTCCATCGCCGACCACACACCCATCCGCCTGTGCAGCCTTTGCGCCGGTTACGAAAACACAGCCGTGTTGCACGATGTCGATCTCGTGGTGGAACCCGGAGAGCGCCTTGTCCTGCTCGGCCCCAACGGCGCAGGCAAGACCACCTTGTTCCGATGCCTGCTTGGTTTGATCCAGCCCATGTCGGGAGCCGCCTTCCTGCTCGGACACGATCCGTCCAACCGCCGCTTCCGCCGCGAGCTCATGGTCCATGTCGGTACCTGCCTGGAGTCTCCAGGGCTTCCCGCCCAAACCCGTCCATTGGAATACCTGGAGCACTTCGCACGACTGACGGGCCTGCCATCGGCACGCCAGACCGCGCGCCAAGCATTGAAACTCTGGGAGCTGCCAGAATCCGTCGACGCCCAGAACTTGAGCCTGGGCCAACGCCAGCGGCTGCAAGTCGCCCGCAGCCTGCTGCACTCGCCTCGCTTGGCCATTCTGGACGAACCCGCCGCGAACCTGGATCCATCGGCCCAGGAGTCGTTCTGGCAGCTGCTCGACCGCTGGCAGAGCGCCACAGGCTCGACACTCGTGGTCTCCACCCACCACCTGGAAGAAGCCTACCGGCACGGCCCTCGATGGGTGCTGCTGGGCAAAGGCCGGATCCTCGCCGACGGCTCGCCCGCCAACATCCTGTCGGCGGTGTCCGGTTCGCGACACGCGCGGTTTTCCGAACCCGTCGATGGACAGAAATTGTCTGCGATCCTGGACGATCTCCGGATCGGCGCCCAGCTTCGCGGCGACCGCGAACGGCGCGACTCACAATGGAGGGTGGTCGCCCGCAACGGACATCGCGAACAGGCCAGGATCGTTCGCGCTCTGGTCGAATCCGGACTGCCGCTGGTCTCGTACGGCGAAGACGGCACTTCGTTGGAAGAGAGCTACCGGATCCTGCTTGGCGATGCCAAGTCCGAATCGACGGAAATTGTCGTCATTCCCGCGCAAGCCGCCGTCCGCGCATCCGCCCCGTCGAGCTGGTCTGCGGTCCGTGCCGCCGCATCCCTGCACGGCGCCGCTCTCGCGAGGGAAAGGCGCGTGGCGGTCCCGTTGGTCGTGCTTGTCGGGATCCTGACAGGAAGCGTCTTGTTCGCGATACCCGATGGGCTTCCCTCACCCGATTTCTACCTGCCCCTGCTCGCGCTCGCATCGCTGCTCCCCGCCGGGCTTGCCGGAGGCATGGCCTCCGATCTGGTGGCCGGAGAACGCGAACGGCGCAGTCTGGAAACCTTCCTGTGCGCACCGGCATCGCCATCGCTCCTGATCGCCGGCCGAGCCGTTTCCATCCTGCTTCCGGCCATCGGGTTCGCATGGGTTTCCATGCTCCTGGTCTACGGCGCATTGGCGGTTCGATCCCTTTCACCGACTTGGATCGCCTTCGCTTCGTTGGCCTTGACCTTCGCGCCTGCGGCGATCCTGCTATCCTTGGCGGTTGGAGTATGGGTCTCCTCTCGCTCCAGGACCGTCCGCTCCGCGGCTCAATTGTCGGCATTGGTCACGGTCCCCCTCGTCGCCCTCTCCCAGGCGGTACCGGCTTTCACTCCGGCGCATTGGCTCCCAGCGATGGGCTGGTTTGCCGCCGCCGCCGTTCTGGTCGGGCTTTCCATTCCGGTGCTCTTGGATCTGCGTCGTCGACTGCGCCCGGAAAACCTCGCTCGCTGAAAGAAACGCTCCCCGCAGCAACGCCCATCGACAAGCTCTGGACAGGTCCGGCACCAGAGGTGCCCCGTCAACATTGGAACGCGCTGCGGTCGAGGAATCAGACTCGAAGAGATTGACCTGCGATGCGGTTGCATCCACCCACCTGCGGGATGCGTCCGATTCCTAAATTGGAACTTGGCGACAAATTTCGGCAACCAAGGTATTCAGACATTATCTGCCAAGGATCGCCGCCCATACGGACGGTGGCGACATGGCGCGAGAAAGGCTCCATTCCGATGATCGAACTCAAACGCGGCGTAAACCTCTCCCATTGGCTTTCCCAATCTGATCGCCGTGGCGCTGAGCGACGCGCTTGGATCACCCGCGAAGATTTCGTCAAGATCCGCAGCCTCGGATTCGACCACGTGCGACTGCCTCTGGACGAGGTCCAGATGTGGAACACCGACGGCACCAAGGAACCCGACGCCTGGGATCTGTTGGAACACGCGCTGGATTGGGCCGAGGCGGAAGATCTGCGTGTGGTTTGCGATCTCCACATCTTGCGCAGCCATTACTTCGATCAGACCGACACGCCCGCACTCTACACGGACCCCGCCGAGCTGGACAAATTCTGCTCGCTCTGGAAGGAGCTGGCGCCGGTGTTGGCCACGCGATCGCCGGAACACGTCGCCATCGAGATCCTCAACGAGGCCGTGGCTCGCGACCACGCCGATTGGAATCGGGTCTCGGGCGCGGCTTTCCGCGCCATCCGCGAAGCGGCGCCGGAGCACACCATCGTGCTTGGATCCAACTGGTATTGCATGTGCAAGACTTTCGCCGATCTGGAGATCCCGACGGACCCCAACAAGATCCTGACCTTCCACTTCTACAATCCCATGTTCATCACGCACTACAAGGCGAAGTGGACTCCCGGTGGCGCTTGGGAGGGTCCCATCTCGTATCCCGGAATCCCGTTCCCCGACGGCGTCCCCGACGACGTCGAGCCCTCGCTGCGGGAAAGGATGATGTCCCAGAACCAACCCTGGGGCCCCGAACAGATGGAACAGGAATTGTCCGAACCGTTGCGCCGCGCCAAGGAGACCGGATCGAAGCTCTTCTGCGGCGAGTTCGGCGTCCATCGCGAGGCCCCGCTCCAGATCCGCAAAGCCTGGCTTGGCGACGCGACCCGAACTTTCGAATCCCACGGAATCGGTTGGGCGGTGTGGGATTGGAAGGGCGTGTTCGGCGTGGTGGACCCATCCGGCGCGCCCTCGGGCATCCACGAGGCGATGATCAGGTGACGGAATCCGTCACCTGACAGGATCTGTTCAGTCCACCCGGATGGGCAGGACCATGAAGGGAAGGCCCCGCACGTAGAGGCGGCGCTGGATGGCGAACACGACGTTGTTGTGCAGGATTTTGGTCCACAAACCTTCGTTGCGGAACACCAGCTGCCCCCCGAAGAAGACCGAGTGGGGATAGTCCTTCGCGGTTTCCCGCGCGAGATCCTCGAGCGAATTGACCACATCGGCGCCCACCGCCCACCGGCCTTCGGCCGACTTTCCGTTGCGGCGCAGGTAGTCCACGTACCTGTTCGTCTGCAGCTCGGTGTGCTTGCGCAAGGTATCGACCTCGTCGGCCCCCTTGAACGAACCGGCATCCAACACGCCGACGTGCAGCACCACGAAGTTGCGGTAGAAGTCGCCGTACAACCGCAGGATCGCGAACAGGCTGTGAAGTCCCAGGCCGTTCCAGCCGTTCACCAAAAGCACCGCGGTGCGGGCTTTGCGGTCGGGCTCCTTGGCCTCGACGCTGGAAGCCGGAGACAATTCGGCGGCCTTCACGAGGCTGTCCAGGCGCGACAATGTCTGCGATGTGGCCTTGTAGTGGCGCTTCATCAGAAGCGCCATCGATCCCATCCCAAGGGTGATCACCAGCGTCACCCATCCGCCCTCGGTGAACTTCTCGAACGTCACGAAGCACAGGATGAAGGCCGTGAGGAGGCATCCGATCCCCGAGACAAGAATCGGCCTGAACCACCTCCTACCCGCCTTGCGCTCCTTGGTCCAGTGCAGCACCATGCCCAACTGCGAAAGGGTGAAGGTGATGAACACGTTGATGGAATAGAGCACCACCAGGTAACCCACATCGCCATGGCTACCCAGCAGGACAAGAAGCGCCGCGCCACCCATGACCACGATGCCGTTTTGTGTCACGAGCCGATCGGACAGGTGCGCGAACCGCGAAGGAAGCCAGCGGTCGAGCGCCATGTTGGAAAGCACCCGAGGGCCGTCCAGGAAGCCGGCCTGGGCGGCAACGAACAGCAAAGCGCCTTCGGAGACCAGCGTCACCAGGACCAGGACAGTTCCTGTCGTACCCCAGCCAGCGGTCATCTTTTCGAACAACACCGCGTTGAGCGTCTTTCCTTCGACCGCCTGCACGCCGTTCAGCAGATACGCCACCATGAGCCCGAACGCGGTGAAGGACAGCGACAAGGCCATGTAGCGCATGGTCTGCTTGCCCGTCTTCACCTTCGGGTCGCGCAGGATGGGCAGGCCGTTCGAGACGGCCTCGATTCCCGTGAAGGTTCCCGCGCCCATGGAATACGCGCGAAGGACCAGCATGATCATGGGGAACATCCCCAAGGCGCTCACCGCACCGTGGATGTCGCTGCCGGTCCTGGATACCACCGCCCCCATCTCCGGTACGCGCGCACCCACCGCCCATACGATGGCCGCCACATGCGTGACCACGAAGACCAGGAACACGGGAACGAGCGCATTGACGGATTCCTTCGCGCCCCGCAGGTTCATGCCGGTCAGCAACAGCAGTCCGCCGATCTCGACGGGGAATTTCGCCCATTGCATGTGCGCCGGGAGAAAGCTGAACACGGCGTCGGCGCCCGACGCGATGGACAGCGTGATGGTCAGCACGTAGTCGATGAGCAGCGCCGATCCCGAGAACATGCCCCACTTGGGCGAAAGCAGCTTGGATGCCACCAGATAGCCTCCACCGCCCGACGGGAACAGCTCGATGATCTGTCCATAGCTGGCCGAAATGACCATGACCGTGAGAGCGGTTCCCAGCGCCACGAACAGCGCCAACGCGGGGTGCTGACCGAGCTGCAGGAAGGCCTCGGCTGGCCCGTAGCAGGACGACGACAATCCGTCGGCACCCAGGCCTACCCAGGCGAAGAACGGCAACAGCGACAATTTGTGGAAAACAGATTGGTCGAACGGGTCGCGTGCGGCGCCGAAGACCTTGTGGCGCAGCCGAACCAGGAGTTTTTCCCGCCCGTCGGAAAGGTCCGGGCGCAGCACATCCGTGGATGGACGGATTTCGTCATCCTTCATCGGTTCGTTCTCCCTGTTGGATGGTTAGGACGGTCGGGTCGGCACTCCCCGACTAGGGCTCTTCGGCCCTCTCGCAAAGGCATCGGCAGCCGACGCCGGTTTCTGTCAACAAATGGCGCGGCCTGGCGGGGTCGTCTTCGAGCTTTCGCCGCAGGTGACCCATGTAGATGCGCAGATAATGCGTATTGGCCTCGTGGCCAGGGCCCCATACCTCGCGCAGCAGATGCCGTTGCGTGACGATGCGACCCTCGGCGCGCAACAATTCGGAAAGCAGACGGAATTCGACCGGAGTGACGTGGATCTCCACACCGGCCTTGGTGACGAATCTTGTCACCATGTCCACCGTCGCGTCTCCGAACTTGTAGACCGGCCCCTTGGCCGCTGTGGCCCCTTCGCGCCGGCGCAACAGGGCGCGCAGACGCGCCATCAATTCGGGCACGCCGAACGGCTTGACCAGGTAATCGTCGGCCCCCAGGTCCAAAGCGACCACCTTCTCCTCCTCCGCTCCCCGAGCGGAGAGGACCAGCACCGGAATGTCCGACCAATTGCGGAGATCGCGCAGGACGTCCTTGCCGTCCATGTCGGGAAGCCCCAAGTCCAACACGACCAGATCGGGGCGTCGGCTTGCCGCCTCCACCAATCCCATCCGTCCGGTGGTGGCCTCGCGCACCACGAGATGCTCGTCTTCCAGCACGTCGCGCAACAGCTTGAGGATGGCGCGTTCGTCTTCGATGACAAGAACTGTTCTGGCTTCGTTCATTCGGAAACCTCTTCGGCGGGAGGTTCGGGAGCCCTCTGGGTTTGCACAAGCCGCAGCTCCACTCGCGCACCGCCTCCGGGCGCATCGGATACTTCCAGCAGACCGCCATGGGCGCGAGCGATGGCCCGACACAGCGACAGTCCGATCCCTCCCACGGTCGTTTCGCCCGATTCCACCTGGGTACGCAACCCCGGGCCCTGGTCGTCCAATCCGATGGCCACACCTGTGGAGGTGGGTCGTGCCCAAAGCCTGAGCCCTCCTTCCGGAGGAGTGTGGCGGTGCGCGTTGTCGAGAAGATTCACGATCACGCGTTCCACCAGCACGCCATCGCACCATACCAAGGCCAGGCGGTCGTCCACATCCACCGACAATTTCCGGTCGGCCAGGAATTTCTCGCGGTGGCGCAACGCCGACGCGCAAAGGTCTTCCGCCGAATGCCAATCCAACCTCAATCGAACCCCGCCGGATTGCAGTCGCGCAAGCTCCAGCAGGTTTTCCACCAGGTCGGCCATGCGCGACGATTCGCGATGGAGGGAGTCGGCCACCCCCGCCAGTTCGACGGATTCCGTCCTGACCGTTCCATTGCCGGAAAGCCCAAGGGCAAGCCGCCCCGATTGCGCGACAATTCCTGTCAACGGCGTGCGAAGATCGTGGGAGAGGCAGGAGAGGACGTGCGAGCGCATCTTCTCCCCTTCCATGCGAAGCAACGCGTCGTGTGCGACTTCCACGAAATGGATGCGCTCAAGCGACAGAGCGCAGACAGCCGCGAAGGTTTCCAACAGCGCCTGGTCTTCCGGAGCCACCGCCGAGCGCGACAACCGCATGGATCCGCGGACCTTGCGAGGCGCCTTCAGCGGCAGGACCATTTCCCCGGTGGCCCCTTCCGTATCGTTGGGATCGAGCGAAATCTCGGGCACGAATCCGAAGATCTCGCGCATCCGATTCTTGGTGATCTCGACCGCCTGCTTGGCCGTGACAGCTCCTGTCAAGTCGCGCGCCAGCTGGGCGGTGGCCTGGGCGTTTTCCTGGCGGGTTCTGGCAGCGATGGCTTGCCTGCGCAGACGGGCGGCCAACTGCCCCACCGCCAACGCGATGGCCAAAAGCACGACCAGCGAAACGAAGTGTTGGGTGGAGACGACGAACGAAAACAGTGGAGGCAGGAAGAAGAAGTCGTAGCTCAAGGTCATGAGCACCGCCGCTATGGCTCCGGGAATGCGGCCCCATAGCGCGGCGATCCCCACCACGAACCCGATCCCCACCAGCGGAAGATGGACCGGATCCATGAAGCGCTGCAACGCGAAAGTGATTCCGAGCCCGATCAGCCAACCGCCGATCGCCCCCGCATAACCAACCCATTGCGCCTTCAATGTTCGAATTGGACGTTCCACTGTTGAAGATGAAAGTATTTCCAACCGCCGCAAGGATGTCGTGAAAGCAAAGGCCGATTCCGTAAAAAGGACGTAAACGTCGACTCCAGAAAACCAAGGATGCGCGGAAGGGACGGAAATGGTAGGATCGCGCTCATGTCGGAGCCATCCATGCAGCTCTCCAAACTCCAAGCCGCGCAAACCACCACCGAACTGTACCGGTCGTGCATGATCCTATCCGAGGAAGCGCGATCGTTGCTGGTCCAGAATGAAGGCATGAAACGTCTTGGATTGAACGCGCAGGTCCTTGCCGCCCAAACCGGCGAACAAGGCGGTGCGCTCGAGGTCATCGTTTCCGAAATCGGTCGGCTTTCCCGCTCGATCCGCGAAGTGCTGGGAAGTCTTGGCGAAGCCGCGAAATTCCTGTCGCATTCGTCCATCGAAGTCCTGCACCTGTCCCACCTGCACTCGTCGTACGTGAACGGTTGGAACCTGGGGATCGATCCGTCAGGATCTGTCGTCTACTCGGCGACGCTGGAGAGCGTCCGCACGCGCCGCAGGCAACATCGCACCGACCTGGAGCAGCGGCTGCGCGCCGTCTCCAGCCTGGTGGAGGATCTGGGCCGCATCGCCCAACAGATTCCACCAGTGACCACCATGATCCGCATCGTCGTCACCGAAGTCCGCATCCGATCGGTGGAGCTTCTGGGCACCGTCGACGATCTCAAATCGTTCCACGCCCATCTGGACACCAAGGTGGAACACATGGGCCACATCCGCAGTGTTTGTTCGCGCTACATCCAGGAGCTGGACCGGGAGGATAGTCGATGAAGATCCACAAGTTGGTCGAGGGACCGGAGCATTCGTGGTATGTGCTGGGGCGCGACGACAACAAGACGGATTCCGTCATCGACACCAACGAGTACCTGATCCGGTGCAACGAGGAATCCATCCTGTTGGATCCGGGCGGCACCGAGATCTTCCCCGACGTGGTTTCGGCCGTCTCGCGCATCCTTCCGGTGGAGCAGATCAAGCATTTCCTGTGTTCGCACCAGGACCCCGACATCTTCTCGTCGCTTCCGCTTTGGATGGGCCTCTGCCCGCAGGCCAAGATCTACTTGTCTTGGGTCTGGGCGGGCTTCGTGGCCCACTACGGGCACGAATACGTGGGACAATTCGTGAAGGTGGCCGACCAAGGCCAGCGGATCACCGTAGGCAAGAAGGAATTCCACCTTGTGCCGGCGCACTACCTGCATTCGTCGGGGAATTTCCATCTTTACGACCCCGAACTCAAGGTCTTGTTCTCGGGCGACATCGGCGCGGCGCTCTTGCCATCCAGCGAGGATTCGCTTTTTGTCAAGGACTTCCACACGCACACCGCCTACATGGAGGCCTTCCACAAGCGCTGGATGCCTTCGGAGCGCGCACGCGACCACTGGCTGGCCAGGGTGCGCGAACTGGACATCAAGTACATGTGTCCCCAGCACGGGAGCATTTTCCAGGGCGCCGACGTGACGAATTTCTTCGACTGGTTCGGTGGACTCGAGTTGGGTTCAGCCCTGGTCTGACCGATCGGCAGGTCGGTACCTCCGCTCTCCCAGGGACAGATCCAACACCTGACACAATCTGGCACACATGGCCAACGACTCGTGCAGGTGGGCTCTCGACGCCAACCGACATTTTTTGTCTCCGGGTAGCGCGATTTCCACCGCGAACGCCTCGGGCGCCCCGTTCCCCACCACCAGCCGAACGCAACGGACCTCTTCGATCGCATCGAAGTCCAGGCTGCGGCTTCGCAATTCCCACCGCAGGAACCGCCATGTCCGCACGAAAGTCCGGCTGCGGGCGTCCAGATACCAGGTCTCGCCCCCAAGTGAGGCAAGCGCTCCAACCGCCACCAAGGCCCAACCCAGGAAATACTTGGCGAGCTCGTCCGACGGTCCGTCCAGAACCAACGACACGTAGCGCCAGGAATCGGCCAGCAAGACGATTCCCGTCACTCCAAGCGGAAGCCCCACGAACAGCCCGAATCCGCCACCAGCCGAACCACCTTCCAGTCGGAACGGCTCGGCCGCATCCGTTCCGGAATCGAGCGGCTCGTGAGGGTGGTCAACCTTTGACGGCTGCGACAATTCCCGTCACGCTTTGCGTCATGCTCTCTTCGCTGAAGTTGCCTTCGTAGATTCGCCCCATCACCGCCGACAACGGAATGTAGAGCGACTGCCCCAGCACGCACAGCACCGACGTTCCGAAGACTTCGGGGATCTTGTCCTTGAGCGCCGGATTGGCCTCCATGACCACTTCCCAGGTCACCCAATTGGGAACGAGCGCGGTTTGGACGCCTGCGACCTTGCCCAGGTAGAAAGCCGCGAAGTACAGGAGGTTCTGCGCTTCCTCGTCGTCCAGATCGATCTCGTCGGCGTATCCCGCCACGTGCAGCTCCAGCAGGAAAGCATCCAGCCGCGCCAGGCTTTCCATGGAGCCGTCCAACGACAATTTCTGCAATTCGTCGAACTTGGCCATTCCATTGGGCGGGACTTCGCCCTTGTCGAAGGCTTCCAGGTACTGCTTGGCGATTTCGTTGAAGGTCATTTGGATCGGCTCCTGTAGGCATCGTCGTTTCGAGGATGCAAACTTAACCCCGTAGGCAACGGATGCAGACGATTTAGATCACATGATGTCCGCGATCGGCGTCCCTCGCACCCAAGTCCCTAATATCCCGCCGAGACCTCAATCCAACCGAGAAGCTCCGCCCGGTTCGGAAACTTCGTCGAAACCACCCACAAGCTTGCGCACATCCTGCATCGCCCCATTCAATCGTTCGGGTGATGCATCCGGGGTGTCCAACACTTCGAGGGCTTGAACAAGTTCGTGTGAAATCATCCGCCATTGGAGCAGCAACCCGACCTGTCGAGCCAAGGCGGGAAGGATCCCCCTGACCGCGGTCGAGATGGACCTGGGCTCGGTGTCGATCACGCAGATCGTTCCCAGACGGAATCCGTCATGTGTTTGGATGGGGTGGCCCGCGTAGAACCGGATGCCCGGCGCGCCCGTCACCAGGGGATTGTCGTGGAACCGCGAATCCAGCTTGGTGTCGGGAACCACGAAGGTCCGGTCGTCGAGAATGGCGTGTGAGCAGAATGCCTGCCATCGGGGAGTTTCGGAATCCTCCAGTCCGACTCTCGACTTGAACCACTGACGTTTTTCGTCAATCAGCGAAATCAACGCGATCGGAGTCTTGCAGACGTTCGCGGCGATCATGGTCAAATCGTCGTAGCCCTGTTCGGGAGCGGTGTCCAACACTTTGTACCGAGCCAAGGCGAGAAGTCGGGCATCTTCGTTTTCTGGTTTGGCGGCTTCGATCACGACCGGTCAGATTTCATGCTGACATGGCTCCCACGTTATTTACACCGGCACGGTACCGATACGAACGGAATTGAGGAGAATTTTGCTGGAACAAACGGTAGCATTGTTTCCGACCAACCGCATTCACCTTTTCAATTCCCAATCCAATAGCACGACAAGATGATCTCCGAAATGCAACAATCCCACCTGTATGGGACGACCAGAGAAAACGGCGGCAGATGAAATCTGATCTCGGCCCATTTTTCAAACATTGCGGAATCAGCATGCTGGTGATCGACGACTCGACCGGAGTCATCGTCGACGCGAACGAGGCTGCTTGCCGATTCTACGGGTACACGCGCCAAACCATGCATCGGATGGAATGGCGACGAATCGATCCCTGGTCGGCGACGACAACGCTCCAGGCCATGATCTGCGCGGCCTCGTCCAAACCCAACGAACCGTTGGAGTCACGGCATTTGCTTGCCGATGGAACCGTTCGCGAAGTGGCGATCACCACCGGTTCGATTTCCATGGACGACCGATCGCTGTTGGTCTCGACAATCTGCGACATCACGGACAGAAAACGGATCGAGCAGCTGAATCGAAAATTGTCCTTGGCCTTGGACCACAATCCGACTTCGCTTGTCATCACCGATCCGACCGGCGCCATCGAATACGTCAATTCGCGTTTCACACAGATCAGCGGGTACGCCCCGTCGGAAGTCCTGGGGAAGAATCCACGCATCCTGCAAGCGGGCACGACTCCACCGGAAGTCTACAAGAACTTGTGGGCCACGATCACCTCGGGAAAAGCCTGGCACGGAGTCTTCCACAACCGCAAGAAGAATCGCGAACCTTACTGGGAAA
>JBDKGS010000056.1:0-18060 GCA_039798065.1 Fibrobacterota bacterium | reverse complement strand
AGCTGCCCGAGCTTCCGGCGGTGAACCTGACCGCCACCTTCGATGCGGATCTCATCCAGGCGATGGGCTTGAAGGTGACCAGGGTTTCGGCCAAGACCACCCTTTCCGGCGGACAATTTTTGGAGACAATGACAGGATCTGTCGCGCAGGGCGGCATCGTGCAATCGCTGAAGGTGGATCTGCGCAACCGCAAGCTGCTCGATCTCTCCTTGGACACCAAGCTGAACGGCGTGCAGATCCACGACGTACTGGTGGGCATGAAGGATCGGCTGCCTCCGGGAGCAGCACAGTCGCTGCATGACAAACTCTACGGCAAGGGAAACGCCACCGTTTCGGCGCGCGTGAAGGCGCCCATTCGCGATGCGTCCAAGAAGCTGAGCGCCGATCTCTATGGGAATTTCATCGACGGCAAAATTGCCAATTTTCCCGCAGTCGCCAAGTTCTCAACAATGCTGCACGGAATGTACTCCGGCATTCCGGAACTCAATGAATTGTCATTCGGCAAGCTGGAGGTCCGGGCAAAGCTGGAAGATGGAAAGTTGCTGATCCAGGACATGACCGTTGATGGATCTTCCCTTGGGATGATCGCAGTCAATGGGACGATCGGAGCTGATCGGAGTTTGGATTTGAATACAGACACGCATCTTCCCGAGGCGATCTCTGCTCCGATTCTATCTGCTTCCGAGGCGGGCAATGCAGCAATCAAGAATTTGACCGGTCCGCTGGGTTTCGATCCTGGGGTAAGACCGCCGACAGATGACAAAAAAAGGGTGATCATTCCGATCAAGATCAAAGGTTCGATCGACGATCCAGATCCGACCGGTGACAAAACACGGGCATCGACTCTCGCCAAGGGCGCCGCCGCCGCGCTTGCCAACGAAGCGAAGGCCAAGGCCGAAGCGTTCGCCAAGGAACAGACCGACAAGCTGAAGGCCGAGGCCGAAGCGCGCGCCAGGTCGGAGGCCGCCAAGGTGAAAGCCGAGGCCGAGAAGAAAGCGACGGAAGTTGTCAAGGAGAAGGCCGGCGAACAAGGCGCCAAGGCCGTGGACGCGCTGAAGAAGAAGATCAAGCTGCCCGGTTTCTGATCGGCTGGGGTTGCACGCGGAAGCACGTGAACAGATACACCGCTCGCCCTTCGAGAGCTCTCCTGAGCCTGACGAAGGGCGCGAAGTAGGACTTCGCTCCTCAGGATGAGCGGTGATTTCGTGGTTTCGTACGGATTCGCATTACCCCCTGTTATCGTATCAGATCATTCTCAGCGCCCTCTCCAATTTCTGTCCGAACTCCTCGATCTCGCCGTCGGTCACCACCAGCGGAGGCATGAGGCGGATGGTGGAAGGGCGCGGGCTGTTCAGGAGAAATCCCTCCTCGCGGGCGGCTTCCACCAGTTTCTGTCCGTCGGGTGCCGACAAATCGAATGCCTGCAGGAGGCCTTGGCCGCGCAAGTTCGTCAGGCCAAACCGATCTGACAGATTTTGGATCGTCGAGCGCAGAAGGTTTCCCGATGTGACGGTTCTTGTCACGAGATCGAGGCGTTCCATCTCCTCGATCACGGCCAATCCCACCGCCGCTCCCAGCGGGTGGTAGGTGAACGTCCCACCCTGGTCGCCGGGCTCGAAGCCGTCGTGTTTCGCGTCGGTCAGGCAGGCGCTCAGCGGATATCCCGCGCCCAGGCCCTTGCCGAGCGTGAGCACATCGGGCCGCACGCCCAAATTCTGGAACGCGAACCAGCTTCCGCACCGCCCCATGCCGGTCTGCACTTCGTCGAACACCAGCAAAGCACCCACCTTGTCGCAAGCCTTGCGCGCGGCCTGGGCGTACTCGACGGAAAACGGCACCACGCCGCCTTCGCCTTGCACGGGTTCGAACATCACGGCGCAGACGTCGTCCGTGACCGCGGATTCCAGCGCGGCGATGTCGTTGGCGGGAACGTGGACGAAGCCCGGTACCTTCTCCCCGAAAAGGTTCTTCCAGGCGGCCTTGCCGGTGGCCGACATGGTGGCGAGCGTCCGTCCGTGGAAGCCGTCGATGGTGGTCACGATCTTGAACGCCTTGCGCGAAGCGCCGTGCTTGCGAGCCAGCTTGATGGCGCATTCATTGGCTTCGGCGCCGGTGGTGCCGATGAACGCCCGTTCGAGCCCCGAAAGCGATGACAATTTCTGTGAAAGCAGGATGGCGGGCGGATTCCAGTATCCGGGCGAGCAATGCAGGAGCGTGGATGCCTGTTCGGCAAGCGTCTTCGCGACCACGGCGGGAGAATGCCCTAGTCCGCACACGGCCCAACCGCCCACAAAATCCAGGTATTCGCGCCCTTCGGCGTCCCACAGGCGCGAGCCGCTGCCGCGCACGAAGCAAAGTTCGGGGCGCTTGGCGCCGCCCATCCAGAGGGATGAGCCGAGTTGCGCCCATTGGGCGTTGGTGGGTTGCATGAATGGTCTCCTTCGCAAGACACGATTGGTTGAGTGGGGAGTGGAAGGAGTCCGCGGCGCAGCGGAACGCACGAATGCGCCCCGGTCAGGCGCGGTGGTCGATTCCAGCTATTTCGAGTGTCTTCGCGAGAACGGCAACGAAGGCGCAGCGGACCATTTACGTCAGGGTCCGACCGGGAACAGGCGAGCCGAAGATTCGCCGAGAGATTTTTTCGCCCACCGCGAAGCAACCGGAGAAACTAGCCGGAGCGCCTAATTTCGAGGATTGCGACAAAGGTGGACGGAAAAAGATCCGGCGAGATAGGCTCGGATGTTTCCGGTCGGACCCTTAAGTGCGTCGTCGTCGGGCTGTGGCCCGGATGCTGTCCTGCATGGAAGGCATGCAGCAACAATAGCGGAGATGACGCCGCGTTGTCAATGCTTCGATGTAGGTTCACATCGTGATACCTCCAGTCTGCCTTTCCATCGCAGGCTCGGATCCCAGCGGTGGCGCCGGAATCCAAGCCGATTTGAAGACGTTCCACCGTCACGGCGTCTATGGTGCCGCGGCGATCTCGCTGCTCACCGTGCAGAATTCGACGGGCACGAAATCGGTCGAGGTGATGCCTCCCGACCTGGTCGGTGCGCAGGTTCGCGCCGTGCTCGACGATCTGCCTGTTTGCGCGGTCAAGACCGGGGCGTTGGGAAGCGCCGGCGTGGTGATGGCGGTGGCCGACAGCCTGCGAGGACGGAATTTGTCATTGGTGGTGGATACGGTGATGGCGGCCAAGAACGGCTTGTCGCTGCTGGGATCCGACGCCACCGAGGCGGCGAAGAGATCGCTTTACCCGTTGGCCACCCTGATCACGCCCAATCTCGACGAAGCCTCTGTCCTGATGGAACGCGAGATCGTGACAATTTCCGACATGCGCGATGCCGCTTCGCGAATGCGGGACAGGTTCGGGTGCGAGGCCGTTCTGGTCAAGGGTGGCCACTTGCACGGAAACGATCTGATCGACGTGCTCTGCGATGCCGACGGCGTGGTGGAGTTCGTGGCCCGTCGCATCGAGACCGTCCATACCAGAGGCACGGGCTGCACCTATTCGGCCGCCATCACGGCCCATCTCGCCAAGGGTTGCGGGCTGCGGGAGTCGGTCGCCAAATCCCATGCCTGGCTGCAAAATGCCATCGCAAGCGCGTTGGCAAATGGCGCTGGGCGCGGAGGTCTGAACCACTTCGTTTGAAACAGAACGGAAACGCGCGAACCCCTTGCGCGTCGGAAGGGAAAAGGAAAGAATCCCTTCCATGCTCACCTCTCGGGATCTCATGCAGTTGGAAGACCGCTACCGTTCTCTGCGCGAATCATTGAATGCGCTCACCGATGCCCTTCTCCATTCGCGTGACGAAGCCGAGTTGTTGGACGCGTTCCGGGCAAGCGGACAGATCGCCATCGCGTTCTTCCGCGAAGAAGAAGCAGCCATGTCCGAGTGCCATTGCCCTGCAGAACAAGCGAACAAGATCGGCCACAAGACTTTCATGCACGAATTGGGGTCTCTGTTGCACGAATACCGCCATTTCGGATCGGGGATCCCCGTGGCGACCAAGGTGCGGCGCGACCTGCTTGCTTGGTTGCACGAACACCACCGCGTGGTCGATCACCAGATGACCCATCAGGTGCAAAAAATGGGTCGTTCGGGCGAAACCAGCATCATGGTGAAGATGGCGAGCTGATCGACCGCCAGCGGCGATCAAGCTCCGATCTGGACCAGGTACTCGACCACAAGCTTGTGGTGACGGGGGTCGTCGGGGTTCAGATCACCCATGTCGACGCCGTTTTCTTCCATCCAGAATTCCAGATCCGAAGCCAATTCGTCGGCCGAAGTTTCGCCGCGCTGCATGTCGTCGAAGGTGCCCAGCCACAAAATCTGTCCTTTGGCTTGGGTCGCTTCGTTGAACGACTTGCGCCAGGCTTCCAAGTCCTTGAGCTTGAGCTTGCGGGCGGCCTTGAGCTTGCCAAGGAGGGCCGCCGCGGCGTCGCGCTGCGAGGATTCTTCGGGCGGGTACCACAGGCCAAGCAGGATTTCGTCCAGAAAGTGCACGGCTTCTTCCGGGTCGGTGAACCACGCTGCCGTCTTGGGCTGCTCGGCCGAGGTGCGCGTGTGGTCGTCGTAGACCACCAAAACCCAACTGTCGAAGGAAATCGGAAGTTTGCGGGTCGCTTCGAAAGCCTGATGCGCCGGAACGCGTTGCCATGCGTATGCCATAAGTCCTTCAAAGATAAAATCTGTCTCCCCCGATCAGGTGCCTTGGAGTGGCCCGAAGCGAGTGGTTTTTGCAACTTGGCTCGTTACACCATATGACAAATCTCGAATCGATCGACGCCAAGCTCGCCCAGCACGAGCGACTGACTCCCGAAGACGCCACCTGGTTGTACGCCAACGCTCCATCGGAGTGGCTCAAGGACCGGGCTGACAAATCCCGTCAGAAGCGCCACGGGAACGCCGCCTTCTACAACCGCAACATCCACTTCGAACCCACCAACAAGTGCATCTACGCATGCAAGTTCTGCGCTTTCGCTCGCAAGCCCGAGGAAGGCCCCGAAACTGGCGCGTGGGACTACTCGCTTGCCGACCTCGAAGCCTTGTTGCACGCGCATCCCGCGCCATCGCTCACCGAGGTCCACATCACGGGCGGCGTGCATCCCGATCGCGGCGTGGAATTCGGCGAAGCCTTGTGCGCGTTGGTGAAGGAAAAACGGCCCGAAATCCACGTGAAGGCCTTCACCGCCGTGGAGATCGCCTACTTCGCCCGCAAGTCGGGGTTGTCCATCGATGAAACGTTGTCGCGTCTGCAAGCGGCGGGGCTCGCGAGCCTTCCGGGAGGCGGCGCCGAAATTTTCGATCCCGAAGTGCGCAAGAAAATCGCCGGACAAAAATCGCCGGCGCACCGTTGGCTGGAAATCCACGAAACGGCGCACAAGCTGGGCATCAAGTCCAACGCCACCATGCTCTACGGCCACGTGGAAGAATTCCGTCATCGGGTGGACCACATGCTTCGCCTGCGCGATCTTCAGGATCGCACCGGCGGCTTCATGGCCTTCATCCCGCTGCGCTACCGCAACGAGAACAACGCGTTGTCGCACTTGCAGGAAGTGTCGGCCGAAGAAGACTTGCGCAACTACGCGGTGGCGCGTCTGTTCCTGGACAACATCCCGCACCTGAAGGCGTACTGGGTCATGTTGGGCCTTCCCCAGTCGCGTGCCGCCTTGCACTGGGGGGTCGACGATCTGGACGGCACGGTGGACGACACCACCAAGATCTACTCGATGGCCGGAGCCGAAGAAAAAACGCCGGGGATGACCAGCGCACAATTGGAGGAGATCATCCGCTCGGAAGGCCGCGTGCCGGTGGAACGCGACAGCTTGTACCAGAAAGTGTCAACGACGTAGACGCGAAACCGCAGGCAATGGAAAACCTCGCGGCATCGCTGCGGGGGGGACTTATTGAGCGGCGCGGAAGAATCCGAGGGTTTCCTTCACCTGGTTGGCGGCTTTGGTCAATTTCTGGGTGAGACCGAACAATCCACGGGTGGCATCGGCGGAAGCCTTGACCTGTTCGGCCGCGTCCTGCACCGCCATATCGACCTTCTTGAAGCCATGGGCGCTTTGCGCGATCCCTTTGGCGATCTCCTTGGCTGCGATCTTCGATTCGGCCAGATGCTGAGCGGCTTCCTGCAGTGCCAGGGACTGGCTTCGTGCGCTCCCGAGAATTTCATGAACCCCTTCCGACGACGACTTGAAGGTGCGGGAGAACAATTCCATGGCGTTGTGGACGTTGGTGACACCTTCTGTCACGACCCGCAGCGTCTCGGTGGCGTGGCTGGTGGCGTCGGCGGTGCGGCTCGAAAGATCGCGCACTTCGTTGGCGACCACAGCGAACCCTTTGCCGGCTTCGCCGAACCGCGCCGCTTCGATGGTCGCGTTCAACGAAAGCAGGCGGGTCTGGCCGGCGATGGTGGAGATGGTGCCGACCACGCTTCCGATGGATTCGGTGGATCGCGTCAGCTCCATGGACATCGCCACGACCTTCTCCACTTCCCTCAAGGCGTTCGTGGCTTCCAGTTCCTGTCGTCCACAGGCTTCGACGATGGTGTTCGCGGTGGCGGCAAGTTCCTCGATGGCGGCGGCGATGCTTTCCATGCCCGCCGACATCTGCTCCGCGGCGCTGGCCACGGTCTGAAGGCTGTCGGCTCCGACGCGGGATCCTTCGGCGGCGCTGCATGTGCCCTGCGACGAGGCTTCGCCGCGCGACAGAAGTTGGCGGGCATCGGCTTCCAGTCCGGTGGCCATTTCGCCCAGGGATGCGGCGAGCGCGAGCAGTTCCCGGATCCGGGATGCCAGATCCTGTCGAAACACGTCGAAGCGCTCCAGGAGGATTCCGGCTTCGTCGCGGGCGTTTTTGCGGGTGCGCTCCAGCGGAAGCAGATCGCCCGACGCGGTGAGGTCGATGTCGGATGCCAAGCGAGCCAGATCCTGTCGTTTGCGGTCGATGGCCACGACCCATCCCCACCCTGCCGCCACGATCAGCCAGACCCCGAAGATTTCCAGCCATAGGGTGCGTGTCGATTTCGTGGTCAGATTCCGCAGTGCCGCCGGGTGGTACCGGTAGAGCAGGATCCATGGGGAATCGTCCACGACGTCCAGGGTTTCGGCGGTCCAATCGCCACCTCCGCCCCCGTGCAAGGCTTGGCTGGCGCGGTCCCTCGCGGAGCGGATCCAACTCGAATCGCGGGGGTCGCCCGCCACGATTTTTTTCGATGCGTTCACCAGAACGAAATCACCGGGGGTCTCGGAGACCTTCCAGCCTTCCGATCGCATCCTGGAGGAATCGGCCGCGGTGACGGGCCACAACGGAATCCCAAAGAGCATGGCGGTCAGCACATCCGTGCGGAAAATGCTCGAAATCACGCCTTTGAATTTTCCATCCCGCGACCAGAAGGGACTGGAATAAGCGAAGCCCGAGGCGTGGATGGGGTCGCCTTCGGTTTTGGAATCGTACTGGGAGTTGTCGCAAGTGCGCAAAAGAGGTGAGCTGGCGGCAGGGATTTCCGACAGGTTCTTGAGGTGCACCTGCGAGTGGCTTTTGGCGAAGCTGGCCAGCAGCGATTGGTAGTGCGCGTACTCCTCCGTCTCGAGTTCTTCGGGGGCGTCGTCCTTCCTGCCTTCTTCCGCGGCGCGGTCCTGGCCGTTTCCCACCACAAGTTCGTCGTACATCAAAAAGGGGATTTCACCACCTTCCGGACGGAATCCGTCCAGGATGCAATACACCTCGGAAACCGACACGTTCGACGCGAGGTTGTTGTACAACTGTTGCGCCGTCCCTACACCTTCTTTCGAGATGCGCCCGGCGGCCACGATGTCTTCGGTGTCGCTGCGCCGGTTGCCTCCGCTGATGGCTTGGAAGCTGGGGAGCTGGCCGATGGTCCGGTTGGTCTGCCATGCCAGACGGAAGAATTGCTCCGCCCTCTGTTGCACGGGCAGGAATTCGGAGGTCAGGAGCCGTTCCTTCAGCAGAGCTTGATCCTGTTCCAGCAGGTGCTCGGCGCGCAACCAGCACGCGAGGCTGAGCGAAAGCCCGGCTGCTAGGGCGATGGAAGCTTTGCGTAGGTTGGGCATCTTCGCGATTTTATCACCAGGATCGAAATCGCATCAACAGGTATTCTGACAAAAATCGCCTCGAAACCGGTCCACCTGATTCGGATGTTTTCGCGGCGCCGATGATCCAGTTACAAAGGATTCGCCGCCCGGTCGGGAAGCGTCGCCGTGCACCAGCCCCATCCGGAAGCATCGGTCAAATCCCAATAGGCGAATTCAAACCGGACGCCCACCCTGACGTTTTTTGCCAGAAAATATCGTTCTACGTGGAAGGGCGGCGCTGTATCCGAAAGGAGGGTGTCCAGCAGAACCGAACCCGAAGCCGAGTCGAGCACGGTGACGTGAACACGATCCCAGACCTGGTTGTTGTAGTGGAAGCTCTTCCAGATCGGCTCCCACCGCACGTCGAACCCTGTCAAACTGGCGCTGGTCACCTCGACGCTCGGTGCTGGTTGGATCAACCTAACACTGAAATCCACATAGGTGGATTCCGCATCGTCGTCGACGGCGACGACGCGACCCGAGACGCTTCCCTCGGTGCGGCGGTCGGGCATGTACACCATCTGCGAATCGGAGAGGATCGGCACCGTGTCGCGCAAGTACCAGACCAGGAACCGCTTGACGACCTTGCCTCCCAGCGTGTCTTGTGCATGACTTTGGATCCGGAAAGAATCGAGGACGGGAACGAGTTCCGGAACCGCAAGGGAAAGCCGAGGAGGAGTTCGAACGCGCGTGTCGGAAAAGTAGTGGTCGTTGTTCCCGGTGAGCAAGCTGATCGAGGACGACGGGTGGACGATGTTTTCGTCGTCCACGATTCGCGCCTCGACGACCAGCACGGGGTCCCATGCCGATGGGCATTCGACCAGCAGGCTCGCGCCGCCAGCACGCCAGATTCCGTCCTTGGAGGTGCGCCACTCGAACCGCTTGGCGAGGGTGGTGTCCGTCAGCGAGGTCCACACGCGCACGGTGTCGCGATAGCGCCATCGGACCGAGAACATGCCTGACGGAATCTGTCGATTCCAGGGCGAGAACTTCGCGATCGAGAGGTCGCCTGCGCTTTCGTCGAAGGAATCGACCGGACTGCGACCGATCACGAAGCGGAGGTCGGTCGTCTCGGCCCAGTAAGCGCCGGTTTGCGATCGTTCGCCATCGATGAACCAGGCGGATCCGGCGAAGGTACCGTTGAGCGAGTCGATCTCGACAGGCACCAGCGCCGTGCTGCCGTCCCGACGACGGATTCTGATCGAGACGCCGTAGTCTGGCCAAATTGAACCTAGCCCGGGGTTTGTTCTCGCCATTTCGAAATGGGGGTCGTCCAGAACGCCCTTGATGTTGCGCCGGACCAGCCGCAGATCGTGCGGGACGACAGGGGATGTCGAGGCGAAGGACCCGACCGGGTTATCGTCGATGAACAGGACGAGCGTATCGATTTTACCGGAATCGGCGGGCAGGCTCCATCGGCCCAGGGAGTCGGTGGTGTCGGAGACGCCATTGCGGGGCGAATGCACCACGACATGGGCCAGAGGTGTTCCCAAGGTGGACAGAATCCGTCCATTCGAGATCGCGGTGACTTTCTGTTCGGGCGAAGTCGGATCCGGGGAAGTGGCTGCCGATTGGTCGCAACCTGCGAGCCAGGCCAAACTCGCGATCAGTGCGAGGGCAAGCCTCATGCGGCGAAAGTTCGGACGCGCATAGGCGCTTTTCGAGGCAACGAGGAAGCTGGGATCGGAATACATGGAGGGAAAAAATAGGAGCTTGCGATGGGGAAGAGGTGGACGGGGGTCTGTATTTCCGGCGCACGGTC
Organism: Fibrobacterota bacterium; assembly: GCA_039798065.1. GTDB lineage: Bacteria > Fibrobacterota > Fibrobacteria > UBA5070 > UBA5070 > UBA5070. The sequence goes on along the minus strand of JBDKGS010000056.1, from coordinate 8,195 downwards.
TTCGCAGTGGATCGATACCGATCAGTCGTTCTCGAGTAGCGTTCCGATCGCGGACAGAATCTGTTTTGCGAACGCGGGCAGATCCGGATCGCGCGCACCCATGGAGTAGACCAGATCGCCGGCCTGCGCCTGGGCCGCGATCTCCAGCGCCACGAGGTCGCGCGTTGCCGGACAGAAAACGTTGTGCCCGTGGGCCGCGATGCGATCGGCCAGGTCCTTGGACGAGATGCTCCGGTCGGCGGTGCCGCCCGCGTCGTAGACGGGACTGATCCACAATTTGTCCTGCGGTCGCAACGCCTTCGCGAAGGACTTGGCGAAGTCTTCCAGCAGAAAGCGCAGCGGACCGTAGCCGTGCGGCTGGAACACCGCCAGCACCCGCGCGCCACCGGCGGCCAATTGCGCGGCGGCAAGGCCTGCTTCCACCTTGGCGGGGTTGTGCGCGAAGTCGTCGAACACGCGCACGCCGCGGGCTTCGCCGATGAGCTCGTGGCGACGGCCAACACCCTGGAACGACTCGAGTGCCTTGGCGCCGGTGGCCAAGTCCACTCCAGCCAAAACGCCGACAGCCAGGGCGGCCAAGGCGTTTTCGACCATGTGCATGCCGGGTCCAGGCACCACCACTTTCACCTGGTCTAGACGGAATTCGACACGGTCAGCCAAGAGCCGGATTTCCGTGGGCAAAGGCATGGAGGACGAATGGACACCGAACCGGAAACTGTCGGGGCCCGCGATCTCCAGGCAATCGGCGCGGTCGCCGTGGACCACGAACGACTTGCTCTGCTTGCGGAAGGTCGCGAAGATGTCGCGCAGTTCGGAGAGTTCCTTGTGATCGCGGTCCAAGTTGAGCATCACGCCGACCTCGGGGCTGTAGCGCACCAGCGACCCGTCGGATTCATCGGCCTCGATCACCAGCCAATCGCCGGTGCCGCCCCAAGCGTTGCCCCAATGGCCTTCGCTTGACAATTCCCGCAACACGCCGCCGGAGATCACCGACGGATCCAGTCCGCCGCCGCGGAGCACGCGAAAGACCATGGCGGTCACGGTCGATTTCCCGCTGGTCCCGGATACCGCCACGCAACGGGTGTGCGAGGCGATTTCTGCCAAGGCTTCGGAGCGATGCACGATGCGGCAACCCAGTTCCTTGGCGCGTTTGACTTCGGGGATGGTGTCTTCCACGGCGGTCGATACGACAAGAATTGTCTGTGGCTCGAGGCCCGAACCGTCCTGGGGAACCAACGTGGCGCCGGCCTTCAGCAACGCGTCGCGGATGGAAACGCCGCTACCGCGATCGAACAAACGATCGGATCCCGACACTTTCTGTCCGCGTCCCAGCAGGTACAGCGCGATGGCGCTCATGCCGCTGCCGCCGATGCCCGCGAAATGCCAGTGCTTCGTGCTCATGTGTTGCACCTCGGGCCGATCCAGACCGGATCGCCTTCCTTGACGATTTCTGCCAGGTCGGCGGCGGCCTGGTTGGACATCCGCACGCAGCCGTGCGATCCGGGTGCACCCAGTTCGTCTTCGCGTGCCGTGCCGTGCAGGTAGATGTACCGGTCGTACGTGTCGACGCCGGGGCCTTTGTTCACGCCCGGTTCCAGGCCTTCCAACCAGAAGATGCGGGTGGTGATCCAGTCGCCTTCCACCGGGCCTTCGGTCCAGATTTCGCCGGTGGGCTCGCGGCTGGAGAACCGCATTCCGAGCGGGGCGTCGTGCCCGATCACTTGTGCCACCCTGTGCCATCCGAACGGGGTCTTGCCCGAATTTTCTTCGCACCCGATGCCGTTTTTTCCCGTGGAGACCGGGCAGCGGAACACCACGGCGCCATCTTCGCGAACGGTCAATTCTTGTCTAGTCGCGTCCACCTGCACGAGTCGCATGTCAATTTTCGGACGGAGGCGCGTCGGGGTCGATGCTGATGTCGGTGAGGCGGTCGATCTCGTCGCGGACCTGATCCATGCGCCAGCCGTCGATGTCGCCGGCCTCTTCCAGCCGCCGTTCCTCCAGCGTCTGCGAGGCGATCTCCAGGGCTTCGCGCATGCGTGCGTCGCGGTGGTGCTTTTTGGCGAGCGCGGCGAGGATCTCGTCGACCTCGTCGAGCGGTGCGATCATCCCGATGGCTGCCGTGGCCTCGAAACGGACATCCTCGTTTTGGTGCTCGCTCAACGGCTGCACCAGATCCCAAGCCTCTTCCAAGCGCAGATTGGCGGCGGCGTGGACCGCTTCCGCCAGCACCGATTCGTCGGCGGCGCGGATCTCGTCCAGGATGATGCGCTCGAATTCGTCGTCTTCCGTCAGACCCATCGCGTAGATGGCCGAGACCTTCACCCACACGTTGGGGGCTTCCTGGTAGAAGCGCAGAACCATGGCGCGAACCTCGGGCAAAAAGGCGATGTGTCCCAACGCCTCCAGGCAACGGCGCCGCACGTCCATACTTTCCATGCGGGCGTCGACGCGTGTCAGAAGTTGACTCTTGGTGAGCTCGTAGATTTCGCGCGGGACAAGAGGTTCGGGGGGTGCCGGGATCTCGGGATCGATTTCCTCGGTGTCTTCGGGAGCCCAGTCCCAACCGGCGCCGTCCTGCAGCACCGGCCATAGCGTGGCGTTGGCGATGGCGCGGACTTCTTCGTCCTTGGCGTGCGCGGCCATGTCGAAAATCCGCTCCCACACTCCGGGCAAACCGAAGTAGCTCACCGAGGCCCGCAACGCGGCCAGGACGATCTCCGAATCGTTCGACGACAAGTGCTGCAACAGCCTCGCCGGTGCGTCTCCGCGATCGAACTCGTAGTTTTCCAGGAGCTCGAGCTCCTTAAGCGCCTGCGAGCGGTTCATCGGTACCATCCTTTCCCAGTGCAAGGTAGAAAGCCAGCCATGCGGATCCTCCCCTTCGTCCTTCTTGCCTCCGCCGTTTTCGCCGAGCCGTGGCTCCCACGGGTGGCCCAAGCCTTCAACAAGAGCCCCTCCGCCAAGATTTCCCTGGATTGGAGCGTTGTTTCGGCAGGCGGGTTCGCCCCTCCCCGCACCACCAAGGGGACACTGAAGATCGCGGAGGGCAACCGATTCCGGTTCGATTCCGACGCCTTGGTGGCGGTGGGCGACGGCACCACGATCTGGCAGTGGAACGGATCCACCAACCAGGTGCTGGTGCAATCGGCCGCCAAGATGGACCCTTCCGCCTTGCCCGCGGGAATCTTGAAGGCCGCGTTGGAAGGCGCCGAGACCGCCGCGGTTCCCGAGAAGTTCGCGGGAAAGAACGCGCAGAAATTGTCGTTGGACAATTCCCGTCCGCCGCTTTCCAAGTACGCCCGCGCCTGGCTCTGGATCGATCCGTCCGAGCTCAAACCTCTGCGCATCGAAGTCGAAGACCAGACGGGTTCGCGCACCTCGTGGACGCTGCTCAAGATTTCGCGCTGGAAGCCCGGCGCGAAGGATTTCGTCTACGAAGTTCCGAAAGGCGCCGATGTCGTCGACATGAGAAAATGACGGAGATATGTTTACGCAGGTCCAAACCCCCAAAGTGAAGGTCCCATGCACCTCTTTTCCTCGCTCCTGATCGCCATCCTGCCTGCCGCTCCCGCGGAACGCACCCTCGATGCGGGGACCTGGGTGCGCCAATCCCTCACGGTGCTTCCCGTGGCGGTGGAGGACTGTCCGTCGCAGGATCACTTCTCGGGCGGTAGCGTGGGTGTGGACGATGTGCTTGGCGTGGTGGCTGGGGAGCGCATGCACGACGGATCCCGCACGGCGCGCTCCTTTTGTCTGGAGGCGCGCAACGCGGTGATCGCCACCTTGGGCGGAGACTGGTCGCGGCTGACCGGCTACAGCCGATTCGACAACAATCCGTTGCCGTCGGCGTTGTTGCAGAAATTGTCGCAGAGTTTTTTGATGCAGGGCTCTAACTTCACGCAGGAATTGTCATCGACCATCGGCGACACGCTGCGCGCGGTGGTGGCCTCCAAGGCCCAGGAGCGCTCGGAGCATCTGCGGTCGTCGCTGCAGGAAAATTCGGCGGTGGCCATCAAGATGAAGACCGTCGACATCACCGACGAGGAGCTCGCCTTGCTGCGGGGTTCGGCGCACGTGCTGGCTCTGCGGGTGACAGGACTTGACGTCGATCGCATGACCAACAAGGACGGGCGCCGCTTCAAGGCGCGGTTCCACGCCACCGTGTGGAGCTTCGATCCCGTTTCCAAGACGTTCACGCAGGAGGCCATGTTCGACAAGGAGGAATCGGCACGCGAAAAGACCGGTTTCGAGGCGGGCAACCAGGTGGCCGAGAACGCGCGCATGACCGACAAGCTTTTGGACGTGAAGGCGTTCCGTTTCACCACACAAGTTTTGTCCAGTAAAGAAGGCTGGTGGCTGCGCCCTGCCTCCAAGTTCATCACCAACACCAGCGCCGATCTGGTGGTGAACCGGCGTTTCCGGTACATGGAAAATCGCGGCGGCGGAGAGGGCCAGTCCGACAAGCTCGTCCAGGCGGGATACGGATATCTGGATGGCCGGATCGTCATCGACAGTTCTTGGCGTTTGCGGCATATTGGCGGGATTCGCCCCTATTCGGGACTGATCCTGGAAGAGATTCCGGGCAGCACTTGGGGCATCGGCGCGTTCACGTGGGCCCCGTCCCTGATCGGCACGCCGCAGGACACCAACGGACGCACCGACGACAAACGCCACGTCACAATCACCCACGCCTCGCCCATGCTGGAGTTCCGTGTAGGGGTGCGCTCCAACATTGGCGATCTGCCCAACCAGCATTTCCTGCTCGACATGCCGTTTTATTTCGCGAACGTGAACGGGGCGCTGAACGAAGACCTTGGCCGGGAAATCCGTGTTACTCCCACGGGTAGGGATACTCTTCGATTGAGGGCACAGATGCCCTTGTCCTTCCTTTGGGGTGCTGGGCTCGAACCGGGCTGGTGTTTCCGTTATCCCATCCGCCGCCTGATGTTCACGGGTGGGGTGCAAGCGGGGCTCCACATCAATTTGGTAGAGCTGGGCGACGAGGAGGTGGTGGATCAACGTAGGGTGGAACAGAATTGGGACAAGGACGACCTGCCGTTGACGAAATCCGACGTGCGCCAACTCATGAATCTCGACGGCACGGTGAGCGTGCGCGGCGGCGTCCAGTTCTCGCTTACGCCGTGGTCGGGCCTTGGGTTTGAGCTGATCTACGACGTTCTGAGCGGCCAGGGCGATTTCAGCTACCGCAAAGGCTCCATCGACGACAACGACTGGACCGACGTCCCGGGCCCCACACTGGGCCAAGGGCGCCTGCGGTGGATGGTCCAATATGTCTGGAAGTGACGAATCCTGGTAGATTGTGAACCCATGAAGCCCATCGTCTACGCCTACAGCGGGTGCGGAACCTGCAAGAACGCCCTCAAATGGCTCGCCGCCAAGTCCATCGCCGTGGAAGTGAAGGCCATCCGCGAAACGCCTCCGTCCCAACAGGAATTGTCCAAAGCGCTGGGGCAGGTGGGCGAGATCCGTCGGTTGTTCAACACCTCGGGCGGCGACTACAAGGAACTGAATCTGAAGGACAAGCTGGCAGCCATGACAGAATCCGACGCCATCGCCTTGCTGGCCTCGCGAGGCAATCTGGTCAAACGGCCGTTCGTGTCGTGGAATGGACGCTACATCGTCGGGTTCAAGGAATCCGAATGGGAGGGGTTCTTCGCATGACCACGCCGTCGGTTTCCGATCTTCTTCGCCAGAACCGGGAGTGGTCGGCCCAGACCAAGGAGCGCGACCCGGAATTTTTCACGCGACTTTCCGAACAGCAGAACCCCAAGTTCCTGTGGATTGGTTGCTCGGACAGCCGCGTGCCCGCCAACCAGATCACGGGACTGGTCCCGGGTCAGATCTTCGTGCACCGAAACGTCTCGAACATCGCCCATCCCACCGACGTGAATCTGATGTCCGTTTTGGAATACGCCGTCGATGTGCTGCAGGTGGAAGAAGTCCTGATCGTGGGGCACTACGGGTGCGGCGGCATCAAGGCCGCCCTCGCGGGACGCCTGCCGGGCATCGCCGATTTCTGGCTGGAGCCCATTCGCGAGTTGCGTCGCAAGCGCATCAAGCAGCTGGCGGGGCTGGAGGGAAGCGCGCTGGAAGATCGCGTGTGCGAACTCAACGTCATGGATCAGGTCGAAACCCTGTCGCATTGCGGCATCGTGCAAGGCGCCTGGGAGCGAGGTCAGAAGTTGGCCATCCATGGTTGGGTGTATTCGCTGGACGACGGTATCATCAAAGACCTTGGTGTGAGTCAGGATCGCCAGCCTTGAACCGGGGGCGCGCTCCGGGCAATTGCTCCGAAACCCCGAAAAAGGTTATGGGTTGCGGCATTCTGCCGCGACAGGAGGGGCTTCGGTTGAATACATTGGGATCCATGCGCTCAATCGTGTTCGTCCTCGCTCTGGCGATGTCGACTTTCGCCCAATCCACCGGCGCAGGTTCGTCAGAATTCGTCTTCCTCCGGACTTTCCAGGGCTCGCGCATGGCTGGGATGGTCGGGATTCCCGCACCTGGCGACGACCTCGGGGAAATGGGACTGCAACCAGCCAGCTTCGCTCGCTTGTCCAGCGTGCGCGCAGAACTGGGTACGCGCTACCAGATGCCGGGAGTCTCCACCGGATCGGCGGCCTACGCCAACAAGCTGGCCTCGGGAATCTTGGCGACCCGAATCGACTACATGAGCTCGGGCGAGATCACCGGCGTGTTGTCCAGCAGCGATCCAACCGGCAAGATCCATCGCCCAAGCGAGATGATGGTGGATGTGGCGTTCGCCGAACCCATGGGCGAGCGCTTTGCCTGGGGTGTAGGAGCCAAGCTGCTCCAGGAGAATCTGGATATCGATGGCTCGCAAGCGTGGGGCCTGGCGATGGATCTTGGTGCCACGTTCCAGCCGGGGAGTCGCCAGCTGGCCTATTCCGTCTACATGGCAAATCTTGGAGCCAAACTTTCGGGCCACACGCGGGCCGAAAGGGATTTCGGCTCGATGCCGCTAACCTTCGGTTTCGGGACCAAGTACACGCCAGGCCGACCGATCGGCGCATCCTTGTATCTGGACGTGCAAAAGCCGGTGGACAACGATCTTTTGGTCCGATTGGGCACCGAATACAAGGTCTCCCGTTGGGTCGATCTCCGCGCCGGCTTCCGCACCGATCTGCCGGAAATTGTCGATGGCTTGCGCTCGTGGGTACTGCAGCGCCAACTCGAAGAAGAGCCCGATCTCTACGACCTGCGCTGGTCGCTGGGCGGGACGGTCCGGACCGGCGATATCGGGGTTTCCTACGCGTTCCAATGGTGGACGCTCCTCGATGCGGTACACAGCGTCACTTTGACATGGGACATCGGTCCGCTCGGCCGTGCCTCCGGAGAGAAGGAATGATCACTCGCCCAGGCGGCCTGGAAGGCCTGATCGTCGTCGAACCAAAGGTCTTTCGCGACGACCGTGGCTTTTTCCTGGAGCCATACAACGCGCCTCGCTACAAAGCGGCGGGCATTGAACCGGATTTTGTCCAGGACAACCACAGCGTGTCCAGTTACGGCGTGCTGCGTGGCTTGCACTTCCAGACCAAGCCGGGCCAAGCCAAGCTGTTGCGCTGCGCGCGCGGTCGCATCTGGGATGTGGCTGTCGACATCCGCCCGCAGTCGGCTACGTTCGGCAAGTGGTGGGCCGTCGAGCTCAACGACACCTTGCACAACCAGCTGTTCATCCCGATCGGTTTCGCGCACGGATTCTGCGTGCTGTCCGAAACCGCCGAAGTGATGTACAAGTGCTCCAACGTCTACGACCCGGTGACGGAATCCGGCATCGCCTGGAACGACCCCGAGATCGGCGTGGAATGGCCGGTGACGGATCCTGTCATCTCGGCCCGCGACACCGGGAACCAGAGCTTCGCGCAATACGCGGCCAAGGTGAAATGAAGAAAGGGATCCGCGAGGATCCCTTTTGCGTTGGAGGGCACTGGCGACGAGAAGGAGATTAAAGTCCGCCAACCTTCTTGGTCAGCGCGTCGATCTGCTTCTGCTGGGCGATGGCGTGCAGCGTGAGCTCTTCGACCTTCTTGAGCAGGATCAGGTTCATCTGCGCCAGATCCAATCCGCCTTTTTCGATCTCGGCAGCGGAGGGCACTTCGGGCAGGTGCTTGTGCTTGGCGGTGAACGTCTCGACCTCGGAAAGAGGTGCG
>JBDKGS010000055.1:0-18132 GCA_039798065.1 Fibrobacterota bacterium | reverse complement strand
GTGCATTCCCAGAAGAGGTACCGCAACCGATGGCTGTGCGTTTGCAACGCGCGATGGACCCGATAGGTCTCCAAGGCAAGCTTGCGCTTCAGCGGAAGCGTGGCGACATTCGCCGTCATGCTTGGGCCTCGTCGGATTCTGTCGGAGTGTACGAAGTCTTGGTCGTATCGGTGTTCCGGGGTACACCGTACTTGGCGATCACGGTATCCACCGGCATAGGGATGCCGTACCGCACCATGATCGGATCGGGTTGTTTGATTCCGTAAAGCGCCACCACCGAATCCTTTGGTGTCGGTGCTCCATACCAGGCTTTCATCGTATCCGTGGGAATCGGGGCGCCGTACTTGGCGACCAGCGAATCGACGGGCTGCTGAATGCCGTATTTGGCTTGGACGGTGTCCTGCACATCGGGGCCGCCGTACTTGACCGCGATGCTGTCCTCCACGGTCATGCAGCCGCCCAGGCTCGCAGTCCAGATGAAGGCGAACAGGGCAAACACCAAGCCTTCGAGCTTGCGGGGCAGCCACGACGGAAATTTGCGGAGGGTCTTCATGGTTGGGTCCTCGGAAGGGCGTTGGAGGTTTACCAGGAAGAATAATGGACTTTTCAGGCGTCCATGGCATGGTTCGCCGAATTCCGTCGAATTCCGTTCCCAGGACGAGTACGGTGGGCGCTCGATTGTTGACCAGAAGTTGTCTTCTAGCGGATTCCTGGACGATCAATTTCGGGCAGGTTGTTTGTCCGACTTCGGTGCTGCAGCTGGAGAGGGAATGGATCGTTCCACGAACAGCGATTGGAACCGCGTCGCCTGTTTCCATGTGGCGAGCATCAGATTAACCATCAGAGGGATGGATTCTTCATACTCCAATTTTTCATAGGCTGACGCGTTGGCGAATTCCTCTTCCATTTCCTTCTTCGCCTCGAGCCACAGCTTTTCAACCATTGCCGGCAGGCGCTCTCGCGCTCGCGGCTTCAATGACACATCGATTCTCGTGTAACGGTATTTCGGATCGAAGGTGCCGCGAATTTCCTGGCTTTGCAGCAACTCCGCCAGATCACCGGTGTCGGTGTCGGGTTTTGTCGTGGCGGATCGGACACCCGCTTCGGGGAGCCAAGCTTTGGGAAGCGTGAATGTCGAGGTGTAGATCGAGTCGCCTGATTGGAAGAATCCGGACTCGTTGGGTGGTGAGCAGTCCTTGGATTCCAAGCAGGCGGCCATCGCCCTCACGAGACGTTCGGAAGGCAGAGGATTGGAAAGGCTGATCTGGAACATCTGGATTTCGGATCGGTAAGTGCTGTCCCAGTGGATTTTTTCCGCACGCAATCCGGCGATGCGAGCCGAATCCAGACTGGAATCGAGCGTGGCCATCCTGCGCAGCACCCTCTCCACGGTTGCTCGGGTTTCCCCTGTATCGTCGAACTTGTCGATCCTCAGGAGGCGGATCTCGCCGTTTCCACGATGCCAAATTCTGTCTTCCCAGGTCGATAGCTTTTTCTCGCCGTTTGGCATCGTCGAGGTGTCCAGCATCGTTTTCTCCTCGTACCCGAAGCTTTTCCGGAGCTGGTCGAGGTTGTCCAGATACGCCGAATCCAGTTGTTTTCTCGACATCGCAGTCAGGAAGAACGAGTAGGTCAGCGTACGCCGTTGGATTTTTCCGTCGATGAACAGAACGTTGTGCCTTCCTTGGTCTTCGAAGTTCGAGGCGAAACCGATGGGATGGTGTTCGGGAAGTTTCCGGTTTCGGGTGCGGCGCCTGGGAAAGGGCTTGAAGGCCTGGGTGATGTCCCATTTTTCCAGCGGCCACTCGTGCTTGGCTGGACGTTTCCTGACCAACAACGCACAATCCTTGAATGTGGCCAGGAATTGTCCGGCGACTCCGGATTCAAAGGCCGGGCCGATCGTCGCAACCACCAACTCCACGACGAGCGGGATCCATTTGCGCCCTTCGGCAGGAATTGTCGCGGACAAGCCTGTCAGCGATGAATCAAGCTGTTCCAGCAATCCTTCACGCGCACCGGATTTCAGCGTCTCGATGAGCTCGCTCTTGCGCATGATCGAGAGCGAGCGGGTAATGACATTGAAATCGGAGGCGCTGTCCACGAGTCCGTACCCTACGACCTCGTCGGTTGGAATTCCCAGCTTCCCAAATCCACTGTCGACGGTGCGGTGGAACGTGTCGCTGACGACTGGTAGCCACCCCGGATCCACGCCTTCGCCGGAGATTTCGAGGCTGTCCGAGTTTGTGTCGATCGTCCCGATGTCCGATGGAATCGTACACTGCCGGCTCTGTAGGCACCTGGACATCGCCGCCATGAGTGTTTGTGGCGAGATGCGGTTCCAAAACCAGACCTTGATTTTCCCCGCCGGTGTCGACGAATCGATGAACGCCCTATCCATGAACCCATGCACTTTGGGCAGGATCGTGTCGGTCGGATTTTGTCGAATGAGAGTGTCCAGTCGCCGTTCCATCGCCGATGGATCGAGTCGGCGGAAGGCCTGCTCCGAGGATTCGAGCAGCACAGCGCCGTTGGTGCTTCGCCACGATATTCTCTTTCGGTGGGTCGGTTCCGAACTCTCTTCGGTGAATAATGTGTCCACGACCTCTAGCGAGGGTTCGCCGAACAATCGCGTCAAGCGCGAGATTTTTCTGTCCGTGAGCGTGTCGAGAAGAGCGAGGTCAGAGACGTAAATTTCGACCGTTCGCCGCGCGACGGAACCATCGATGGCGAAGACCTCATCCACACCGTTTTCCGTCCGAGTCGTCCAATGGCACAAGGCCATGTTCAGTGCGGAATTGGGAATTTCCAGGGACCGATTTGGATACGGGAATTCAGATGCCGTGATGTCGGAATCCGGCAACATGGCGAGCCTTGGCGGAATCGCTTTGTTCGCCATTGCGGGCGCGACGAACAGAGCGAGGCAAAACGCGGTTGTGCTGAGAAAAAGCATTCGTGTTCCGGAGTGGGGGGCGGGCATAGGAACGTGAAGTCTCGCAATGTAGCACGCGCTCCAGGATTGCTGCGGAATGGGGGGTGGACAGTTTCTGAGGGAAAGGACTCCGATGCGACCGTCTTCGCGACCTTATTGAACCAGAGGCTTCTCCAGCCAGATCGTAGGTCGTGAAGTACGCCCCAGCGCATCGAAGGACGAGTTCAGAATTCCAGTCCCGTACTTCGATGTGTTTGTGATCCTTGGATTCATCCAGGAGCCTGCGTGGTACTCCACTGCCCCGATGTCGACCGAGGCATCGCGGGGCAATCCGTAGGCATCGTCGCGCAAGGGTGATCTAGACACTCCAGAATCGACCGCAGGTCCTTTCCTTACGGGAGCACCAAGGATTCGCCCGGATTCCACGTAGTCGACGATCGAGCCAGAAATTGTCGCATAGGGGAGGTCCTTCACTTGGATCTGGTCGCGATCCATCTTCGCGTCCTTGCCCGTGAAATGGATGTTCTTCGCCACGTAATCGTACGGCGGAATTGTCACTTGCTGGGCGAAGATGTTGTTGTAGAACTCGTAGATGGCCGTGCTTCCAGAAGGTTTCGCCCACAGGGCGAGGCTGTAGGAATGTTCGTTCATGACGCGTCCGAAAATACTGGTCCAAACGTCGTTTGGTGCCGACGCGAAGGTGTTGTTGCGAAACACGAACTTGCCCTCGAAATCCGCGCCAAGGTGGAAGCCGATTCCTCCCACCGGTCCCCAGATGTTGTTCTCCCAAGTGAAATCGCGGTATTCTCCACCTGCGTTGTTCGCGTTGATCATCACCCCCATGGCTTCCAGGTGGTAGAAGATGTTGTTGCGGAAGGTGAAGTTCTTCGAGTCCGTCGCGTACTTCGCGTTGCCGCCGTTGACCATGTACATGTGGATTCCGTCGACATGCATGTTCCACGGCTTGGCACCCGACTTCTGATCGTCGTCGTTGGCGCCGTCGTCCAGGTCGTGGATGCGATTTCCTTCCACCAGCCAGTTCTCGCCTCCCAGGATCGAGATTCCGTCGTGCGAGTTGTGATGGATCTCGTTGCCGCGCACCACGAAGTCGCGGGTCATGCCCTGGATCCCGAGTCCGCAATGGGTGATCTCGTTGCTGTCGATGGACACGAATTGTCCATTCAGTACGGTCACTCCGGCGCGGCCCATGATGGAGATGGTGTCGCCCATCAGCCGAATCGTGTTGTGCTTGATTTCGATGTGCCGGCTGCCCTCGATCCGGATTCCGTCGTCGATGTTCAGTCGTTCCAGTCTCAACCGAAGATCGCTGTTGCCTTTTTGAGCAAAGGACATCGCCCACCCCGTATCGTGGTTCCAGGTCCCCAGGCTGACGTTGCCCAGATGCGCCTTGGCCTGCGGGGCCGCGGCGATGGTCACCCAATCCGAGAACACTTCGGGAATGGGGCGCCATGCCCACGATGTCTTTGGGTCGGTACCCGTTCGCCCAAAACCGAAGTCGCCATAGTTCCCCGATTGCAACAGCACGGTGTCGCCGGATTTAACCAAGGTCATCGCCTTGGCGAGTGTTTTGACGGGCAATGCGAACGATCCGGCGGCGCTGTCCTTTCCGTTGATCGCGTCGGCGTAGTAGGTGGATGCGAAAATCTGGGTGCAGGCAACGACGATGCCCAGCAACATGGATTTCGGGTGCGACATGGTGGATGGCTCTTCGTTTGAGGTGCTTGCAGAGCGCTCTATCCTATTTCAGCATACCATTATTTGGATAGGTTATCGGGTGTGCGGGAGACTCTGGACGCGGGGCATGATCGGTGATAGACTGATCCTATGCTCCAATGGAACGCCTCCTACGAAGTCGGCAATCGGTTCATCGATTCCGAGCACAAGATCCTGTTCGAACTCGCCAACGAGATCGCATCAAAGGACATCGACACCTTGGCGAAGTTCAAGGAGATCTATCTGGAGCTCATCCAGTACACCAATCTCCACTTCATCAACGAGGAGCAGCTGATGAAGGACATCGGGTTTTCCGGTTTCGCGACACATGTGCTGAATCACCGGATGATCATCGATCAAATGCGCAAGCTGATCAGCCAGCCCAGTCCGTTGGAAGAACTGCAGACAAGTCTTGTTTCATGCCTGTCACATTGGATCACGACGCACATCCTGCGCGAGGACATGGCGTACCGGCCCGCATTGGTCGAGTGGAAGAAAAAACGTTTGGGACTTTGACGCGAAAAAGGGAACCCCGACCCCGGAGTTCCCTCGCATTCAATTCCTGTGCAGACAATTCCCGTCAGTCGACGAGCTTCGCGGCCTGTCCTTCCAGAACCTTCCATGGCAGGCCCCACTGTCCGATTTCCGCCATGAACGGATCCGGATCCATTTCTTCCATGTTCACCACGCCAGCCTTCTTCCAGGTGCCGCGCAGCATGAGCGCGCCGCCCAGCATCGCCGGAACCGCGGTGGTGTACGAGATGGCCTGTCCGCCGGTTTCCTGGAAGCACTTGGCGTGGTCGCAGACGTTGTAGACAAAAGCTGTCTTCGGCTTGCCGTCCTTCTCGCCGGTCACCTGGCAACCGATGCAGGTCAGCCCGGAGTAGTTGTCGCCCAAGGAATCGGGGGCGGGCAGGAGTGCCTTCAGGAATTCCAACGGGATGATGTCCATGCCTTGGAACTTGATGGGGTCAATTCTTGTCATGCCGACGTTTTCAAGAACCGTGAGGTGCTTGATGTAGTTGTCGCCGAAGGTCATCCAGAAGCGCGCGCGCTTGAGTTCCGGGAAGTTCTTCACCAGCGATTCGAGCTCTTCGTGGAAGAGCACGTACGATCCGCGGTTGGCCACTTCGGGATACTCGATGTCGGCTTTGATCGACAACGCCGGGACTTCGTGAAACGCGCCATTTTCCCAGTAGCGGCCGGGCTGCGTGATCTCGCGGATGTTGATTTCGGGATTGAAGTTGGTCGCGAACGCCTTGCCGTGATCGCCGTTGTTGCAGTCCACGATGTCGAGCGTGTCCATGCGGTCGAAGTGGTGCTTCTTCAGCCATGCTGTGTACACGTTGGTTTGGCCTGGGTCAAATCCTGACCCGAGCAAGGCCATGATGCCGGCCTTCTGGAAACGTTCCTGGTAGGCCCACTGCCACGAGTACTCGAAGTGCGCGACGTCCTTGGGCTCGTAGTTGGCGGTGTCCAGGTAGTCCACGCCGGTCTCCAGACAGGCGTCCATGATCGCGAGGTCCTGGTAGGGGAGCGCGATGTTCATGACAAGTTTTGGCTTGTAATCGCGGATGATCGCGGCCACTTCCGAGGCGTGGTCGGCGTCCACCTTTGCTGTGTGCACCGGGATGTTCTTGATCTCCGACGCGATCTTGTCGGCGCGCGACTTGGTGCGCGTGGCGATCAGAAGTTCGCTGTAGTCGGCGCTGTTCTGCGCGCACTTCTTGGCGACCACGTTTGCGACGCCGCCGGCGCCGATGATGAGGACCTTGGACATGTGCTGTTCCTCCTGGATTCATTGTGTAGGAGGTGGAGGGTTGGGCGGCGCCGAGTCAGAAGTTGTCACCCAAAAGGGCGTGCTTCTGCCATGCCGTCCGTTCAAAGGCGGGCAAAAGATGCAATCGCGGTGTTTCGTTGCGGTCACAACCAGGTGCGATTCTGGATTCGGTGGATGGGATGGGCGCCTCCCGGTGGCGGTCCTGGCGTTTTTCGGTCCAGGGCGGTTCGTGAACCGCCCCTACGGTGGTGCTGGGTGACCGCCACCGGGACCGGGCTGCTCCGGGCTTCGCGTGTGCTTCGGCATTCCCCGGTGTTTTGTTCCTGGGCGGTTCGTGAACCGCCCCTACGGCGTTTTGGGGAATGCCCGTTCCGGCCCTGCACATCCCTGGCGCAGAAATGCGAAACTGAATTACGATGCTGTCTCACCTGAATACAGGCATAGGCTTGTTTCGTACGGAACCTTGCCAATCCAACCCGCCCTTGCACCCTTGGGTGGGGATTACCATCTTGAACTGTATTCCCCGGGGCAGAACAGCGATTTACCCGGAAACCAATGTTAGGAGCACCGATGATTTCCTCGCGCCTCAAGATCCGGTTCCTTCTCGCCCTCGCAGTCGCCGGCTCGGCAACCGCCGGCGTCACTCTCGAAGACTACACCGTGCGTCGCGGGCAAACGGTCAGCTACATCGCGTTCCTAAAGTACGGTCAGTACAACGATTCGATCGTCAAAGTGCTCAAGACAGACAACCCCAAGATCGAGAACCTCGATCTCATCCAGGTGGGGTCGATTCTCAAGATCCGCACCGACGTCCAGTCGCCCGTTGCCACGGAAAAAGATCCCGCCAAGCGCATCCAGATGGCCTCCAAGAAGGCTGTGGTGACAATGGTTGTGGGTACAGGTGAAATCCGCCGTGCCAACGGCGTGGTCGAAAAACTCCTACCCAACCGATTTCTGTCCACCGGTGACGCTATCGTGACCATGGCCGACGGCATGGCGGAAATCATCATCGACAACCAGAGCGTGCTTCGCCTCAGCAGTTCCACGGAAATCAAGCTGACCGCGATCCAGGAATCGCAAAAGCCGACCGGCACGGAAACCCGCCCCATGGTCACTCGCTTGTCCTTGCTACGCGGCAAGACCTGGGCCAAGGTCCAGAAGTGGGCTGGTCCGTTGGTCAATTACCAGATCCAGCTTCCCAATGCCATCGCAGGCGTGCATGGCACCGTGTTCGAGACCGAAGCCAAGGCCGATTCGACGGGAACCGTCGCCGTGTACCAAGGCGAAGTTGGAGTCGCCAATCCGGCGCCTGCTCCTGTGAAGAAGAGCTTGGCGCCCACGCAGGTTGCTGGTCCCAAGGAAGTGTCCCAAGGCGAGTGGATCCGGATCCTCAAGGATGGCATGAAACTCGAAATCGGCAAGACGGGCACACCGGGCGAGCCTGTGGCCTTCACTGCCGAAGTGAACAGCGAATGGGTGAAGATGAACAAGGAACGTGATTGCCTGTGCGACTGAGGTGTCCATGCGCGCTCCTTTGAAACGAGGACTGCATGCCGGTCTGGCATTGCTTGTCCTCCTCTTTGTCACAATCATCCCCATCCGGGGATTGAACAGAATTTGGCAAGATCTGTTGGTCCGTCATGCCCCGACGGTCAAGGCGAGCGGAAGCGTGGTGGTCGTGGCCATCGACGACGCCGCGATCTCCAAGATCGGTCCTTGGCCCTGGGAGCGCGGACAGACGGCGCGTTTGTTGTTGGCCATCGCTTCGCAACGCCCCAAGGTGCTGTCTTTCGATGGCTATTTCCCGCACAACGCAACTCCCACTGCTGGTGACGAATTGCTTTCGCAGGCGTTGCGTGACATCGGTCGCAACGGGACACGGGTACTGCTTCCCTTCCAACTGCAACTCACCACCGATTCGGTGGGCCGGCAGATCGAATTGCCGCTCCAGCTAAGGAACTCCAACTACCCGATCCTCACCGACAAACCCAGCGCCGACATCGCGCCTTTGTGGAACTCCACCGAAATTTTCTTCAGCGATTCGATCTTCCAGGAATATTCGGTGGCCTCGGGGTTCATCAACAGTCCGGAAGATCCGGAAGACAGAATCTGCCGCAGAATGCGCCATGTGATCCGTTATGGATCCGACTACATCCCGTCGTTCGCCGTCGCTGCCGTTGCGGCCTACGGTGACGCCAATCCTTCCGAAGTGAGTTTTCAGCCCGGTCGGGTCCAGATCATCCAGAAAGTCATTCCGGTCGACGACGAAGGAGCTGCCGCGTTGCGCTTCCTGGGAAATTCCCCTGCGGTCCCCACGATTGCGGCAGGCGACATCATGAAAAATCCCGGGGCGTACGCGGAACAGATCCGAGGCAAGCTCGTGGTGGTTGGCGTGACTTCCGCCGCTGCACTCAATCGCGAAATCGGCGACTTTGTCCGTACACCCATCGCCGACAGGTACCCTGGAGTGGAGCTTTGGGCGGTCGGAATGGACAATATTCTCACTGGGCGCGTGCCGTCGAGCACGGAAGGCATGCGGGTGTGGGAGTTGTTCCTGGCCTTGGGCATCAGTCTGGGGATCTGGTACATGCTCGCCAGATTCGGTCTGGAGGGCCGAACCTGGGGCGTCATCATTGGTGGAACGGTTGCGATCCTTGTGATACAGGCGATTCTCGACCGGGCATTCTCTGTTCAGTCTGCGATCGACCTTCCGTTCTTGGGGTTGGTGTTTGGCTTGGCCGGCAGCTGGACTTTCCGCAGACACGTGGCGTTGCCACAATTGCCGTCTTTGCCGACAATGACTTCGCCGGGTTCCATCGCGGGCCCGGTGACTTCGCCCATGCTTCCCGTCCAGGAGGGGCACGGCACCGTCGCGATGTCGACGATCGATGGAATTGCGCGAATCGGTCGTTACGAAAAAGTCGGCGAGTTGGGACGCGGCGCCATGGGAGTGGTGTACAAGGGGTACGATCGTTCGCTCGACCGCCATGTCGCCATCAAGGTGATCTCCGCTTCGCGTCGGCTTGGTGAACGGCAAAATGAAAACATGGACCGGTTTCAGCGCGAGGCGCGTGCGATCGCTTCCCTGAATCATCCAAGCATCGTGACCATCTTCGAGAGCGACGAGTGGGAGGGGAGCGCCTACATCGCCATGGAGCTTCTGGACGGTCCGGCGCTCGACAAGATCCTGCTGGACCACAAGCTGCCTTGGAAGGCCGTTCGAGCCTGGGGCCTTCAGCTCATGGAAGCGTTGGCGTACGCGCACGCCAAGGGAGTCGTCCACCGCGACATCAAGCCGGCCAACGTGATGGCGGTCGACCAGGGACGTCGGGTCAAACTGACGGATTTTGGGTTGGCGCTGCACAACGACAGCACGCTCACGCAAGAAGGACAAATTCTGGGTACGCCGTACTACATGGCTCCGGAATTGATCGACGGCAAGAAGGGCGACAGTCGTTCCGACCAGTTCGGTCTTGGCGTGGTGCTCTACGAAATGCTTACCCGCCGTCGCCCCTTCGAAGGCGACGAAGTCCGCCAGATCATGCTCCAAATCCTCATGCATCCGGCTCCGGCGTTGGCGCCGCTGGTGAGCGACGAAGTCCCGGCCGAGGCCGTCGCGGTCATCGATCGCATGATGGCCAAGAAGGCCGAGGAGCGGTTCGCTACGCTCGAAGAGGCGGCTGAGGCTTGGCGGCGGGTGCCGAACTGATTTTCTGACCTGCCGGTCCCGGGGCACTGGTTCAAACATTCATTTCAATTTGGGCACCACTCCCGGTTTCCCCACCTCCGCAGGATTCACCTAAGGCGCGGTTCCACTTCGTATGCGGCCATTGGTCATCCATGAAACCTGGCCGAATCCTGCTTGTCGCCGATGACGATCCAGTGAGTCGCGAAATCGTCAGGGGCGTGCTGTCTAACGATTTCGAAGAGGTTGTCGACGCCTCGAACGGTTTGGAGGCTCGAGATATCCTGGTCGAGCGGGGTTCCGCCATTGATCTGGTGGTCCTTGATCTGCACATGCCGCTACTCGATGGGGTCAGTCTGCTTCGTGAACTTCGCGAGCGCGGGCTGGCTGTTCCCGTACTGGTGTGTTCGGCCAGCTCCGACCTGAAGGACGCCGTCGAGGCGATGAAGATGGGCGCCAAAGATTACTTCGAGAAACCCTTCGAAACCGAAATCATCCGAAGCAGGGTGCGAGCGATTTTGACGGAAAAACAACTGCGCACGGACAACGAATCCCTCCGGCGGGAACTGGAGCGGCGACGCGCTCCGATTTCGCTCGTCGGATCGTCACCGGGGATTTCCGAGGTGTTGCTTTCCATCGCGAAGGTGGCGCGCTCCACATGTACCGTGCTGATTCGGGGCGAAACGGGAACAGGCAAGGAAATGGCCGCCCGCGCCGTTCACGAGGTCGGACCCCGGCGTGGAGAACCGTATCAGGCCATCGATTGCGCCAGCCTATCCGCGACGCTTGTCGAAAGCGAACTGTTCGGCCACGAGAAACGCGCCTTCACCGGGGCGCAGGCGCGTCGCACCGGGCTCTTCCAAAGTGCTGGCAAGGGCACGGTCTTCCTCGACGAAGTGGGCGAGCTTCCCCTGGAAATCCAGGCCAAGCTGCTGCGCGTCCTGCAGGAGCGCCAGATTCGACCGATCGGTGGATCGGCGTATTTTCCGTTCGAAGCCCGCCTGGTCGCCGCGACCAACCGGGATCTGGCTGCGGAGGTCAAACGCGGACGTTTTCGCGAAGATCTGTTCCACCGGTTGAACGTGGTCGTCCTGACCATGCCGCCGTTGCGGGAACGTCGGACCGACATCCCCTCCTTGGTGGAATTCTTCCTCACCAAGCACACACCTCCCGGAGCGATGCCGAAGTACATCGGGACCAAGACGTTGAAAATCCTCCAGACCTATCCCTGGCCCGGGAACATCCGGGAACTGGAGAATGCCATCGAACGCGCCGTCAATCTCGCCGAGGGCGAGGAGTTGGTTCCGGAGGACATCCTCCCGTCGTCAGGAGGGAAGTTCGAAGAGCCCCCTCGGAGTTCGATATCCCGTCGTCCTTTTCCTTGATGGAACTCGAAAAGTCCGCGATACGAAGAGCCCTCGTGGCCAGCAACGGGAATCGGAGGTTGGCGGCGGAACTGGTGGGGGTCGGGGAGGCGACCCTGTACCGGAAGCTCAAGGAATACAGGATTTCCTGATCGAAAACGCGGGTGCGGCGGTTCTCTCGAAACAGGAGATCGTTCCAATCAAATCGGGAGATGCCCCCGCCGCCTCCTTGGATGCGATGCGACGGGAATCGCGCATGGCTCGTGGAATTTGCGCGAGGCACGATCCTTGATCATGTGGAAAAGGCACCGGGATCGGTTCGATCTCAAAAACAACCTGGAGGCCTTCCATGAACACCTCGATTCGCAACTCTTTGATCGCGTCCTTCGCATTGACCCTGAGCGCCTGCGACCTTTCCGAGGACAGGTCCTCGACCACCGGGCCTGCCGAGCGGGAACCTGCTCCCGCGGCAAGGGTTCTCATCCAAGGATCCTCCTGCGTGACGTTGCTCGCCGGCCAGACAATTCCTGTCGGATCGGTCTGCACATCCGTGTCGGGCGACTCCGCCTACGTCACCTACTCGACCGCCGATGGATGGGTCCTGACGGCGACGCACCTCTGGGCGGGAACGAGCTTGGCGACCATGCCTCAGAATCGCGCAGGGAACCCGCAGCTCGGGCTGTTCCCGTACGCGGGCTCCTATGCCGCTCCCCTCGTCACCGCGACCATTGCCGTGCCTCTGTCGGCGTTCGGCCTGGATCAGAGCATGCAGGCTTGCGCGGCCGTTTCGGGGTACTTCGTCACCCATGCGGTCGTGAAGAAACAGCGCGCCGACGGTTCCTGGCAGTCGGAGACTGCCTACGGCGAGGGTTCCCGGCTGGTCCTGAAGGGGAACTGGGCGACATGGTTCGGGATCACCTTTGCTTGCGAAGCCGACAAGCCCGTGGTTCTCACCGAGGAAACGGCCTTCGCCTGGGGAGGGGCTCTCGCGGCTTGCTTCATCGGTTCCGACCTGGTGGAATCCAATCGCTGGGGCTGGACCAACGGGCCTCTGGCCGTAGGGAACTACCAATTCGACATCTACGCCGGTGCCGGCCAGTGCGACCTCACCAAGGGGACTCGGGTGGGAACATTGAGCGTGTCCTACAATGGCTCGACCGCCACGGTCTCCTATGCGATGTTCTCCGGGTTCAGTCTGAGCGAAACCCACCTCTACGTCGGGTCCGACCCGCTGGCTTCGACCATCGACCGGAAGACGGGGGCGAAGGAGTACACCGTGGCTCCCGGACAGTACGGCAACATCCACGATCTGAACGCCGCCGCATCGGACGTCTTCCAGATTTCCGGGCTTTCTGGCCCGATCTACGTGGTCGCGCACGCCGTGGTGGCATCGTCCACCTGGTAGGGCGTGGCCGGTGAGCGCCTGCTCACCGCCGCCCGTCGCGGGTGGCGCAGCGGATCCCGACAAGTCGAAGGGGAGGCGGTGCCTGGGGCATCGCTCCCTTTTGCATTTGCGAGGAGCTCGAACTCCATGTCCTTAGAATTCGCTACCCGGAGTCGTGGTCTTCGCGGGGACCGGGCTTGGAGACGCTTGGAGTTCGGGTCACACCCTTCCAACGAGAGTGTGACCCGCTAGGAGTCTGCGCGATAGATCCTTGTGAGGATGATGGCTGTCGGGATTGCATTACGGCCTATGGCCGACTCCTCCCTGGCCATTTGGATCCTGACGGTTTGCTGGCGCTCCACACGAGCCCAGTTGAGGCGTTTCCTCCCCGATCAGGCGATTGCAGCTCACATCACATGCATCTGTTTCAGGATCGGAACAGTGCAGACCAAGCTCCACTCCACCTTGGCCTTGGTCAAGCATCTCATGATCATCTTTCGAAATCCCACCTCTTGGGTGACCTACAATCCCGGCAATTTTGTTTGCGGAGGGAACACTCAACGGAACTGGATCAGAACACCGGCAACACGACAGTTTCCGTCTGCCGTTGAATCCGAACCCGGGCGTACCACACGCCTTTGGCCTTGGGCAGTTCGAACACGTGATCTCCCGCAGCGAGCGTTTCCTGGTGCGCCAGTGCCACTTGCGCCCCGGTAGGCGAAACGAGGTCGATCTGGACCGGCCCGCTCTGCGCAAGGTGGATCCGAAGGCCGCGTCCTTGCAGCGTGACGGCTTGGAAAGACTCCGTTCTCCGGAGGCCAACCCCTTCCTCCGAACGGCGGATGTAGAGGTTGTAGACGCTATCCTGGCGAAATAGGGCCGGATCGATTTTAGGGAGTGTATCGCTCAGGGAGTTGACCGCCTCCCAGCTCTTCCCCGCATCGACGGACTGCAGAAAGCTGCGGCGAGCACCGGAGCTATCCTTGGGCTGATACACCGCCGAAGCGAACACGACCCCATCACGATTGGTGAACATCCTCCGGTAAACCCCTCCGCAATGGGGCCCTGACCCCTTGTACCCATATTCGCAATCGGAGGTGAAGGAGTTCTGCAGAAGAGTATCCCAAGTTCCGGCACGGTTGAGAGCCGCGATGCATTCCTGTTGAACCAGCACACCTGCGTCCCCGGAACCATCGTCGCGAACATTTTCTTCCAACTTTCCGAAGGCGGCGAGGAGGCGCTGGTTCGAGACCTCGAAATCTCGCACCTTCTGCCGGATTACCTGCCACTTGCCCTCGTGGAACCTCACCAACGTCCCCCATTCATAGCCGGATTTCGCGGCATTCGAAAGTGCCACGATGTCGTCGCCGAGTTGACGAATCTTGTCGAACTTCCAATTCGGGCTGGCCACGCTGCAGAGCTTCCAAGGGCCGGTCGGATCCGCCAGGAATTCCGTTGTTCTCGCGGAACGAAGGTACAACCCTCCCCCGGAGGTCAATTCGATCCAACCGTCCGTCAAGGGGCGGATTTCATTGCGAACGATTTTCCAAGTCTCTCCGAAATCCGCACTCTGCACGATCCCGATCCCACCGTCGGAAAGACCGTATCCCCAGATGTTTCCCTCGCGAAATTGGATCTTCCCGATCGATGCGTCGATCCATCGACGAGGACCCCAGGAGAGGCCTCGATCGAAGGAGACCCGGATGTACGGGTAGTTGCTCCATTGCGCCCCGAAGGAAACGATCGTATCCCCGTGGGAAACAAACGTGCTCTCCCACGCGACATCGATGGAATCCCAGGTCTTTCCCAGGTCCGCGCTTCGCCAGTATTGGAACCCAGGGTCACTGGAAAAGAGCACCCCACCGAAAAAGTGGAGGCTGGTAGTGCCCAAATCGTATGGACCATCCACCCCGGACAGGCGCCATCGAATCTCCTTTTCCCCGTTCGGGAGAATGCTATCGACGGTCCGAAAGATCGCCGAACCCTGCATGTTGTAGGTGATCGCCAGGACAATCTGGCCATGCTCATCCACAACGGCCTGGGCATGTGGACTGCCAGGTCCCTGGTGGTAGTAGAGTTCTGTATCCCCAAGCGCAATCTTGGCCCGCTTGAGCTCTTCGGAAAAGCCTTTCAGGGGAATCCACCGCAAGGGATTTTGTTCGTCCCGCAGCGACAGCGAGTCGAGGTACTCCTCGTCTCCAAATTCTCCCACGACAGTGAACCGTTGTTTTTCAACCTTTGTTGGGCAACGCTCCAAACTGGACAGCCCGGAACTGAAGACAGAATCCTCCGCAGCGGACAAACCAGGCATCGGAGGAATCTTCTCCCATTTTGCCTCGACCGCCCAAACCGAGGCCTGAAGGATGACCATCAACAAGCACAGGGCTTTGGTTCTCAGGGTTCTCCCTTTCGTCGAACGCATGATCACTGGAACAAGGTTCCGCCGTGCAGACTCCATCATTTACGTCCCTCGATGCATCGGATTGGAGCCGCTTGATGACCGTAAATTCCCGTTCTTACGATCCGTGCATCCGAGGCATTCGCTTCGCCGCCCGATCTCCCGGACTCGAAGACATACCCTCCCTCGGGACCCAACTCGAGCGACTCCAGTCCGGACCAGGAATCAGAGACCCAGAACCCCCCGACTCCGGAGAGGGTTTCCCGCCCTCCCTCCGGCCGATTTCCTGCACCTGGAAGGACTTCATTGGTGAGGGTGAATCCGGTAGGAACCAATCGAAAACCGAGCGCATCGATTCCTTCCAATCCCTTTGGCCAACCCGTGGAGGTGCGAAGGGAAAGCCCCGTCAACTTAAGCGAATCACGAAGAAAGTCTTCCAAGGAGGCAACCGTGTCCGCCGAGCTTTCCAGCCGGGAGGCCAAGCCAAAAACATCCCGGAGCGAGGGCACCAGCCAACCGGTTGGGCAAACCGTGTGCAGCTGGGTGGAATCGAACGAGTTCCGGGCAAAGAGCGATCCCCATCGATTTTTGGCCAATGAATCCGCAGAAAGCGGTAGAGCCAAACGACCCCAGATGTCTTGCGAATACGTCGGGAACCAGAACAAATCCTCATCCAGCCACTCCGGGTACGACTCCGTCTGCAACCTCAACCCCTCCGCCATCCAGGTCTGGTCGCCGATCTGGACCGTTCGATAGACGTTGCCGTCACGCTGGTCTCGCAATGTGCCGTATTGGACATCGGGGTTCCACGGGATGCCGGCATCATCGTTCCAAGAGGTGTCGATCCGGATGGAGATGCCGGAGGTGTCCTCGCTTTCCACGGGACGCACGGCCAAGCGCTTGCCTTTCCAATACACCCACAGGGTTTCAGCCTGGGCGGCCCGAAGATTGCGTGGAGCGGCTGTCAGGAACTGTTCCTGACGGATATTTTGGGCCAAGCGGCCGTCCGCGCCCCGCCCCGACCAGGACACCCGCATACGGCCGTTTTGAAACACCAGGTTCGATGAAACCCGCCGGGAAAGTGACGCGCTCGGTTCCCGATGAGCTTGGACGCCCAGGATCCAAGATCCGCTGGGCTTGGTGATGTCCGATTCCCGCTTGCCCTCCACCATCACTCCAGCCAGGGGGTTGCCCGAGAGGTCGATCACCTTCCCCGAGATCTGACCGGCGACGACAAATCCCGGGATGGCCAACAGGACGAACAGGGTTTTCATGCGAGCAATCTCCTTCTCGAACCGGGTGATCGGTGCGCTGTTGGAGAAGATGCCCAACCACGTGATCTCTCGCAACTCGATGGGAGGAATTTGGTCTGTCATTTTGTCCGACCTTTTTGACTGCGAAGACCAGGATCTTTGGGCAGAACGATCGCAAATTTGATGTGTGACCGGCAATTCCAACGACCATCTGCTCTGGACCGCCAAGGACTATCGCGAGTTTCTGTCTTTGTGGCTGGACCAGGAAAAGGCTAGGAAGCCCCACGTTTCGCTCAGCTCCATCGCCCGGAAGCTTGCCATGGATTCCAGCTTGCTGGGCCGGATCCTGCAGGGAGAACGTCACCTGGCCACTTCCAGGATCCAGCCGGTGTGCGACCTGACCGGACTGGTGGGAAACCAAGCAGAATATTTCCGGCACCTGGTCTTGCACGGGAAATCCAAGTCCGCCCGCGAAGCACAGGCCTGTTTTGAACGTATGCAGGAACTGCGTCGCATCGCACCGGTGGCACTGGACGATGCGCAGGAATCGTATTGGGACAAATGGATCCATGTTGCGCTGCGGTCGCTTTTGGTGTGCGGTAATTTCCAAGATGATTGGGTAGCGCTGGGCAACCTGCTGCACCCTCCCCAAAGTCCCACCGCCGTCAAATCTGCCATGAAGAGCCTGGAAAGAATGGGAATGATCGCCAAGGATTCCGACGGATTTTGGCGACCGGTGGAACCCTACGTGCGTGACAAGCAGGGCTCGCAGACCCGAGCGTTGCGGAACTTCCATCGCCAGTCGATCCTGCTGGCCCTGGACGCCCTGGAAAAGGTCCCGACTTCGCGTCGCAACATCTCGTCGGTTTCCGTCACCCTGGACGAATTCGGCTACCAAGAACTGGTCCGCATGATCGAAGACCTGCGCGGGCGCGCCCTGACTCGTTCCTCGAAGATCCTCCGCCCCGACAGGGTGGTTCAACTCAGCCTCCTTCTGGTACCGCTCGCCGGGCGTTACCTGAAGGCTGCCCCAGAGTAGATTTTCTTCCCATGCGACTCCTCTCCCGGATCTTGTCTTGCCTGGTCTCCGCCGGGCTCCTTGCCTCGTGCACGGACTCAAGCGTGGCAGGAGGATCAGGGACGGAAGCAGGCAACGGGCTCAAGGTGGCAGCGTTGGGTCCGGATGGCACCCCGGTGGTGGGCGCTCGCATTGAAGTGCGCGCAGCCCGTTCGGAATCGGCACAGCCCCTGTTAGTGGGCTCCACCGGAGCCGATGGCGTGGCTTCCCTGCAGTTGCCGGAAGGCGCGTGGGCGATTTTGGTTCGCAAGGGAGTTCTCGCCTTCTGGACGCTCTCCAACGGAACCGGACAGATCACGGACACCCTCCGCCCCACCGCGCAGTTGTCGGGAATCGTACAAGGCGGCGAGGGCACCAAGATCTCGGCGCTGGGATTGGGCGATACCACCCGGTGCGACGCGGAAGGGTTTTTCCAGCTGGAGAACCTTCCTTCTGGACAAATTCCGCTGGGCTTCCAGGCCTCGGGGAATTTCGTGACCTCCTCCCTGGATCTGGAGCCGGGATCAAGTTCCATCGCCCTGGCTGAT
>JBDKGS010000054.1:0-18161 GCA_039798065.1 Fibrobacterota bacterium | reverse complement strand
CGGGTCCAATCGGATTTCGGCATCGTTCGAGCGCTTGTTGGAATTGGAACGCGACTCGGCCTTTCCGCTCGACGCGGTGACAAAAATTGGTTTCGGCGCGGTGCGGGCCGACGGGCTCCAGTGGGGCATCGGGGCTTCGGTGCCCATGAACGACGATCGCGAGTTCGGATTGCAGGTAGGGGCCGAGAAGAACTTCAGCCAGGCGCTGTCGTTCAGGCTGCAGGGCAGCACCCTCTACCACAAGGCGCCATCCACGGTCGCGGCCGATTCCGGCAAACGGCTGTGGATCCAATCGGGATTGGGCATGGCGGTGGGGACCACGTTGCGATTCCGTCCGTGGCTTGCCGATCGCGATCCGATCTGGCTCAAGGGCCTGGTGGATCCGGGGCGCGGCGACGGCTGGGCGCGCTACCTGTACGATTGGGAGATCGGGGCGATGGTGCAGCTGGACGCGCTGGCCTCGAAGTCCTCCGCCACCGTGACGATCGGGCGGTGGTTCTGAGGAGTGCTTGACGGTTTTTGGCAATGAAAACGCCCCGCCGGATTTTGTCCGATGGGGCGTCGTCATTTTCTTGCAGGACGCGGAAAGGCTGATCTTAACGGTAATGTATTTCGATCGAAGGAGCCTTCTGTGGCGTCGAAGTCGAAGAAGTGAATACGGAGAATGGGGCGGCCAGCGAGTCGGCTGATTTGACGATTATGCCATAGGCGGTTTCCGGGTGCTCGAGCCAGTCTTTTGCTGCCTGGCTAGCATCGAAGGAGATGCCACCAGTGCTTCCTGCCTGAGCCACTCCGACGGTGAACGGCGTGGCTTCGTAGTCGACTCCTGCAACGGGAGCGGGTCGGACCATTGCGACGGTTTCGGCAGGCTTCAGCAGACGATAGGCGAGAAATCGTTGGTTGCCGGGTTCCTCAGCAGACCAGATCAGCATTCTGCTCGACACGGAGCGTTTACCATTCAGCGCCGCCGGGAGGTTTGGCTGAAGAATGAGGTATCCGGTTCCAGACCTGCCAGTGTTACAGATGGAGAAGGATTGACAGTCGCTGCACGACCCGGTGGACGACGTGCCAATGGTCGTAGGGGACATCTTGTAGACGCTCGCGGGTTGCGTGGGAAGTCCTTGGCCGAACACCAACGTGTCGGAGATTCTCACCTCGTCAAGAAGGAATGGGCCGACGCGAGCATCCCAAGCCGCTCCACCCACATTGAATGGTCGGGTGGTATCGGCGACCATTCCCAGGCTCGTCACGTCGTAGGCTGGATAGAGCTGGACAGGCCGCCCATCGATCCAGAGATAGAAGTCGTTGTGGGATTGATCGATCGCCACTGCGATGTTCACCCAGCGTCCGATCGGTATGACGTTCGGTTCGGATAGCACACCGAACCATGCATTGCCGCGTTCTGTTATGGCTTGTTGGTAGATGCCAATCGCCCGACTTCCGTTCATCCCGATTTCGGGTCCGACGTAGGAGCCGAGAAAGATGAAGCCGTCCAGAGCTTCCTTCTCCAGTTTGACGCGCATTTCCCAGGTCTGCATGCCGGTTTTTGTCCATCGCAAGGCTGCGGGCAGGATCGATCCGGATGTCGAAAGTGGATTGTTGCTTTGCAGCGATCCGGCGTACAACCCGTTGCCGTGCGGGGTGCTCCGGATCTGGGTTCCCGCAGGCGCTAGAAGGTCGTTGCGAAATTCCGATAGGTCCCGGAAAATCCCTTGGGACGGAAGCGAGTCGAAGGTCCAGAGCGCCACTGTGTGAGGGGAGATGAAGAATGCGGAGGTGTCGATCTTTCGTACGTAGACCGCCGAGGGCGAGTTGGAGACGCCAACGATCTTCAACGTGTCGCCGACAGGTTGGATTTCCCATGCGAGCCAGTTGGTTTCGCCGTTGGAGTTCTTGATTCGTGTAAAGAGGGTTCCTGATGTTCCCTTCAAACCTTGCACGCTCCAAAGCGAACCTTGCTTGAAAGCGGGGTTGCCTGGGTAATCGAGGAACATCGAATCGACTTGCCCGAGCATGGAGGCGTCGAGCAGATACCGAACAGGTTGGACCAATACAACGATGATGTCTTTCACCAGATTGCGATCCACTTTGAATTCGCCGGATTTCCCCTGCAGCTTCCCTTCCGACCAAGCTTCGATTCGATAGGTCCCGGAGGCAACATTCTTGAATTCGAATGTGCCCGAGGTGTCCGTGCGCAAACTATCGATCAAGGAGTCGCTGCCGGTTCTTGTCATGACAAGCCTGGCAGCGATTTCGACACCATGATTATCGAAGGTCGCTGCACCAAGAATGCGCCCGGCGTTGCCTGTCGAAATGACGCCATTGCTCGGCTCCACGCTGCAGCCGCTCATCAAGATCGAGGCGAGGACTCCCGATACGAGGGGAAAAGTTGAAATCCTAGAGGGGAGATTCATGGGGGGTCCAGGAAGGAAGTGGTGCCAGTGGAGGATCGGATAAAAATAACCCCTCCAGATCCGCTTGGTCCTGGAGGGGTAAAGTCAATTTCTGACTTATGGTTCCGCGCTTAGGTCACTCGTCGGAGACGAGCACCCTGCTGATTGACCGCTTTCCGCCGATCGCGAGCTGGAGGATGGCGGTGCCACGGAAGGCTGGAAGTGTCGCCCGTCCGCCTACGATGGCTTGGGTGGACAGAATCCGTCCATTCGGAGCGTAAAGGATGGCGCGATCGAATTCCGTGGTGGAGATCTGGAACGCAGATCCCGACTTGAAGATCCGTGTTTCACTCGAGGTATTGCGAGCGCCGATACCGACATGAGCACCCGAATCCACGATGGAATAGCGCTGGATCAGCGCCATTTCCACCGAGACGCGGGTCGCGGAGTCGAGGACTCCCGAGTAGACCTGGATCTCGCTGATCCGGCCGGTCATGAAGTTCTGCAATTCCTGGTGAGAATTGAGTGTGCCGGCAAGCCACGTGGATTTGTTTCGTTCCGAACCGGATTTCCATTTGCCGGCTGTCAGGAATCGTCCATTGGTGCGGATGATTCCGGTCGAGTCGCCGAACGATGCTTCGTAAAGGCAGGGGCGTTTGGTTTCGAAATCGGAATGCGCGATGGATGCGACCCAACCGACTCCCAGCGAGAGGCTGCCGATGGTGTCGTCGTCCCATCCGTTGGGGAGGCCGAAGTTGAAGTCGCCCGGTGCCTTGTCCAGCATCGTTGCCGCTTGACCATGAGCGGTCGAATCCTGTGCGACGATGAAGGCGGTGAAGCCGGAATCGAGAGGCAGGCTCGATGTATCGACGAGGGTTTGCAAACCGTCGAAGCTCACCGATGGAAGGCCGTTGATTCCATTTTTGACAATGTTTGGGCGCAGCAGCGAGTCTGCATCGAGCGTCTTGTAAACCCGTTTTTCCGCCGTATCATGGAAACGTGTGAGCAGCACCGTCTTCGGTTTGCCCAAATTGGGTGTCAGGAAGTTCGTGTGACGTGGCGACAAATCCTTCCATGTGGCGACCTTGCCGCGCGAATCGAGGATCACTCCGGTGTCGGCACGCAAATGGAGGATCAGTCCGTTTGCGACGGGCGGCGGCGGGATCTTGCCGATCCGGTAGCGAGCGATCAAGGAGTCCTGGATGGCCTTGCGGAGATTCGAGTCGAGGATCCCGCGATAGATGCGGATTTCGCTGATGCGCCCAGTCAAGAAGTTCTGGAGGGTGTTGTGTGCATTCTCCACGCCGCCGATCCAAGTCGACTTGTTGCGGGCCGAAGGATTGGAGCCGGTTCCCGAGGCCAGGAATTGTCCATTGATCCAGAGCGATCCGATCTGACCGTTCCACGCAGACTGGTAAAGCGCGGGGTTGGATGTTTGAACATTCGACTGGGCGAAATTTCGCACCCAGGCCACTCCCATGTTGAAGCAGCCATTGATGGAGTCGTCCCATCCGTTGGGCAGGTCGGTATTGAAGTCTCCTGGACCTTTGTCTACAAGGATAGCGGTGTGACCGTTGCCGGTAGAATCCTGTGCAACGGCGAACAGTGTGAAGCCCGAGTCAAGCGGGAGGCTTGTGGTGTCGCACAAGGCTTGCTCTCCGTCGAAGGCGATGGATGGACGTCCACCGATTCCGTTTTGCACGACCCGAGGGCGCAACAGGGAATCCGCATCGTAGGTCTTGTAGACGCGCTTGGATGCGGTGTCGTGGTAGCGAGTCAGGAAGACTGCCTTGGGCTTGCCGAAACTCGTGGTGACAAAATTCGTATGACGGGTCGAGAGGTCTTTCCAGGTGGCAACCTTGCCTCGTGAATCGAGGATCACTCCGGTATCGGCGCGCAGATGGAGGATCATTCCGTCGTCGACGGGCGGCGGCGGGAGAGGCGAGAGGATCGAATAGCGCTCGATCAGCGAATCTTGGATTTTCTTCCTGAGGGAGTCATCGAGGGCGCCCCTGTAGATGCGGATTTCGCTGATGCGTCCCTTCAAGAAGGACTGGAGATCTCCGTAAGGATTCTTAACTCCTCCGATCCAGGTTTCCTTGTTCCTCTTGATCGTGCTGCTCCATGTTCCTGTAGACAAAAACTGTCCGTTGGCCCAAAGGTTGCCTTTGCGTCCGTCCCACGACGACCCGTAGAGGGTCGGCGAAGAGGATGCGAAGTTGGAGGTCGTGATGTTGTTGATCCATGGAATGCCAAGCGCGAAGCAACCGTTGATGCTGTCAGCCCAGCCATTGGACAAGGCTGTGTTCATGTCGCCCGGCCCCTTGTCGATCAACG
Source organism: Fibrobacterota bacterium (assembly GCA_039798065.1). GTDB lineage: Bacteria > Fibrobacterota > Fibrobacteria > UBA5070 > UBA5070 > UBA5070. The sequence goes on along the minus strand of JBDKGS010000054.1, from coordinate 13,431 downwards.
TGGCCGCATAGCCGATTCCCGTCGAGTCCTGGGCTACCGCGAAGAGGGTGAATCCCGAATCCAACGGCAATGTGGTGGTGTCGACCAAGGCTTGCTGGCCCTCGAAGACCACCGATGGCTTGCCTCCGATGCCGTTTTGGGCCACTCTTGGCCTCAAAAGCGAGTCCGCGGCATAGGTCTTGTAGACACGTTTCTCGGCGGTGTCGTGGTAGCGTGTCACAAAGACCGCACGCGGCAGACCAAAATTTGTCGTGACAAAATCCGTATGCCGGGGGGACAGGTCCTTCCACGTGGCGAGGAGACCGCGAGAATCGAGCACCAGCCCCGTGTCGGCGCGCAAATGCAAGAGCAACGCATCCGAGGCTTTGGGTGGTGGACACGCGGATAGGTCGATGCCGTAACGGCATTTCAGCGAGTCCTCGATCGATTTGCGTGTGGATGAATCCAGTGCGCCGGCGTAGACGCGGATTTCACTGATCCGACCGTCCAAGAAGGCCTGAAGATCTCCGTGCGGGTTCTTCACTCCGCCGATCCAAGTCTCCTTGTTCCTCTTGATGGTGCGGACCCATGTTCCAGTTGACAAGAACTGTCCGTTCGCCCAGAGGTTGCCGGAATGCCCGTCCCACGAGGATCCGTAGAGGGTCGGTGAGGAGGATGCGAAGTTGGAGGTAGTGACATTGTCGACCCATGGGATGCCGAGGGCGTAGCAGCCGTTGATGCTGTCGGCCCAACCATTGGACAAGGCAGTATTCATGTCGCCTGGCCCCTTGTCGATCAAGGTCGCCGCATTGCCGTTCCCTGTTGAATCCTGAGCCACCGCAAAAAGCGTGAAGCCCGCATCGAGCGGCAGGCTGGTCGTATCGACCAGGACCTGCGATCCATCGAAGACCACCGATGGGTGTCCACCGATACCTTTGGCCACCACTCGAGGACGAAGCTGCTCGTTCGAGTCGAACGTCTTGTAGACGCGTTTTTCGGCGGTATCGTGGAAGCGGGTCAGAAAAACCGCTCGAGGTGACGGAAAATTGGTGGTGCCGAAATCCGTGTGTCGAGGCGACAGATCTTTCCAGAGTGCCACCCGTTGGCTGGCATCCAGTACAATGCCGGTGTCGGCACGCAGATGCAGGAGCATTTGGGGGGCGGAGACAAGGCCGGCGAGGAGGGGGGCTATGGCGAGCATTGGCGTGGGAGTTCCCTTGGCTTGGGAGAAGAAGAATGCACCAGGCTAAATCCTACACCCTTGCATGCAAGGTTTGGGTGATTCTGGCGACCGCCGCCTCAACTATTGAGTCCCACAGGGATACACTCCCAACCCATGATTTTCAGGTTTTTATTGACGCTTGGCGTTGTTATGTGCTATAAGCGCGACAATCCAATCCTCGGCCTTTTCCCGCCCGCGCAAGAGTTTCATCCAGCGTTTGGGAATGGCGTCCATCCCGTCGCGCACGCCCGCCACGCCGCCCGCCACGCAGGCGGTGGTGTCGGTGTCCTGGCCCAGCGAGATGGCGGCCTTCACCACCGACTCGTACGGCCCCGCCTCCATGGCCCAAACGGCGCTGAGCAAAGTGTCGACCACGTAGCCGCTCCCCTTGGCGGGTGCCGGGTCGCGGGGGTGGATGTTGGTCTCGTACTCGTCGCGTTCGGGAGTCCCGATGTCGTACAACGCTTCGAAGCGTTCGATCGCCTCCAGCCACGGTTTGACGGATTCCGTCATGATGGCCCGCGTCCACAGGCAGTACAGCGCGCAGCACAGGCCACTGCGGATGTGGCCGTGGGTGGTTCCCGATTGCAGGATGGCATCCGACGCCAGTTCCGCATCGCTTCCCTGGTGCCACAGCGCCAGCGGGAGCACGCGCATGAGCGAGCCGTTGCCGTTGCTCCATTCGCCCCCTTGAGGGCATTCTTCCAACGGCTTGCCTGACAGAAAACGTCCGATCGCCTGGCGAGTCTGGAGGCCCACGTCGAAGACGTCGCGGTCCACCGCCATGTAGCCGTCGCGGAACCAGCGCGCGAAACGGTTCATCAGATCAAGTGGATCCACGCCGCCTTTTTCCAGAAGCGAGGCCGCGAGGCAAAGCGCCTGGGCGCCGTCGTCGCTCCATGTGCCGGGCTTGATGCCCATGTGGGCGCGCAGGAAATCCACAGGCGGTTCCATCTCGATCTTGGCGATCGGGGGAATGCGCACCGGTGGCGCGAACTCGTAGGGAACTCCCATCGCGTCGCCCACCAGAAGCCCCCACATGCCGCCTTTGATACGGTCGGATTTTGTCAATGGCATGGGCATCAGAATCTCAGCTTCTTCACGCGGTACTCTCCGCCAAGCACAAGGTGCTCCTTTTCGCCTTCCAGCAGGCTGCGCGGAAGCAGGCCGCTGTAGAAGACGATCTTGGCCAACGGAACCTTCACTTCCCACACGGAAGATCCGAATTCCCAGGCGATCTCGCGATCGGAGGTGAACGAACTGAGGTTGTTGAGCTCCACCAGTCCATCGGTTCCCTCGCGGCGCACGGCGTATTCCTCCGGGTCGTGGGTGCCGCGGTACAAGGTGAGCCAACGTTCGTCGGGGCGGGTGCGCGCGTACTCGTACTGACAAAAAGTGTACAGGAGGTCGAGCTGGCTCGCGATGGCGGTGGTTTCGGCTTCACCCCTCATCTTGTCGCGCATGTACTTCTCTTGAGCGATCGGGTTCTGCGCCAGAATGCCTCCGTGGTAGGTTGCGCGAAGACCAAAACGGCTTTCCACCCAGCTCTTGAGCACGGCGCCCGAGCGTTCGTTGCTGTCGGCGCCCCAGCCGCGCAAAAACCGGATGTAGCTGTGGCGAAGGCTCTCGGCCGAGGTGCTCGACGCTCCGCCCCATTGTTCCAGTTGGAATCGCACCGACAGATATTCGTGGAAGGTCGCGCCTCGGTCGGAGGGGTTGTCGATGCGGTCCAAAAGGTCGAAAAGACGGCTTTCTGCGGCACGTGCCCCGACGATTTCGATGGGCCAGGGGTTGCCTTGGAATTCACTGGACGCCAAAGCCCACGGGGGAAGGCTGCAGCGGCTGACGATGGAGTTGTTCATGATCGCAGAGGTTCCCTGGCTTGGGTCCATTCTTCTGTCAAACATGCAAGGTTAATGCCAGATTGACAGATGAAGATATCCTTCGTGGGGATCTGGTGGCTCATCCGAATTGTCGCCAATCGAGCTCTGTCGATTGACACTGTCGAAACAATGGCCGATACGAAGCAGGGCAGTTTTTGGCGACAAAACCTGTTAAACTGGAGGAAGAGTGAACGGCAAGGTCGCGATGAAGCGGCGCATGCCCTTTACCGGAGCCGATCTTGCACCACGAAATGACTCTAGTCTCCACCCTCGCGGCAGCCCTCGGGTTGGCGCTGGTCTTCGGATTCTTCGCTGCCAAAATCCGTCTGACTCCGTTGGTGGGGTATTTGTTGGCCGGAATCGCGCTGGGCCCCGCTACGCCGGGATACATCGCCGACGTTTCCATTGCAGGGCAATTGGCGGAAATTGGCGTGATGCTTCTGATGTTCGGTGTCGGCCTGCATTTCTCGCTCGGGGACCTGATGCAGGTGCGCAAGATCGCGCTTCCGGGTGCCTTGCTGCAGATGGCGGCGTCCACGGTGGTGGGGTGGCTGTTGGCGCGCTGGTGGGGTTGGAACGATGCGGCGGCGTTGGTCTTTGGATTGTCTGTGTCGGTGGCCTCCACGGTGGTGTTGATCAAGGCGCTGGAGGCGCGAGGCATCCTGGAGAGCATGAACGGACGGATCGCCATCGGATGGTTGGTGGTCGAAGATCTGGCAATGGTGCTGGTGTTGGTGTTGCTGCCACCCATCGCAAAAAGTATGACCGGTGGTGCCGGGTCTTTTTCGCTTCCGCAGACGGCATCCACCTTGGCGTTGGCTGTTGTGTTCATCGTCTTGATGTTGCTGTTTGGACGGAAATTGTTCCCGTGGATCCTGTTGCAGGTCGCCAAAACGGGTTCCCGCGAGCTGTTCACGTTGTCGGTTGTCGCGATCGCGGTGGGGATCGCGTTCGGGGCGTCCGAATTGTTTGGCGTATCCTTCGCACTGGGAGCCTTTTTCGCGGGAATGGTGCTGCGCGAATCGGAGCTCAGCCACCGCGCCGCCGAGGAATCGCTCCCGTTGCGAGATGCGTTTTCTGTGCTGTTTTTTGTCTCGGTGGGCATGTTGTTCGATCCTTGGATCCTGATCGACCACCCGTTCCAGATTTTGTCCGTACTGGCGTTGATCATGGTGTTCAACAGCATCGTGACCGCCGCACTGGTTTTGTTTTTCAGGTACCCTTTGAATACAGCCTTGACCGTCGGTGCCGGCACCGCGCAGATCGGCGAATTTTCGTTCGTGCTCATGGGGCTTGGTCGGGGGCTCGGGATCGTCGGTCCCTACGAACAAAGCCTGGTGCTGGGTGCGGCGATCCTTTCGATCGCCCTCAATCCGTTGATGTTCCGCGCTTCGGGGCCTTTACTGGAGTGGATCCGCAAGCGTTCGCGGATCGCACGAATCCTGGAGCGACCGGCCGACCCCTTGGCCATGCTTCCCTATTCCACCGACCAGAAGTTCCTGTCGGGGCAGGTGGTGTTGGTGGGCTACAAAGGTTTGGGAGAACGCATCCATGCCCAACTCAAGAGCGAAAGCATCCGGTGCGTGGTGGTGGATCCCAACCGCGAACTGGTCGAGTCGTTGCGGCGCAACGGCGATCCCGCCGTGTCTGGCAATCCCTCCGACCCCATGGTGCTGGTGCAAGCCCACATCGCCAAAGCCGGCATGCTGTTGGTCGCCACGGCAGACCCGGTGGATCTGCGTCAAATGGTGGCGATCGCCAAGACGCTCAATCCGCGCATCGAGATCGCTCTGCGCACCGAAAGCCGCGACGAGGCCGAATTCCTGGAGAAGGAGAAAGTGGGTCGGATCTTCCAGGCGGAACAGGAATTGTCATCGGCGATGGTGGGGCATGTGTTGGAGCGCTACGGAACGGCAGCCAACAGCAGCCACTGAGTCTATCTGCGAATACGTGATTCGCAATAGGTGAATTCAGTCGGAATCGAACCGAAACCCTACATCCCTACGACGGTCCCTTCGAAGACAGCACCTTGCGATGTCTGAATGCGCACCCGAAAAAAACCAGACCGACGTGCTCGTGTGAATTCCGACACAGTTTGCATTCCCCGGCGCCCATCAAGCGCAAACCAAACAAGTGTTGCCTGTGGTTCCTGGAGTGCCAGTTCTCGGAGGGGAAGAATGTTGTACTTGGCAGGAGTCTGGTTCGGATGAACTTCGACACTGGTGGCATATCCTGGTGCGGAAAGAAGCGAAATGCTCCCCGATCTGGAATCTGTACAGATTCGGCATACACCCTTGAAGTCACGCCATGAGGACCAGGCCTGACTGGCGAGTTCCCCGGTGGACAGGTAGGTGGCTGAACCCCGGAGAACGCTCCCATCGGCTGATTCGACGTCTCCAGCTCTGGCGCACCAGCTTTCGGAGAATAGAGTGGACACATCGTAAAGGATATTGCCAGCTGAATCCCAACGTTGGCGCACAAACGACGTGTCGGACCGAGCCGAATAGGTTGGGATTGGACTACCCTCCACTTGGTGAATCGTCGAGTCCGTCACGACCTTGAATGTTCGTCGGATCCATCCGGACGAGTCAGGAGCAGCATCTGAAACAATCGCAGTGGTCAACAATGTATGGGCGAAGGAGGGCTCGATGGATGAGGGCGGTACGAGAATTCGATTTTGGATGGTCTGCCATACGTAGCGATCTCCGGTTCGCGGATACCTGATCAACGCCCGGCGCCGTGCGATGGACTGATCTAGGTCGCTCGCGCGGTGGCGCATGGTGTCCAAATGGAGGTTTTGCCAATCGATTTTTCGGCCGTTCTTGGACTTCAGGTAATAATCGCCGTCACCTTCGGATTGAAACCACAGTGGCCCCGCGCTATCCGTCCATACCCCGTGGATTCGCTGGGTGGAAATCAACCAGGCTCCTGCGTACGGGGTGAAGGCCACTCGCTTTGATTCGATGTCGGCGCCATCGTTTGTGTGGACGATCGCCGTAATTTCGGAACAACCTCTACAATTGAAGTATCCCCAATCGTAGCCACCTCGTTTCCAAGCGAGGATGGAGTGAGGGGATTGCAGTTCGACGGGAAACAGAAAAGAGCCGTGCGTCCACCGCAGCGCTCCATCCTTGAACTCGAAGAGTTTGAGTGTATCCGCTGGGCGGGAGTCGAATTGGAGAAGCAACCTCCAAACGACACCGGAATCAGCCATGTTGCCAGTTGCCGCAATGGTATCGAGGATGGTTACGCGGACTGGGGTTTCTTTGTAGGAAGTCAAGTTCCAGGAGGACCACTCATAGGTGTCGCCGGTCTGAAACGGAAATGCCGATGAAGTCTTGAAAAATGTGAAAACAGCAAGGGTAGCCAAGATGAGAAAACGCATCGAAACTCCTAATACGGGGGGACGTACCTCGTGACGAATTAAGGCTACTCTCGATAGACAAAAAGGGGTGGGCATTTCCCGTAGAACAATTGCCCATGGAATGGTCATAAGTGTCGTTTCGGACTGCGAGGAGTTCGCCGGCACCAAACAGCTACGGCTTCACGCAGTAGCATCACGCTGCGATGGCGCGGCCGGCAGTTCGCGAAAAGACAAAAACCGTCGTAGACAAAAATCGTTCAAGCGAAGCGCCGGGTCCGGGGTTTCCCCGGAGAGTGGGGAGCCGAGGATCCCGCCGCCCTTGGCACCGGAAGTGCCCCGCCGAGGAACAGAACGCGTAGCGGTCGATACACCGGCACGAGGCCGGCACTCGGGGAGCGGCGGAGCCGAAGGCGCGGGGAGAGACGTCTCCCCGAGCACAGGGAAAGGCGCGGCGCTAGGTCGACGACTGCCACCCCGCCTCGACTTCGCCCACCGACGAGGTGTCTGTGATAGAATCCGACGCATCGCGCGCCGGCGGACCCTGGAACGATTTGCGTACGCCGAACACCCACCAGGCGGCGGCCAGCAGCGCGATCATGGCCACCACCAGCCAGAGCACCTTCTGGTTGGGAGGCTGTACGCCAACGAACGCCAGTACCAAACCGCCCAGCACCGCCAGCACGGCGATGGGCTTGGAGAAGGCGCCCAAATCGAACGGGCCTTTCACGGTCCAGGTCTTGCCTTCGGCGAACAATCCGGCGGCGGTGGGCATCACGTACGAGAGATAAAGCAACACGACACATCCTGTCGAGAGCACCAGGAAGGCGTCGCCGTACATGGTTGCGGCGATCACCAGGAACGTGCTGGTCCAGGTGGCGGCCACAGGGGTTTTTGTGCGTGGCTCGACGGTCTTGAGCGACTTCGAGAACGGGAGTCCGCCGTCGCGGGCGAAGGCGTACATCATCCGCGAGGTGGCGGTGAGGGCGGCGAGTCCGCAAAGGAAATTGGCCAGGAAAATGCCCACCGACAAGATGGCCTTGAGCCCGGCGGGCAGGGTGCCCAGGAGCGCGCCGAAGAACCCGAATCCGAGTTTCACGCTGGAAGCGATATCGGGCATGGTGGCCACGAACACGGCGATCATGGCGAAGCCGAACAGCGCCGACCAGATCACCGAGCGCACGATTCCCTTGGGGACATTTTTTGCCGCTTCGTGGGTTTCTTCCGAGGCGTGAGCCGAGGCGTCGTAGCCGGTGATGGTGTAGATGACCAGAAGCAGGCCGCTCAAGAAGGCCATCACGCCGCCGGAGGTGGGCCACCAACTTCCTTCCAGGCCTGTCATGTTGGTGAATTCCAACAAGCGGGAAAATTGCAGCGGCCCCTGGTGGAAGGCCAACAGGCTGCCCGTGAGCAGCACGGCAAGGACCAGGATCATGTAGCCCGAAAAATCCGTGAGCCAGGTCGTGATCTTGGGGGCGCGGGCGTTCAGAAATCCTTGCGCGATGGTGATGCCAGCAATGAATAGGGTTTGTCCCAGCCAACCTGCGTTGGAGGCGTCGATGCCAAGAAGCGGCGCCAGCAGGGATTTGAAGAACGGATCCCACACGCCAAAATTGACAGAAGCTGTCACGAAGATGAGCCCCAGCAGATTGAACCACGCGGTGGCCCAACCCCAACCCTTTCCGCCAAGGATGGAACTCCAGTGGTACAGACCACCTGCGGTGGGATAGCTGGATGCGATCTGCGCCATGGCCGATGCGACAACCAGAGCGAAGGCGGCGCCCAAGGGCCAACCGATTCCCACCGACAGTCCGCCGCCCGCGCCGATGGCCGATGGAAAGGCCGTGATGCCGCCCGCCAGGATGCAGATGATGGAGAAGGAAATGGCGAAGTTGGAGAACGCACCCATGCGCCGTCCCAGCTCTTGTTTGTAACCCAAGGATTCGAGCAGGGCGACGTCGTCGGATGTCGTCGTGCGAGGAGGGATCGAGGTTGGTGACATGGCAGGTTCCTTCGGTGGCTGGCGGTGTCGGCAGATGCATCGGAGTCCAAAATCCGGAACGTTGATTGTTCCGCGAGTCGATGGAGGGACCGATCACAAGTGCGTTGCAAACCAGATATCGCAAGCTCGGTGCCATGCTACTGCTTGCAAGGAGGCAAGGTTTGGACGGTGTACATGGCAATGACAATCGCTCCCAAGAGTGGCGGAATTTGTCAATGCCTTCACTGAAACGGTTTTGAATTGTGGTGAAATGGCAGGCGCAACGAATTGGGCATTTCCATTGCTTGTATTCCTTTGCGTGATGAAACTGCAGACCACATTGCGCGGGAAGAATTACGCCTTCCGCGACCTGTACGATTTGATGGCGCGCGCCAACGAACCCAAGGCGGGTGATCGACTCGCCGGGATCGCCGCCGCGACGACATTGGAGCGCATGGCGGCGCGGATGCTTCTTGCCGACATCAAGGTTTCCGCTTTTTTAGAACAACCCGCCGTGGATCCGGGCATCGATTGGGTGACGCGTCGAATTTTGTCGGGACTCGACACCCATGCCTGCGCAGAGACGGCGGGATGGACCATCGGCGAGCTGCGCGACCGGATTCTGGAAGCCGATGGAGAAACCGTGGCTCGTTGGGGGCGTGGTCTGACCAGCGAAGCCATCGCGGCGGTGGCACGGCTGATGTCCAACATGGACCTGGTCTTGGCCGCCTCAAAATTGCGGGTGGTCACCACCAACCGCACCACCATCGGGTTGCCCGGAACATTTTCGTCGCGGTTGCAGCCCAACCATCCGACGGACAACCTCGCCGGAATTTTGGCCTCTGTGCAGGACGGCCTTTCCTTTGGAGTGGGTGATGCGCTCGTGGGCATCAATCCCGCCGATGACACGGTGGATGCCGTGAAACGCACCATGACAGGTGTGTCGGAATTTGTTCACGACCAACTTGGCGTTCCCACCCAGGTCTGCGTGCTGGCCCACGTGAGCACGCAGCTGCAGGCGCTGGAAGAGGGCGCTCGCTGCGACGTGGTCTTCCAGAGCATCGCGGGAAGCCAGACGGGGAACGAATCGTTTGGAGTGACCCAGGAGCTGCTCTCGGAGGCCGACGATGCGGTTCGCGCGGGCCGTCCCGAGATCGGGGAGCATGTCCTGTATTTCGAGACGGGGCAGGGTTCCGAACTGTCCAGCGACTCGCACCATGGAGTGGACCAGGTCACCATGGAATCCCGCTGCTACGGACTGGCACGTTCCTACTCGCCGTTTCTTGTCAACACGGTGGTGGGATTCATCGGGCCGGAATACCTGTTCGATGGCCGCGAAGTGATTCGCGCGGGACTGGAAGACCACTTCATGGGCAAACTTCACGGCCTCCCCATGGGCGTGGACGTCTGCCACACCAACCACATGGACGCCGACCAGAACGATCTGGAAAACCTCCTGATCCTATTGGGGACGGCTGGCTGCAATTTCGTGATGGGAGTTCCGATGTCCGACGACGTCATGCTCAACTACCAGTCCACCAGCTTCCACGACGTGGCGGCCTTGCGCGAACTCCTGGGCCGCAGCCCGGCACCCGAGTTCAACGAGTGGATGGAATCCAACGGCGTCCTTCACGGAGGCCGTTTGACAGTTTCTGCCGGGGAGCCGTCTTTTCTCGAACGCGTTCGGGCGCATTGAGATGGTGAAGTTCACCGAGCCCCGGCATTCCCTGGATCTGTGCTCACGCACTCCCGCTCGCATCGCGCGGGGGCGTGCCGGTGCCAGGCCCCGCACTGCGGAGCTGCTGCTGTTCCGGGCCGACCATGCCGCCGCGCGCGATGCCGTGCTCACCGAGGTGGGTGCCGACTTCCCGGTCTACACGGGGTGCGTGGCCTCGGTGGCGACTTGTGCGGCGGATCGCCGTGAATACTTGTTGCGCCCCGATCTGGGGCGGCGCCTCCGCGAGCAGGATCATGCCGCCATCGCAGACGTGGGGGCAAATGGATGCGATATCCTGGTTGCGATCGGGGACGGACTCTCTTCCGAAGCGGTGACTTCGCAGGTGCCCAGTCTGCTGCCGTCGCTGCTCGCGGGATTGGAAGATGAAGGCGTGGCATTGGTGCGAGGGCCAGTTTTTGTCCGCAATGCCCGCGTGGGCGTGATGGACCACTTGGGGCAGCTCTCGCAGGCCTCGGTGGTCATCCTTCTGGTAGGTGAACGCCCTGGGCTTTCCACCGCCAAGAGCCTTTCGGCCTACATGGGATGGATGCCGCGGTTCGGTTGCACCGACGCCAACCGCAACGTGATTTCCAACATCCACGAAGATGGATTGCCTGCGGTGGAAGCCGCCTCCGTGGTGGCCCGATGGGCCGCGAAGATGCTCCGAGAGCGAACCAGCGGATTGCATTTCTCGGCCTAGTTTCGCCGATGGATCCTTTCGGTCCCGCGTAGACACCGGTTTGCCGGGTACGAAAAAGGCCGCGACCGGAGGTTTCCGGAAACGGCCTTGAAGACGAATTTTGTCTATGGAGGGAAGCGGAGAGGTTATCCCGAGGCTTCGGCCCTCTCCCGCGCGATCTGCTTGGCCTTGCTGTAGTCGGCCTTGCCCGATCCCAGTCTTGGCAGTTCGCCTACCTGGAACACCGCCGACGGCTGTTGCAGCGCGGGCAAACCAGATTGACGGATTCTGTCCTTGATGTCGTCGGGAGTGAGCGTTGAGGCCTCGGCCGGAACCACGTACAACAGCGCGATGCGTTCGCCCTTGCCTGGGTCGGGAATCGAAGTGGCGAGGAATTCGCATGGCGCCAACGCTCCGGATTGTGCCAGTGCCGTCTCCACCGCGCCCAGGCCCACCATTTCGCCGCCCACCTTCGCGAAGCGCGAATAGCGATCGACGATCTGCAGGAATCCGTCGGTGTCGATCTTGCCCTTGTCGCCGGATTTGTACCAGCGTTTGCCGTCCAGAACGACGACGGATTCCGTCGTGCGCTCGGCGTCGTCCAGATAGCCCTTCATGATCTGCGAGCCCCCCACCAGGACCAGGCCTTCCTCGCCGATGGACAATTCCTGCAGGGTTTCCGGATCCACGATGCGGAACTGGCTGCCGGGTAGCGGGAGTCCGACGGTGCCGGGCTTGTTGCCCACCTGCACGCTGGACCAGTCGTCCAGCAATACGTCGGGGATGTTCACGCTCGCCACGGGAGTGGTCTCGGTGGTGCCGTAGCCTTCGAACACGTCGATGCCGAACTTTTCCTTGAAGCCGGAGCGCACTTCCGGGCGCAGTCGTTCGGCGCCGGCCACCACCATGCGCAGGGTCTGGAGCATGAGCGGGTGCACCGATTTGCTCTGCGTGTACATGCGAAGGAACGTGCTGGTGCCGCACAATATGGTGACGCGGTGCTGTGCGCAAAGGCGACCCACGGCGCGCGCGTCGGTGGGATCGGGCTGGGTCACCAACGGGATGCCCTCGATGAGCGGCATGAGCGTGGTGATGGTCAGGCCAAAGGCGTGGAACAGAGGCAACGTGGAGAGGATGATGTCGTCTTCGTTGGGATTGAGGACAGCGCTGGTCTGGCGCATGTTGCCGACCATGTTGAAGTGCGAAAGCTCCACACCTTTGGGAATGCCTTCGGAACCCGAACTGAACAGGATGGCGGCGGTATCGGAAAGCGTCACCTTCTTCACCGACACCAGGTCCAGCCACCAGGCGGGCAGGAGCTTCGCGCGCAGAATCTGTCGTGCGAACGAGAACGGCGCGATGGATTCCTTCACGTCTTCCATGCGCACCAGATTCGATGCTTGCGAGAGCGCTGCGATGTCGAAGCCCTTCGCCGAAAGCTTGGTCTCGAACTGCCGGGACGTGAGCACGGTCTTGAGTCCGGCGCGTTGGGCGCAGGCGGCCAGGGTTTCGCCGGGTTGGGTGTAATTGAGATTCACCACCGTGCGGCCGCGCACGAGGCAGGCCAGGTTCGCGATCACCCCGGCGGCCGACGGCGGCAACAGGATGCCGATGCGGGGTTCGTTCGGACAGATTTCGTCGATCTTCTTGGAGAAGGCCAGCACGGCGCCCAACAGCCTGGTTCCAGACAGATTCTGACCGTCATGTCCGAGGACCGAAGGACCCGACCCTACGCGCTTGGCGGTGCGAAGCCAGGTGGACGCGAGCGGACGCATCTGCGAGATGTGCGATTCCCAGGCGTCGATGGACAATTCCTGTACCGATTTCTTCACGCGCACGGCGTCGACGGAATCCGGCAGCGGCGTTCCGAAGGCCACCGTGACGCGGCGCGAATCGAGGCTGCGGATGGTTTCGCGGTAGCCACCCGAAGCGAAGCTGTAGATGCTTCCCCACAGGCCTTGCAGATAGAACGGAACCACGACGGCTCCGGTTCCCGCCAGCGATTTCTCGAAGCCCGACCGGAAGCTGGAAAGATGGCCGTTGCGGGTGATGTGTCCTTCGGGGAAGAGAGCCACGGCGTGGCCCGCCTCGAGGGCTTTCTTCACTTCGCCCAGTGCCGAGGCCGCTCCTCCGGAAGAGATGGGGATGATGCCAAGGCGATCGAGGATCCACTTGAGGTACCACTTTTCGTAGTAGCTGCGGTGCATCACGAAGCGCACGGGGCGCGGGCAGGCCATCTGCAGGAAAGCCCAATCGAGGAACGAGATGTGGTTGCCCAAAAACAGCACGCCGCGTTCGGCGGGGATGTTGTCGAGCCCCACCACGTGCATGGAATAACGGCTGGAGAACAATCCCTTCACGATCATGCGCAGCATGGATTGCGGCAACAGCACGATGGCCCAGATGGAACCTGCCAAGGTGATGAACCCGAGGCCGATGAATACGACACGTTGCGGCACCCCGATCTGCGCCAGGTACACCGGCACCGCTAGGAACAGAAGCATGCAGAGGTTCTGGGCGAGGTTGTTCGATGCCAGGATGTGTCCGGCGGTGTTCTCGCGGGTGTGGAACTGGATCAAGGCCGACAGCGGGATCAGGAACATGCCTCC
>JBDKGS010000053.1:0-18599 GCA_039798065.1 Fibrobacterota bacterium | reverse complement strand
GCGCGATCTTGTACACGCCATTCCGCTCTACGCCATCAAGGCGGGTCTGCTCACGGTGGCCAAGGCCGGCAAGAAGAACGTGTTCAGTGGACGGATTTTGGAGATCGAAGGTCTGCCCGATCTCAAGGTGGAGCAGGCGTTCGAACTCACCGACGCTTCGGCCGAACGGTCCGCGGCAGGCTGCGCGGTTCGTCTGAACAAGGAACCGATCATCGAGTACATCAACTCGAACATCGTGCTGTTGCAGAGCATGATCAAGGACGGCTACCAGGACCCCAAGACCTTGCAGCGGCGCATCGACGCCATGAAGGCCTGGATCGCCAAGCCCGAACTTCTGGTGGCCGACGCCGACGCCGAATACGCCGCCGTGATCGAAATCGACATGTCGGAAATTGTCGAGCCGATAGTGTGCTGCCCCAACGATCCCGACGACGCCAAGACCTTGTCCGAAGTGGCAGGGGCGAAAATCGACGAGACCTTCATCGGTTCTTGCATGACGAATATCGGCCACTTCCGCGCAGCCTCCAAACTTTTGGAAGGCAAGCGCGACATCGCCACCCGTTTGTGGATCGCGCCGCCCACCAAGATGGACGCCGCCGAGCTCACCAAGGAAGGTCACTACTCGGTGCTGGGTGGTGCCGGTGCGCGCATGGAAATGCCGGGTTGCTCGTTGTGCATGGGGAACCAGGCGCAGGTCAAGGAAGGCGCCACGGTGGTCAGCACCAGCACGCGCAACTTCCCCAACCGCCTGGGCAAGAACACCAACGTGTATCTGGCGTCCGCCGAACTTTCCGCGATCGCCTCCAAGTTGGGCAAGCTTCCCACCGCCGAAGAATACCGCGCCGAAATGGGCATCGTATCGGCGGCGTCGGCAAGCATCTACAAGTACATGAACTTCGACAAGATTCCGGAATACGCGCAAGCCTGATCGGAACCTTCCGGACGTTTCGATTTTCGGGCCTGTTCCTCGATACCGGGGAGCAGGTCTTTTTTTACTCTCGATCCTCCGGTTCGTGGAGGATGCCCCTCTCCCGGGAGGTTTCGCGATGATTTATCTAATGCACGGCTTCATCGGGTCGGGGAAGACCACGCGTGCCAAGGAGCTGGAGCGCGACCTTGGTGCACTGCGGATCACGCCCGACGAATGGATGGCCGAGCTGTTCGGCGACGATCCTCCGGCGGACAAATTCCGTCACTACCAGGACACTCTGTGCCGCCGGCTGGAGCCGATCTGGACCGCGCATGCGCGACTGGGTGCCGATGTGATCTTGGATTTCGGATTCTGGAGCGTTGATTCGCGATGCGAGATGGAATCGTATCTGCGGGCCAACGATCTCGCGTTCGAGTGGATAGCCATGGAAACGTCTCTCGATGAATGCCGTCGGCGGAACGGGTTGCGCAATGGATCCGACGCGCGGACGCTGAACATCACCGACGCGACCTTCGATTTCCTCGCAACTCGGTTCGAGCCGATGGTCGACTGATTGCGGTTCGGTTCGTGACAAAATCTGTCTGCGTCTCGTCAGGCATGCAGCAGATGGAATTCCTCGCCCGCCGTCATCACGGGATTGAGATGCAGAACATCTCCGCGCATGGCCAGAAGGATTCCCAGGTACATGCCCAGGTTCAGCGAATATTCGTTCAAGACCTTCGCCGTCTGCGACGAGGGCGGCGGCAGCCTGTGGGCCAAGTCCGCGGCATAGCCGTAGTAGGCGCAAGCCCGGTTGGCGAGATTGTCCTCGGTGATCTGGTAGTAGCGCCCTTGCTGGTGGCCTTGCAATCCGTCCCACAGTCCCAGGTATAGCAGATACCGATCCGCGGCCGACTTGTAGACTTCCATGCGTTGGCGCGTGGTATCGGATTTGGAAGCGCGTTGGGCGATGTCGATGTCCAGCCGGGGACCTTTGACATCCAGTTGCGCCAGCCAAGGCGATGTGATCATGTGGGTCAGCAAACTCGCCAGGTAGATGGTCGCCGTCGGATCTTCTTCGCTGAGGACCTCTCGCTTTTCACGAGTGCGTCGTACCTCCAGGATTTTCTCGGTGAACCATCCAAAGAGATCGCGCGTTTGAACTTCGATCGCTTCCATGACAACACCTCCCTTCCGTACCTCACTCCATTGTTATCGGCAATCCCCGTGCCGAACTCGAGCACAACGAGAATTGGCAAAGACAAAGAGGGGCATGGCCAGGGGAAGTGGCGTCGATTGAGTGGAAAACTCTGCCATATTTTGACATTGTCCGACTCCTTTGGGATCACTTCCGTCATCCGAGGAACTGCATGACGCGCCCGAGGTCCTGCAAGGGGGGGGGATGGATGTTGTGCGGTACAGCACCGGCGTTTTGGACGGGGCCCCAATGAAGGCATATGGCTTCGGTATTCCCGAGTTCCGTCAAAATATGGCCGACTCCATCGGATCCAACTTGACAGGAAATGGACAATACGGGTATGATCGAGACTGGTATTGGCAATGCACCTGTGCGCCAGGAGCAACCGCCGGTTCCGAAATTCCCGTCGAAAAAACAGGTGGCATCATGCTCCAGTACGGCCTTGGTTCGAACATGGAAACAGTCGGACGCGACTTCGACAGCTGCCTTGCGGTGATTTTGCGCGAGAACAAGGGGTATTGTCCGGGAGATGTTGATGGCCCCACGAATCATGGGATCACACAAGCGGTCTATTCGACTTGGCGTCGGGAACAGCGGCTTGCCGACAAGGACATTTGGACAATTTCGTTCCAGGAAGTCGAATCCATCTATCGCATGAATTTTTGGATTCCGTCCCACGCCATGGACTGCCCGGCGCCTTTGAATCTTCTTGTCTTCAAGTGCGCGATAGAATCGGGCCCACGATGGGCGGTGAAAACCATCCAGCATTGCCTAGGGCTGCCTCGCAACGGGAACTACAGCCAGAACACTCGGACTGCCGTCGAAAACTGCCGAGGACACGAAGTCGCGGTGCGGTTTCTCGAGGCTCGCATCGTGCACTACCAGGATCTGTGCAAAAAGGATCCCGGTCACCAACCACAGCTATCCATCAAGTTGATGCAGTTGGAGAATTTCCTGCACACGCTTCGCCAACCGTACGAGCCAAATCCGGCTACCAGTGGGGTGGACCAGATCGAGATCGCACGGGATTTTGGCAAAAGATTGCTGCCTGTCACTCGAGTGCAGGCGAAAAGCTCTCGAGTACCGATGCGGTAGGAAATCGAGCTAGGGCACGACGATGACACGGCTGCCGGTTGCGCCGGCATCGAGCACCCACAGCCCGGCGTGGGGCAGGGCGATGCTCGTCGAGCCATTCGACACGACGCGCGAGACTTCACGGCCGTTCGCGTCCATCAATCTCACCGTTGTTCCGTCGATTCCGCCAAACGACAGATTCCGACCGACCAGCGAAGCCTCGAATGTCGGCCTGGAAGCGGCGGATTTCGCACCTGCGACCTTGAGCATCCCGGGGCTGCCGTAGGCCTTCATGGTTCCCGATGCGTTCAGGATTCCCAGCATCTGGACCAATCCGTTGTAATAGCGCCACTGCCCGGAGGCCAGGGGCTTGTTCCAAAGCGCGTCGACGAAGGCGTAGTCCCGATCGTCGTCGGATGCCAGCACGGCGGCACCATTGGCGCCGATCTGGGCTTCCGAGGTGCCGTACTGGCTCTTGGAGGTTCCGTCGAGCGCGTACTCCTGAGAATAGGAGGAGACTCCTTTGCCGTAGAGGAAGTTCAGGAGTTTTTTCGTGTTGGTCACGATGACAGGATTTGACTTGAACCACGACCAATCCACCGCGTAGTTCATGGGTGTCCGGACCGCATCGGTGGAGTACAGGTTGGCGGCGGCGTCGTTGTTGGTTCCCGAAGGCATCGGAGCGCCGTCGAAGGTGGTGAACTTGGGATTCAGGCCGGTGGTGGAATGCCAGGAGCGCGACATGAACGCGATCGAGGTGTCGGCCATTCGATTCCAGAGGCTGTTGTGATGTCCGGCGAAGGCGCCCCACATTCGGTAGTAGGCGGGAAGATGGTAGGACGGATCCGTGTAGGTGACATTGGGGATGAACAGGATCTGGGCGCGGGCCGTGTCGATCATGGGGCCTTGGCCGGACCGGCCGGGCAGCATGTAGGTCAGGATGCTATCGGCTTGTTGCTTGTAGTTGAGATAGTTGGCGACCCCCGCCGCGCTGCCCCAGCGCTTGTCGGCGAGGAACAGGGATGTCACGTAGTACTCTTCGCCATCGGGGGCCGGGCCGCCCGCTTTGGTGGTGAAATTGGTGCCGGTGAGCTGCCAGCTGAAGTAGCCGCGACCGTCACCGCTGCTGAACTGCATGTTCTGCTTGGCGAATTTCCAGAGTTTGTTGAATACGTTTTGTCGGTCCATCATCACGGCGATGATCATGCCGTAGCTCATCCCCTCGGTACGCACGTCCTTGGAGTCGATGGCCTCGATGTAGGCCTTGCTTGTGTCGGAAGTCATGACTCGGTAGACAGCCTGGTTGGAAGCATCTCCGAAGAACAGTTGCTGAAAAGCCTTGTCCACGAAGGTTTTGACTTCGGCTTCGGAGTGGCCGCGTTCCACGAATAGGTTGCGGTACCTTCCGGTGTACCAAGCCCCGCTGTCGGGAAACGCGATGGGAGCCGAGCTGGTGAGCGGGAGGAGGCTTGCGACCAAAGAAACGATAGACATAGTGGCAACTCCGATGAATTTGGGCGATGTGACGCAAAAGGTAATGGGCAAATTGCCTGTCGGACAATGGGTGTTGGTGACTCGAAGTGGTGACCGAATTGTCCGTGTAAACCGGCTTCCGACCGCTCCGGGAGATTAGACTGAACCGGGATTTATCAAGCCACAGGAGGCGTTTTGCCAAACCTAGACAGAGTAGCGGAACGGACGGCGGCGATTCGGAAAATCCCACCGAAGCCTTTTCACTCCCGCTGCGCGGATGTTTTGCAAAGAGGTAAGGCCTGTTCCGACAAACACTTTTTTCCTTCTATCATGAACTTCCATAAGCGAATTCGGGACTGACACATGTTGTCGTCCTGAAGAATTCCCAAAAGGAGGTTTCAAAATGAAACGAACAATTTGCTGGGTGGGCCTTGCGGCCTTGCTTGGAACAAACGCGATCGCATGGGATCTTGCTCCCGTCGGGCCGGCGGCCAAGGCCAAGCCAAAAGCCAAGGCGGAATCGGTCTTCGCCGAAGATTGGTTGGATCTGGACGAAAAGATGGATGGACCCGCCAAGTCCAAGATGAAGCTGGACGACGAAGTGGTCGCATCCGTCTTCCTGGATGAAATTCCTCCCGGTGGGGCATTCTCCTACGCCTATGGTGGGCGCACGGTCAGCAAGATCGTGCCCAGCTCGGCATCGGGGAACAGCGGTATCTTCGCGATGTATTTCGACAACGACTGGTCGGGAATCGCCTTGTCGGTGGGTGTCAACAACAACATCGACCTCACGCAGTACCGCAAGACCGGCAGCCTCACCTTCTGGATCAAGGGAGGCCCTGCCGCCCAGAAATACATGGTGGGACTGCTCGACAACCAGGGCGGCGACAAGAAGGTCCAGACCAAGGTGAGCGCCGAAGGCTACGCCGTGGTCAAGGAAGGCGAGTGGGTGCAGGTGCGCATTCCGCTCAAAGCGTTCTTGGACGACGGCATGTGGTGGGATGCCAAGGGATCCCGCGAAGTGGCCTCAAAGGTGGACTGGACCAAGATCCAGGAAGTCCGCTTTTCGATCGGCAAGGACGAGAACAAGACGGGCAAGGATTCCAAGGGTAAACCCAAGCCGGTCATCTTCTATGTGGACCAGATCCAACTGACCAAGACGTCCAAGGGCATCGATGATCCCGAAGCCTATTGGGACGCGTTCAAGTCCAGCGAGGCGGACAAGCTGGTCACCGACTTCACGAAATGGGGCGAGGGCTGGAAGGGTCAGCACGGCGCCTCGGCCGACATCGCCGTCGCGATCTCCCCAATGCCGAAAGGAGCGCCAGAAACTGTCAAGGGCCAGGCGTTGAAGATCGATTTCAAGCCGGGAGATTGGTACGACGCCTTCATCCAGACCTCCAGCGCATCGGGAATGTTCACCGACTGGTCCAAGCACTACGGCGTGACGGTGTGGCTCTACACCGAAAAGCCCTTCCAGGCGTTCGACTTCGTGATTCTGGACCGCGACCATGAAATGTTCCTGGCTCGCGCGGGTGCTGGCCGCGGATGGAACCAGCTGTTGATCCCGTTCCGTGCGTTCGGGAAGTTCCCCTATTACCAGCCCCCCGAAGCCAAGCAGAACAACAAGCTGGATCTGGACGGCATCTACCAGATCGGGATCAAGCCTGCCGGCGACGTTCCCGGCACGATGCACCTGGCCAGCGTGGGCGTCACCAACCAGCGCGAGATGGCCAAGGCCAAGAAGCCCGCCGAGCTGCCCGCCGTGTTCAGCGGCGAGTTGGCAAAAACTGTCCAGAAGATCCCCGACGTCTACGGAATCAACGTGGGGCTGTGGGCTCCCGAATTGATCGATCCCGTCGCCCTCGAGGTCCAGAAGCAGCTGAAGCTTGGCGTTGTGCGCTATCCGGGCGGCTTGCGCGCCGACGAAGAGGATTGGGAAAAGACCATCAAGGACAAGGACTTCCATGTCGATACCGACGAGTTCCTGGACTGGTGTGGCAAATCGGGATGCAAGCCCATGTTCACCGCCAACATCGGCGACGGCGACGCGGCTCGCGCGGCCCGCTGGGTGGAATACGTGAACAAGAAGCGCACCGGGCCCAAGGTGGCCATGTGGGAACTCGGCAACGAGGTCTACGGCAACTGGCACAAGTACTACGAGCAGTGGGGCAAGGACGGCGGCGTGAAGTACGCCAAGGTCGTGAAGGAATATGTCAAGGCCATGAAGGCGGTCGACCCTTCCATCAAGATCACCGTGGTCTGGATGCTGGGTGGATCGTGGAACAAGACCGTGTTCCAGGAAGTCGCTTCGGTGGTCGACGGCGTCAACGTCCACCACTACGCCCAGAACGCCCAGTCGGAAAACGACGAAGGGTTGCTGGCCACTTCGGCGGAAGCCGACGAACTCATGAAAGAAGTGAAAAAGCAGCTCGACGAATACGGCGTCAAGGGCAAGAAGTACGAGATCTGGCTCACCGAGTGGAACTCGGTCGACTTCAACCCGGGTCCCCAGATCCTGCAGCACGTGCAAGGATTGTTCGTCGCCGACTACCTGGGCCACCTGGCGCAGTCGCCGATCCAAGTGGCGAACATGTGGGCGCTCTACAACGGCCGCGACAAGCGCCTAGGCGACTACTCGCTGCTGGCCCGCGACGGCGATCCTCAGGGGTACAATTTCCGTCGTCCCGCCTACTGGGGATTCAAGATGGTCTCGGGTGCGCTGACAGGCACCCTGTTGCGTGCATCCACCGACCAGGAACAGCTCTCGGGCTGGATGGCCAAACGGGAAGATGGAAAGGTTTCGCTGGTGTTCGTGAACAAGAACGACGGCACCGACTACAAGACCACCCTCAAGGTGCCTGGTCTGAAGGGCGAGGCCACAGTGGAAATCCTCACCGTGGAAAATTCGGGAGGCATCGTGGGCAACGAGCCCATGGGCAAGACTTACGATGGAAGTGGACCCAAGGTCGAGAAGAAGACCTTGGGCGACGGATCCTCCCTGGTGATCCCCAAGGCGTCCGTGGTGACGGTCAAGTTCCAGTAAAGGTCCCATCGCACCGGACGACGGATTTTGCCCAATTTCCGGTGCACGAGTCCTGAAAGCTTGTTGAAGCCTCCATTTTCCCGTCCTACGGGAATGGAGGCTTTTTTGTGGTCGATCCGCATGGATCGATTCATCGAGTATTTTGTCGGAAATGATTCCTCCCAACAAAACGGAAAAAGGCGCTTTTACCCAAATGTTCCATCTACGCCCTTGCGCTTTCCTCCTCGCACTCGCCGTTATGATCTGCACAGGTACAGCTCGCGCCACCACGCTCATGGTCATGGCCGACTGGTACATGCTCGGGAGCGTCGATACCCTGATTCGGCCGGATTCCGTCTGGGTTCCCCGTTACGATTCCGCCAGCAGGAGCGGCTACTACCTCGGCAGGAAGAACCTCCAACTGGTGCGAAGCGATGCGTTCGCCAGGACAATTCCTGTCAATTCCGCAGTCCCTGAATCGATACGGGTTCCGCGGGCCCTCGCCCGGCATTGGTATTCGCTGCCGGGATTCGCAAGGAGCGATTTCAACCGCGAATTGCTTCGATTCGAATTCAAGTACCTGTCGGGTGTCCATCATGCCTTCTTGGGTACGGACCAAACAGTCCATGTGCAGCTCGACTCCGCCTACCAGTCCGGAACCACCGCGCAACTCAACGACCCTTTCGCGGTGCGGAAGATCCTTCTCGATCGATGCATCGATTCGCTTGGCCCGGTCGACACGCTTTGGCTTCGAGACCGGTCACCGATCACCAGCTTCGCGGCCAAACTGGATTGCTTCAACCACAATCCATTCTGGGAGGAGCGGGGGACCATCCTGTTCCGACCTCCGTTCCCGGTGGTGGATCCGTTCGTGGAAGTGGATGGCCTCCGGTTTCGGATGCGGCCCAGCGTGAAGTTCCATGGGTGGTACACCGCACCCCGCCTGGATTCGGCGACTTCGAGTGCAAAAACTGTCAAGCTGCGTTTCGATGCGCGGGGGAACAACGGCTCGCGCGTGGCCTGGGACAGTCTGGGAAGCCCGTGGAGCGTGGCGCTCGATTCAGGGGATACCGTTTTCATGCAGCCCGAGGGGCTTTCCCCGAACCAACATCCGAACGCGTCGAAGCCTGCCGTCTGGATTGGGTTCCCTGCCGGCGATCGTCTGGCTTTCGGACCCGATTGGAATGGACTGGTCGGCAAGCCGGCCTTGTCGGGATGGGCTGGACTTCCTCTGTGGGAACGCCCCGAATCCATCTGGCTGACTCATCCCGATGGTTCGCGATCCAATCGCATTTCGATTCCGGTCACGGGTGACAGCATTTGGATTCTGGGTGATGCGATCTCGACGCATCCCGTTGCGCCGGGCCTGGAAAAGGTCTTCATCACGGCGCACGCCTTCGATTACGATTCCAGCTACACTCCCTTCGCGGAGAAAGGTCCCGACGACAATTGCCTAAGTACGACCCAGGGTGGCTGGGCGACCAAAGGGTTGGTCAAGGATTCCCTCGATGCGGATGGCTTGCCGATATGGACTGGCAAGATCGCCTGCGACATCGGCGTGGCGGCGGATGGACCTGGAAACTGGTTCAAGCCAGGTCGTGCGCGTTCCGAAGCTACGATCAGGGTCGTGTTGGCCAATAGCGGCAAACAGGGCGAATGGAGCTACTCCAACACGAATTTCTTTCCGTTGGACACCGTAACCTCGATTGTCCCCAGGATCCTTCCCAATTACGGATTCTGTCTTCATTACCAGTTCGAGGCGGAGAATGTTCCCGGAGCTTCCATCACCGTCAGTGGCGACGACGACATCTGGCTGTTCGCGCAAAAGCGGTTGGCGCTCGATCTTGGGGGGCAGCACGCCCCGGATACCGCGAGGCTCGAATTCTGGAAGCTGGGACTTGCGCAAGGACGCACCATCAAGCTCGATCTATTCCAGTGCGAGCGGCACCGGGTCGGATCGAGCTTCGGGATTTCCACCAACGCCCTGTTGCACCCCGTGGGGACGCTCAAGGAGCCGCTCGAGCCGACGTCAAAAATTGTCGAAGGATCCGATGGCTCCGCTGGCTTGGGAATGTTCGGCCACAAGCTCCATGTCGTCGCCCCACAGGCTGGAGCCTGGTCGGTCGAGATCCGCAGCCTGGATGGCAGGAGACTGTTCGCAAAGGCAGGAACCGGTTCGGCCGATCTCGATCTTGGGGGGCTGAGGGGCGCTGTGGTGGCTGGATACGTGGCTGGAGGCGTACGCCAGACCAGGACGTTGATGATTCGGTAGGCGCGAAGGGACCGACGAGGCGTCGCCGGCATGATATCCGGTCGGTGACGGATTTTGTCTTAGAGCTTTTCCTGGAACCAGGCCTTGAGCTTGAGCGAGGTCTCGTCTTCCTTCCAATCGAACACTTCCAGACGCGACACCACCCTTGGGCCGGATTCCGTCCATTCCTCGGGCGAGGGCAGGATATGTCCGAATTCGCCTTGCACCTGGATGCGGCCCGCGCGACGCAGCGCTTCCAGGACCGCAAGCTGGCAGTGGAACGCGTGTGTCGGATTCTGTCGGGGATCGCCGCCCGCCCACTGCAGCTCTCCCACCAGGACCTGGACGATGGATTCGAGCCCGTGGAGATTCCAGCAGTCCACGGCCAGGGCCGCTTCGTAGCCTTCGGTGCGCGCCAATGGCAGCGGCTTCACCTCGGCCGGCCGCACGGCCAGCAGCGGCGATGCGGGGTCGGATACCACCGACAATTCGGGACAGACCGCCGCCAGCAGCGGACGGAGGGAAAGCCTCGATAGAGCGCTTCCGGAAGCCGATTCGGCACCGATCGCGATGCGGCAGGCGGGGTGGTCGAGCATGGCTGCCAGGAGAGCCGCCACCGGATCCAATTCCAGGCGCACGAGGCTCGCGGGAACCACCAGGAGGATGTCGGATTTTGACCGTTCGACCCCGCTGACGAAACCGTCGCCGCTGGCGATGCCAGAAACCGTCTGGAGTCCCGTTGTCTCGATCACCGTCGCGCCGTGTTCGCGGGCGATCTCGAGGGTTGCGTCGGAGCTGCCGAGGTCGGCCACCAGGATTTCGCTCCATGGCGCCGCACCGCCTGGCCAACCATGCCGCAAGAGCAGCAAATGGCGTCCGATGGTGGCCACGTTGTCGCGAGCCAGGAGCAGCACGCCCATGCGCACGCCATCCTTCGCCGCTCCGGTCAGGCGTTTCGCCGCCTCGGGTGTTGGCAGCAGGCTGTGACGTGAAATCCAACTTTCCGGCGTCATGCTCATTTTGTCGAATTCCGTCCGGCGACTTGGATGGTGACCGCGTAGGCCTGGCGCAACCCGGAAGGCAGACTGTCCAGATAGAGCGTTTCCATCTGGGTCTCGATCCCCACGGCGTTGCAAAGACCGATCGTGGCCGCTGCCACTCCATAGAACAAGCACACCGAGGCGTCGGAGCTGGATGCTCCCAGTTTCGAGGCGAGACCCGCCCAACTCTGGGCTTCGCGGATGCCGGTCACCAAGGCGTGGTCGGGGTACAGTCCTGTGGCATGTCGGAATCCCATCTGCTCCAATTTCGCGAGGCATCCCGCATGGCCACGACACAGATCCTGAGCGGCATTCTGCGCCTGGATGATGAGCCGTTGCAATTCATCCTCGCTGTCCGAGCGCAACTCGAATTGCAAGGTGGCTTTGGACGCCAACGTGTTCCACGCATCCCCGGCGTTCAATCGCGAGGGGTTGTAGAGTGTCCGAGGAACACCCGCCTTGGGAAGCGATTCCATTTGACGTGAGAAGTCCATGGCCAATTGGAGCGCGCTCGACCGACCCGCGTCGCGCCAGCAGTGACCACCCGGTGCGTAGACGTTCAATTCGCCACGGTAGGTTCCCACCGACCAATGGTCCAAGCGGCCCAGTCCAGGACCTTGCAGGCAGATCACCCGGGAAGCCACAGTGGGAAGCCATGGGAACAAATGACAGATTCCGCGCAGGTCGCCTGCCATCTCGGAGCCCACCGTCGCCACGAACCAGATGTCGCCCAAGCCGGTCACTGGCGAGGTTCGCAAGGTGCGCGCAAGCGCGATCATCGAAGAAAGGGCGATGGCGTGGTTCACGATTCCGGGGCCGGTCAGACGATCGGCTCTCACATCGATGAGAGGGGTGGTTTCGGCTCCGTACCAAGAATCCAAAGGTGCGAGTACCACGGTACCGGGGCGATCGACGCTGCCTTTCACGCACGCCACCACATTGCCAGCTTGGTCCACGTGTGCCGAATCCAAAAAGTCTGCCAACAACTCGCAGGTCAAAGCCGCGCGCAGCTCCTCCGACCCGGTCGGAGAGGGAACTTCGGCCAAGCGTACAGCCTCGGCGACAACACGCGGAATGCTCGCTTCCAAGTGCGACAAGCCCATCCAGAATCCTGGGCGGCTCGAGGCCTCTGGAATGCTCAACACGGAAATAACCTCAAGTCCTGGCCGTACCTTGCCGATGGGATATTCATGGATACATCAGCCATCGAAGGATCCGCCAGAGGCGAAGGGCTCCAGGGAGCTGTGCAAATCAGCATTCTCAAGAAGTCCCAGGACTTGGCTGCCATGCAAATGCAGCAGATGATCTCGACGATCAATGCGGTGAGTCCCACCCATTTGGGGAAAAACATCGACGAGATCGCCTGATCGCATGCCGATCATCCCTGCGGAGCACGTACCGACCCGTGTCGTGCCGAAACGGGAGGGTCGAGGATGATCTTGCCAAGCATCATGGAGCGTAGAGAGGGCCGAGCGGACGTTGAAGTCAAGCGTCCAGCACCAGGGCGAGCGGCATGGGCCGCAATGACACGGTGCATCGAAGCGGAGGGAGCCGGATTGGAAGGGGATGGATCAGCCTGAGCGACTCGCAAAGGTTCGCTTGGCTGCGCCACTTCGTCGGGTATCGAGCCATTGGGTTGGTTGCGCCGATCGGGTTCCGGTGCTTGCGATTCTTCTTCCTGTCCCCAAGTGTCCCAATCGATCGCGGGTTCTTCCGCGGCCTGGGCGGCTTCTTCGCCGCGACCGTTTGGGAGCCCAAGGGCTGCGTCCCGCTGCATGGCTTCGGCACGCTTCTTCTTCAACCATTTCAGGCCCGACGATACACCCTGGGCGAGCACCACCAGGACGATGACGGCGATCTTGATCGAATCGATGCCCGTGTCCAATTCTTAGCTCTTCGCTGGAGGCAGCGCGTCGCCCTGTGCCAAATTCTGTCGCATCTCGGTGTCGGCCTGCAGGTTCTTCAGGTTGTAGTAGTCCATCACGCCCATTTTGCCGCTGCGAAGGGCCTCGGCCATGGCCATGGGGATCTGGGCTTCGGCTTCCACCAGTTTGGAACGCATTTCCTGGATGCGCGCGAGGTTTTCCTGTTCCAGCGCGATGGCCATCGCGCGGCGTTCTTCGGCCTTGGCCTGGGCGATGTTCTTGTCGGCGTTGGCCTGGTCCATCTGGAGCTTGGCTCCAATGTTGACTCCCACTTCCACGTCGGCGATGTCGATGGAAAGAATCTCGAAAGCGGTGCCCGCGTCAAGGCCCTTGGCGAGCACGGTCTTGGAGATGCGGTCTGGGTGTTCCAGCACGTCCTTGTGGCTGTCGGCCGAACCGATCGTGCTCACGATGCCTTCGCCCACACGGGCAAGAATTGTCGCCTCGCCGGCGCCGCCCACCAGGCGGTTGATGTTGGTGCGCACCGTCACGCGGGCGAGCGCTTTCACCTGGATGCCGTCCTTTGCCATGGCGGCCACGACCGGAGTTTCGACAACTTTTGGATTCACCGACATCTGCACGGCTTCCAGCACGTTGCGACCGGCGAGGTCGATTGCTGTCGCCTGCTTGAACGTCAATGGAATGCCGGCCTTGTCGGCCGCGATCAACGACTGCACGACGCGCATCACGTTGCCGCCCGCCAAAAAGTGGGCTTCCAGCAAACCGGTTTCCACAGGAATACCGGCCTTCACGGCCATGATCTTGGAAGTCACGATCAGGCGCGGATTCACCTTCCGGATCCGCATGCCCACCATCGAGAACAGCCCCACCTGCGCACCCGAGAACAAGGCCTGGATCCACAGCCCCAGGAAGTTCGCGAGCAGGAACAAAAAGACCAGGACAAGTCCGACAAGGACGACGATCAGTGGCGTGGGAATATCGGCGAACATGTGCGCTCCTCGAAAAATCAGTGCACGAGTGGATTGGGCCGTGCATGAAGCTACTAAACAACCCTGCTCAAAAAAAACAGGGAAGACGGCAAAACCCAAAACCCCCATTCCCGGCAACCTGGACGGATCACCAAACCCCGGATTCAGTCGGGTTTGGCCCAAGACACACCACTCATCCATGTCGACAAATTCCGTGTTTGAATCGTTAGCGAATTGTGTTTCAATCGACTGAATTCGCTTTTGCGCTCCATTTGCCGAGAGTATCCGCCTTACACTGTTGCAGTGTCAGTCGTTGAGGAATGTTGACTCCGATGGAGGTCATAAGCCATTGAGGCAACTCCAACATCGGAGCGGAACCAAGGGTAGTGAACCGATGTGATCGAGTATTTCAAGGTCGAGGAATCATATTTCAGGAAGGACTCTGCGCGTAATCTTGGTAAATAACCTCCTGATTGTTTTTTTCCCATTTGCCAGCAGGATAGTTCGGGATGTGGGATTCATAAATGGCTTTTCGATATGCGTGAATGTCAGTCTTGATAATATGATTAATAATGGGGTTATTATCATGGCGCGAATCGCAAAAGACATGAATCTTGGCGTTTCATTAGTTGCTAATTTATGGTAGCAGAAATACAGGAGTATTCCGTGCAATAAGTATATGCTGTATGAAATTGTACCTAGAAATTTCGATGCTTTTGTGTTAAGAATATTGAAGAAATGACAACCAGAAGCTGCCAGTAGCATAATGCATGATAAAAACAGATGGTTAGCGGATTTGAAAACGGAAAAGAGTAGTATTATCCCCAGTAATGCTGATCCAAAAATGCTTTTTGAAAACCGCATTATAAGTGGATGGCGCGCGAAAATTGCTACAAGAATTCCGCAGGCGAAAGCGGTAGGAAACATTAGCGGCTCATGCGGGGCAAGTGAATAAGTAATCAGGCTGACTGTAGCAAGGATAACGTATTTCAGTTGCGCCCTTTTTTGCGTAAATAAGCTGATCAGGGGGAGCGAAAAGTAGAATAACCACTCGTATTTTAGTGTCCATGTCGTTCCAGATGTTATTCTGACTGTTTCAGGAAAACCATTAATAGTGGGGCTATCGAATATGCAGAATCCAAGCCAGTGTAAAATATTTTTTAAGATGCTGAAGATTGATGTGTTAATCGAAAAATCCGATTGCACTATAATTGTGGATATTACCAGGGAAATCACGAAAAAATACAGCGGTGTTAGTCTGAAAACTCTCGATAGAAATAACTGTGACCAATCGATCTTTTGTTCAGGCTGTGAAAGCAGCTTTGATGTAAATAAATAGGCCGTTATCATAAAAAACAGGCGAACTCCGGTTTTAGCGATGTTTTCGTAAATCCCAGTTGTTGGCGCCCAGATCCCTGTCTGCTTAAATTGATACCAAATGACGGTATGGTGACAGAAAACAAAAAGCGCTAAATAGCCACGCATTCCGTCAATTGGCGAATTTCGGATATCATTTTCTAGGGGTCCGAATATTCGAAGGAGTACCCAGGATGTCAGTATCGAAGCTGTAATAATACAGGCTAAATAGATGGGGGACGTTAATGGCTGCATTAATGTTTTCTCAAAAATGTTGATTGTGCGCCAGTGCATGTGCACACGGCTTCTGCTCAGTCTGATACAAGCCTCAAATTAACGTTTTTCTTGAATTTTGTTGCATTCAAGGAGTTAAATCGAAAGAGCTTGTTGTCGATCGACTTGGCCGGAATCTGTCAACGTGTTTCGGTAGGGACGCGAACGGACGCGGACGTTTTGTGGATCGTGTCGATTGTGCCGAGTCGGGACGAGCGTCTATCTTACAGAGCCTAATTCATTGCCGCAGAATCTTGCAACAAGGAGTCCATCGAATGGAACGCGTCATCATCGTCGGTTCGGGTCCCGCTGGCCTCACCGCATCGCTCTACGCCTCGCGCGCCAACCTCAATCCGCTTTGCATCGAAGGCTGGCAGCCGCTGGGGCTTTTGATGACGACCACCGAAGTGGAAAATTTCCCAGGCTTCCCCGAGGGCGTGATGGGCCCCGAGCTCATGATGAAGATGCGCGAGCAGGCCGAGAAGTTCGGAACTCGCTTCATCACCGAAAACGCCTCCAAGCTGGAATTGGACGGCGACGTCAAGAAGGTGTGGGTAGGCGAGACCTGCTACGAAACTCGCACCGTGATCCTCGCGACCGGGGCAAGTTCCGTCAAGGTGGGCATTCCCTCCGAAGAGACCTATCTGTACGGCAAAGGGATCAGCACCTGCGCCACCTGCGACGGCGCGTTCTACAAGAAGATGACAGTGGCGATCATCGGCGGCGGCGACAGCGCCATGGAGGAAGCCAACTTCCTGACAAATTTTGCCAGCAAGGTCTATCTCATCAATCGCCGCGACGAATTCCGCGCCTCCAAGATCATGACGGAGCGCGCCAAGGCCAATCCCAAGATCGAGATGGTCACCCCGTACGTGGTCGACGAATTCTTGGGCGATGGCAAGTTGCTCAACAGCCTGCGACTGAAGCATTCGCAGACCGGCGAGTTCAAGACCTTGGAAGTCGCGGGCGCATTCGTGGCGATCGGGCACAAGCCCAACACAGAGCTGTTCGCGACCCAGGTGGAACTGGACGAAAAGGGCTACGTGAAGTGCCAAGGTCGCAGTCAAAAAACGTCCATCCCCGGCGTGATGGCTGCCGGCGATCTGCAGGACACGACCTACAAGCAGGCGATCACCAGTGCGGGATCGGGATGCATTGCGGCACTGGACGCGCAGCATTATTTGGAGCACCACGGCTGGTAGCCGTGGTGAGTCACTCCGCCGGGCGTTTCACTTGGCGGAGTTCCGTGAACGACCAGTGCTGGTAGCGCGGCCTTAGAACCTGCCACCTTTCAAGGGATCACTCGCACTGGTGCTCAATCCGTTGTGAGAAGATCCAAAGCGGAATGAGCGCCGTGTGCGGCCTAGTCCAGGACACACCTCACGCCCGCGGTCTCGCCGGAAGCGTGCGGCACGATGGCGAATGTCGGGGAGCGACGGAAAGTGGCGATGGAACCTTCGGCGGTCCAGAAACGTGCGAAGGTGGCTCCGGAAGGTGCTGTTGCGTTAGGCACGAGGGCGAGCCCGGTGCTGTTGGTGCCCGGGTAGTTCCCCGCCGAATCCTGGAATCCGTAGGCCCATCTCAAGCGTACCGACGCCAACGAGTCCTTAGTCGGAACCGCATCGCCGGCGAGAGTCGCGTTGGCCAAGAGAGTCTTCCAGTCCGATTCCTTGGGAAGCCGCCAACCCGTCGGACAGATTTTGGCGCCTGGAAGCGTGTCGGGGGCGAATCCGGCCGAATCGCTCTGGAAGGAACGTGATCCGACGTTCGCGGTCATCCAAGTCGTTCCTTTCAAGGTCAGGTATCCCTGCTTGGATCCGCTGGTGTCGGTGATGCTGTCGAGAATCTCGATCTGAAGCAGCAGAGGACCGAATTCCAATGGCTTGAAGACGTTATCCAAAGGCACGGGTGGGGGCAGGCTGTCACGAATCGTCACTTTGAAACTCGCCACGCCCTTGGTCGAGTTGGTCAAGGGTATGACCGCGAACGAGTCCCTGGTGGGCAAAACATAGACCGAACAGCGCGCCGTGCCTTCCCCGAATGCGTTAAACGAGTAGGCCAGGATCTGACCTTCTTTGGTTTCGTCGGGGCCGCCACCCACCGATCCGTTGGGGAGCTTGAAGCGGAAAGGTTTTCCCGCGACGTTCGGGACGGAAATGCTGGAGAATGGCGAGAGGGTTGGAGGGTCGTTCACGGGTTTTGAAGTGATGACGAATGTGTCGGGAGGAGTCGAATCGACCCCCCAGTGCGCCGACTCGCCGCTGCCGCCGTTGTCGCGAAGAACGACCCGGATTCGACTGGATCCCGTGGCGTTCTCCTTGGTGGTGAAGCTGAGCATCCCGGTGCCGACGTTGATCGTCGGCGGCTTCGAAAAGAGTGACTCGTTGTCGATGACTGTCACTTTGAACGACGGCTGTTGCAAGGAATCCCATTCTCCACCCAGCGAGATGTCGGTCGCGAAGATGGAACGGTGTTCCCCGGCGTCTTCCTCGACCGCGAGTGTGTGGGAAATCTTCGATTTGAAAGATGGCGCCTTGTTGGTATGGCGGATGATGACAGAATCTGCCTTGTGGAGGGTCGGCATGAATCCAGGGGCGGTGGCCCGAAGAAGCGGTGCACCGGTCCGATTCAGTTTCAGTCGGGGAGTTTGCAAGGTCGTCCAACTGGATCCACCATTCGCCGACCAATCGTAACGTGCGCCGGAATCCGCGCTGGATAGGATGTAGACCGTCGAATCCCAGAACGTGGTTCCTGATTGTTCCATGCGGACGAGGAAATCGGTGGGACGAAGCCTGTATATGACGGAAATTGTCGTATCGGGAGCGCCCAGGCTGTCGAAGGCGATGACGGTGGTCCGGTTCGCGCCGAAGTGGAGGGGTTCCAGTTTCACCGAGATGATGCCGCCCTTGGTGGCGTCTACCGGTTTTCCGTCCACGGCCACGCGTAGGGTGTGTTCTGCCTTCCAGGAAAGCTCCACGCTGGTGGCGCTCGAATCCAAGGTGTCGGAGGTCGGAGTCAAACGTTTCAGAATCGCTTTGGGAACGCGATGCAGCGTGAACGTATCGGAGGCGATCACGGCGTTCTGGTACCACACCTGGATTTCATGACGGGAATTGCCCAGAGGAAGCGCCACTTTTCGGCGTGG